>NZ_UCNZ01000002.1:0-167461 GCF_900474245.1 Synechococcus sp. UW179B
GTTCAGATCAACTGAACTAGAAAGCCCCCTCTCACGAGGGGGCTTTTTTGTGCCTGGTTTTTTAAGGAATGAGCTCAGCGCAAATCAAAGCGATCGAGCTCCATAACTTTCACCCAAGCGGCTACAAAATCTCCAATAAATCGCTTCTCACCATCGTTTTGGGCGTAAACCTCTGCAATGGCGCGCAGTTGACTGTGCGATCCAAACACCAAATCAACACGGCTTGCCGTCCAGCGTTGCTCACCAGTGCTGCGATCACAACCGATGTAGCTGTCTTGTTGGTGATTGGTTGGCGTCCAAACCGTACTCATGTCGAGCAGATTGGTGAAGAAATCTGTGCTCAAAACTCCAGGTCTGTCTGTGAAGACACCTTGCTGGTTGCCGGCTGTGTTGGCGCCAAGCACGCGCAGGCCTGCCACCAGCACGGTCATCTCTGGGGCGCTGAGTGAGAGAAGTTGGGCTTTGTCTACCAGCAGCTCCTCATCGCGCATTGGTAAGTCGGCCCGTTTCCAATTTCTGAAGCCGTCAGCAAGAGGTTTCAGGGCATTAAACGATGCGTTGTCGGTTTGCTCTGGCCCAGCATCGCTTCGGCCTGGGTGAAATGGAACGGTGACCGGATGACCGCCCAAGGCAGCTGCTTTCTCGATTGCTGTGCCCCCCGCAAGCACGATCAGATCGGCGATGGATACTTGCTTGCCTGTAAGAGACAAGCGATTGAAGGACTCCTGAATGCTCTCAAGTTTTGTGATCACCCGATTGAGTGTTTCTGGGTCGTTGACCTCCCAGCTTTTTTGTGGCGAAAGCCGGATTCGACCACCATTCGCGCCGCCCCGTCGATCTGACCTACGGAAGCTAGAGGCTGAACCCCACGCCGTGGTGACCAAGTCTTGAATGCTGAGCTGCGACTTAAGGATTTGTTGCTTAAGTGAAGCGATATCAGTTGCGTCGATGAGTGGGTGACTCACTGCTGGGATTGGGTCTTGCCAAATCAGCACCTCGTTTGGCACGTCCGGTCCTAGATACAAGGAGCGAGGACCTAGATCTCGATGGGTGAGTTTGAACCAGGCTCGAGAGAACGCTTCAGCAAAAGCTGCTTGATCGTGGTGAAAGCGCCGAGCAATCGGCTCCATGATCGGGTCGTGCCGCAATGAGAGATCAGCTGTGGTCATGATCGGAGCGGAAAATTTCCCGGGCACGTGTGCATCTGGAATCATGTGTTCTGGTTTCACGTCTTTTGGCCCCCATTGCCAAGCGCCTCCAGGGCTTTTAGTGAGTTCCCATTCGTAGCCAAACATCATTTCGAAGTAGCCCTGATCCCATCGCGTGGGGTTGGGTTTCCAAGCGCCTTCGATGCCTGTTGTGATCGTGTGTTCTCCTTTACCGCTTTCGAATGGATTACTCCAACCAAGTCCTTGTGCGTTGAGATCGGCAGCTTCAGGTTCGGCACCAAGTTGATCTGCAGAGGATGCTCCGTGGCATTTCCCGAAGGTATGTCCACCGGCAACAAGCGCTACGGTTTCTTCGGGTGTCATTCCCATGCGTGAAAAGGTGTCCCGCACCTCTCTGCCTGATGCAACGGGATCTGGATTGCCATGAGGCCCTTCGGGATTCACATAGATCAGACCCATTTCCACCGCTGCAAGTGGCTGGTCGAGTGCTCCGGAGTCGTCGTGACGTTTATCCGTGAGCCACTGGGTTTCTTTACCCCAGAAAATATCTTCTTCTGGTTGCCAAATATCTGTACGTCCTCCTGCAAACCCAAAGGTACGGAACCCCATGCTCTCCAGGGCGATGTTCCCCGTGAGAATGATGAGGTCGGCCCATGAGATTTGGTTGCCGTGCTTGCGTTTGATCGGCCAAAGCAAGCGACGGGCTTTGTCAAGGTTGGTGTTGTCAGGCCAGCTGTTGAGGGGAGCAAAGCGTTGATTGCCATGACCGGCCCCGCCACGGCCATCACCAATGCGGTAAGTGCCAGCGCTGTGCCACGCCATACGGATGAACAAAGCGCCGTAATGCCCCCAGTCGGCTGGCCACCACTCTTGCGAGTCAGTCATCAGCTGGCGTAAGTCAGCTTTTAAACCATCAAAGTTGAGTTCTGAAAATTCCTGTCTGTAGTCGAAAGTATCGCCAAGCGGATTTGACGCTGGGTGGTGTTGATGCAAGATCCCGAGATCAATTTGATCGGGCCACCAATCCTGATTACTTGTGTTTCCAGCTGGAGTTGTAGCTCCTGTATGGCCGCTAAAGGGGCACTTGAGATCAGACATGGTGATTTTCTTCGCTGAGTTCCTGTTTTCTTGAGATTATGCATAAACAGGAGCTTCGCCCACACCGCTCTGACGCAGCGTTTTGGGCTCAGGAGTAAGGCCCGAAGTGTGTTGCGCAGGTCGCCCCGCACTGGGCCCCAAGCTTGACGGCGTCAGTCGTTGACCATCCTGCGGCGAGTCCTGCGGTGACTCCAGCCGCAAAGCTATCGCCGCATCCGTAGGTTTCCGAAAGGGGGCCAGGCAGAGGTTCGGCTTCAAATCGTCCTCCTGGGAAAAGGAGCCCCCCCCTCTCTCCCTCCGTGGCGATCCGCAAGCATGGCGCTGGGGCAAGGGCACCCTCTTCGATGCACTCGCCTGGATCCAGATGGCTGCCGATCAAGGCATCGAGACTGACTCCCGCCTCTTGAAGAACCGGCAAGCGAAGGCGAGGGGTTGCCGTTAAAACCTTGGCGGTTCGTGCCAGCTTCAGCCCCTGCGGATCGGTTGCAGAAACGAACACGCCAGCGCAATCGGCGAGATGCTCCCACGGCAGTGGATCAGCAGCGATCGGCGTCAGCCGCTCTCCAATCACCGTGATCGCCCGATCGCTGCTGCGATCGACCAAGCTGATGCCTCGGCGGGTGGGTTGGTCACGCCAGGCAATGATTGGGGTGACACCCAACTCGCGCAGGCGTGCTTCGCTTCGCTCGCCGATTTCATCCTTGCCAAGGGCTGTAAAGAAGGCCACTTTTTGGCCCGTTAGCCTGGCCAATTGAACAGCGACGACAGCGCCAGCACCCGCTGGCTCCTCGAGAGAGCGATGGGCACGACTGATCTGTCCAGGCGAAGGGAGCTCATTGACGGCAAGAAAGGTGACCCATTCGAGGTGCCCAACAACAGCAAGCTTGAGATCAGCTGGCAGTGATCTCATTTAGGGAATCGGCAGGACTGATTTGGCTGCATCTCGGAGGCGCACATTGATTCGACCGCCCACCTGGGTGACGTCTACCGCTCCACCGATGGTCAATTGATCTTCATCGGATGTCCCTACGAGGACAGGGCCTTCATCTACACCTTGCACTTTGACCGGGGCGGTGACTTCGTCAACAGACACTTGTCCTTGCACCTCAAGTGATCGATTTGAGTCAATCAGGACGGGTTTGGTGACGGCAACTTGGCCTTGAACGGGAAGGGCTTCAGGAGCCTCAATAGGAAGATTTTTCGAAGCTTCAATGGCGATCGAACCTTCACTTTTCACGCTTACAGGTGCTTTGAGCTCGTCAACCGTGACTCCACCGACCAGGCGGACTGGAAACGGCTGTCCTAGGGGCAGTCCGATGGGGATGGGTTGCCGGAGAATCTGAGTCGCAGCAAGAGCGACGGACCATGCCGCAATCACAACAGCGAGGGGCCATCGGCTCGCCATCGCTAGCGTGAACCAGCGCGGATCGTTGTTGTCTGGCATGCCAATCAATCTAAAAACCCATCTGGTTGTACCGGGTTTTTAAAAAAAAATTAGTGCTTGAGGTCCAGATTTTGAAAATGTCCTCGAGGTTCTACAGCTCGTAATCTTCTTCAAATTGATTGAGAAGACCTTTGTAGAGAACGAGAGTTCCTTCACTTTCTTCTGTGATGCCTTCGGCGTCGTACAGCTGGGCGAGATGGGTGCATGCGGCATGTACTTGCACAAAAGCTTCCGCGTATTCGTTTTGGATGTCTTCTTCGCGAATGTCTCGAATGAGGGCGGAAATAAACTCGACTTTCTTATGGGCCGCTTTGATTTCGGCTTCCATGTCTTTGCTGAGTTTGCGCCGCTTCCGAGCCATTGGCCTGAACTGTCAGCTCTGGATCTTAGGGCCAGGGGCTGACAGACATTGGCCGATTTGATCAGAAACAGAAGGGAAGCATTTGAGCGCTACAAGTCGCGTAGCCATCCACGAGAGGGCCGAGGCCGATCTGATGGAGGATTCCCTGACCTGTAAGTCCTTCCGTGATCACTCCGATGACGAAACCGATCATGGCGGCGCGACCATTGAAGAGCTCAACCTTCTTGAGTTGATCTTCGTGAATGGAACGAGCTGCTTTTCCTTGGAACCAGGTGTCGTTTGCAGGGGTGCGATCCATGGTGATGCGTCAATTGAAACGAACTGTAACAGAGGTTTGACGTAGGTCTGCGTAAGGGCTATGGCCTTTTCCAAATCACCGGCTTTCGTCGCTTCGGATAGAGCTCGCGGCACATCGGGCAAACAGTGCCATCGCATCCACGCGCCGTGCAGTGTTCTCGCCCATAAAAAATGATTTGCAGGTGAAGCTTGTTCCAGTGTTCAGGGGGGAAGAGGGATTTCAAATCTTTTTCGGTGCGCTCCACGCTCTCTCCACTGCTGAGTCCCCAGCGCTGCGCCAAGCGATGAATGTGAGTATCCACAGGGAAAGCCGGTACTCCGAAGGCTTGGGCCATCACCACGCTGGCGGTTTTGTGGCCGACTCCCGGTAGGGCCTCCAGTTCCTCAAAACTGCTGGGCACGGTCCCCCCGTGCACGGTGATCAAGAGCTGAGCGAGTTTGTGCACGTTGCGGGCCTTCGTTTTGGCGAGCCCGAGCTGGCGGATGTGTCCATAAATCTCTTCTTCGGTTAAAGCCGCCATGGCAGTGGGGGTGGGTCCAGCAGCAAACAGGGCTGGAGTCACTTCATTGACCTTTTTGTCAGTGCACTGTGCACTCAGGAGCACAGCGATCAACAGGCTGAAAGGGTCGCTGTGATCAAGAGGAATGGGTGGATTTGGATAGTGCTCATCCAGGCGGCAGAGCAGATGGGAAGCACGCTCTTTTCTGAGCAATGGTCATCGAGTTGGAGGACTGCCATCATGGCCGCACTGCTTTTGCGGCCATGACATCGGTTCGTCACGACGGTTCATCAGACGTCACGTCGGCCTATCAGCGTGCGATCGCTCGAGAAGAAAACGCCGTGATCCCCACTCAGCGCATCGCAGCGGTTGAGCCCCGCGTGAGCCAAGCGATCGCTGAGTCCGAAGCTGATGGAGATTCCGATCTCTACCGCCATCACAGTCGGCAGCAAACGCTCGAGGGAGCCTGAAGGCTGGGATCGTGGCCTCCATGCTGCCTGCTCAAGACAAGAGGGATTGGCTAGTCGGCAACCGGTTGAATCGCTTTTTTAAGGGTGTCCACTCCCTTCTGAATCGCTTCTTTGGGAGCTTCGATCATTCTTTTCTGTGTGTTTGACCAAATGGTGACGGCATACACAAGCGCACCTCCAAGAATTAAGGCCGCTAAAACCAAGCCAATGCCCGTGCCGCCGCCTCCTTGCTTGATCACAACAGGTTGCTGCTGATTGCCTTCAGACATAGGAGGACCTTGCTGCTTCTATCAAAGTGATCACCCCAAGGTCTTAGCGAGGTGCAGGCTCAATGTCAGGTTGCTTCAAGAAGCTTTGAAAGAAACTCCTTGGCTGAATGAATTGAATGAACGGTTGGCCTAGCGTCGAATTGAACAAGCATTTTCATAAGGAGCTGCCGTGAACACCGCCGTGAGGGGGATTCTCTACGTTTCGGTTTGGGTTGTTGTGTGGGGTGTCGCCTCATCACTCGTGGATTGGGTGTTGTTAAGCGGAGAGGTCTACGAGATGGGGTCTTTCGGTCAAGTGGCCACATTTATTGGCTACGGCGCCGCTTGTTCTGTTTTGGCAGTTCGTCTGTCTGGACGCTTTCTCAAATCAGCTGAGGATCAGGCTGACGGCTGATGGGGCTCGCGCGAAACAGCGCCTGCTGCCAAAAGGCCAGCAATGAATCCACTCGCGTGGCCAATCCAGCTCACTCCCGCGGGTGAGGCCCAGGGCAGCAATCCAGGGAGGGCGCTTCCGTAAAAAGCAACGGCAATAACGGTTAATGCAATGGCCAGCGGTCGTCGTTCGAGAAATCCGATGAGAACGAGGTAGCCAAGAAGTCCGTAGACGACTCCAGATAATCCGTGGCTGCCAACCGGCCAAAACATCCAGAGCGGAATTTCGAGAAGAATCACAGCAATCCAAACCGCCACGTAACCGCGCAGGCTTTTCAACAGCACCAGATAGCTGAGAGGCAAAAAAACGATGCTGTTGCCAATCAGGTGGCCAAGATCTCCATGGCTGAAGGGAGCGGTGAGCAGGGTCCACCAAGGCGTGCCAGGCCCCATCGCCAAATTCCAGCGTCCACCCAGCAGGAGTTGGTCGATGCCTTCCTGTAGCCAGGACAGGCCTAACAGGATCAAGGGAAGAGCAATCACTGCACTCTGAATGTCACTCCCATCACCGCCGTGATGTCTTTGTCGATCGTGCTCGTGTCATAGGAGCCATAGCTCCCCATTTTGGTGGAGTTCGGAACGGTGATTTGGAAGGTTCCTGTGTCGGCATTGGTGATGGCTCCAATGCCGGAGCCAGCCTCACCTGCGATCGCAATCGCGCGTTCTCGAGCATCGGCGGTGGCTTTGGCCAACATATCGACGCGTTTTTCAGCCAGTTTTGTGTAGGTGTAAGCCGGTGGTTGAATCGCCAACGAGACACCATCGCCAATCAAGTTGCTGATGTTGTTGGATGCCTTTCGGATTAAGGCCACATCTGAGCTGCCAACGTGAATGGACTGACGTGCCGTCCACTCTGTGTTGGTGAGCACGCCTGTCACACGGTTGCGAATGTCGTTGCGATCCATTCTTAAAACAGTGAGTTGGGTGCTGCTTTCTGGAATGCCCGCATCGCGAAGGAAGGAAAGCGTGCGCTTCAAATCAGGTTGAAGATTTTGATAGGCCTGCTGTTGGCTAAGACCGCCACCACTCACCGTTACGGTCCAATCCGCGTAGTCACTGCGCAGCCGTTCGGTGCTGGCACCGGTCACCGTCACGGTGTCTGTTGCGGTTCGAATCCCTTTAACGGCAACAGCTCCAGCCACAACAAGCCCGCAGCTCAGCACCAACATCGGCAACACCAGCGGAGGCGTTCGACGCCACAGCGAAAGCTGCTGCTGGCCTGGGGGGGATGGTTCTGGCACGGACGTTGGGCTTTCAACCATTTCAACCGATTTTTGGATTGGGACGTGTTTTTCGCAATCACAGCTGTGACTGGCTATGACCCGAGCTGAGATCCCTGATAGGTGATGGATGCCAAAAAGTGCTGAGGTGATCGTGATTGGCAGCGGGATCGGTGGCTTGTGCTGTGCTGGTCTTACCGCCCGTGCTGGAAAGGAGGTTCTGGTTCTCGAGGCCCATACTCAGCCGGGCGGCGCCGCCCATGGTTTTGAACGTCAGGGTTATCACTTCGAATCTGGTCCCTCCCTCTGGAGTGGCTTGTCACGTTGGCCAAGCAGCAACCCCCTCGCTCAGATCCTGCGTGCTTTGGATCAGCCCTTGGATGTTGTGAGTTACAAGGACTGGGATGTTTTGTTCCCGGAAGGACATCTCCGCGTTGGGGTTGGAGGGGATGGGTTTGAACGCGTGGTGGAGAGACTGCGCGGACCGGAGGCTGTGGCTGAGTGGCAGCGCTTCACCGCCGTCTTGCAGCCGATTGCAGCTGCTGCAGATGCCCTGCCATTGCTGGCGTTACCCGCATCTGTGGATGGGATTGGTCCTCTTTTGAGGCGTAGTGGGCGACTGGTTCAGCATTTGCCAGCCATCCGCCATCTCAGTGGTGCTTTTGGACCTCTCGTGGACCGTCATCTACAGGATCCATTTCTGCGTCACTGGGTGGATTTGCTCTGTTTTTTGATCAGTGGCATGCCGATGGCTGATACCAATGCAGCAGCGATGGCCACTCTGTTTGGTGAGTGGTTTGACCCAGATTCGTGCCTCGACTTTCCGCGGGGAGGGAGTGCGGCTGTGGTTGATGCACTCGTGCGTGGCTTGGAGTCTCACGGCGGCAGTTTGCGGCTCGGAGCCAACGTGCGCCAGCTGCTACTCGATGGTGATCGTGTCATTGGCGTGGAGCTCAGCAATGGCGAGACGCTTCACGCTGATGTTGTGGTGAGCAATGCGGATGCTTGGGGGACGGCGGCTCTGTTACCCGAGATGGCTGCAAAGGCTTGGGGGCAGGAACGTCTTTCGACTCCTGGTTGTCACTCTTTTCTGCACCTGCACTTGGGATTTGATGCGAGCGGTCTGGAGGATCTGCCGATCCATACCGTTTGGGTTGGTGACTGGGAACGGGGAATTAATGCTGAGCGCAATGCTGTGGTGGTGTCGATTCCATCGGTGCTTGATCCATCGATGGCGCCGGAGGGACATCACGTGCTGCATGCCTATACCCCGGCCAATGAACCCTGGTCAGAGTGGGCTGGTTTGCAGAGAGGAACAGCTGCCTATCAGGAGAAACGTGGACAACGCTGTCAGGTGTTTTGGGATGTGTTGGAACAACGTATTCCCGATCTGCGCAGTCGTTGCCAAGTGGTGATGGAGGGGACACCCCTTACCCACCGTCATTACTTATCCACACATCAAGGCAGTTATGGACCTGCGTTGTCAGCGGCGAAGGGTCTGTTCCCCGGGGTGACCACTCCCCTGCAGGGTCTGTTTCAGTGTGGTGCCAGTTGTTTCCCAGGAATTGGGATTCCACCTGTGGCTGCAAGTGGTGCGATGGCGGCCCACGCCATTACGGGACGCAAGGCTCAGAAGGAATTGCTTCGATCCCTCGAGCTGTAGGCGCTTCCGTTCTTTGATTTTGCTGAAGAGAGGTGGTTAGTCGATGCTTTTGCGCGCGACAACGGCAAAAAAGGGATCACCTTTTCCTCCTACCAGTCCCATCAAGCCACGGGCTTTGGTTTCCTCAGCAAAAACACGGATGTCGGTCCAGCCATTGGCTTGGAGCACCGTTCCGACATAGTCAAGGTGCTGCATGTCGTCGTTGTCGGTCCAAACCTGTGGCGCCTTCGTGAAAAACATCCGATTCGAGAACGCAACGATGGCTGTGCCATTGGGCCTGGTAACGCGAAGCATTTCCGCAGCAACATTTTCTGGTTGCGTCCAGTACTGCCAAGCAGCCACAGCTAGGCAGGCATCAACTGATCCATCCTTTAACGGGATGGTTGGGTCCAAGTTCATGTCTTGGACGTAGTGGCTGTCGAGCCTTGGGTTGGCGACGAGTTCCGCCTCATTCATACCGTGGCCAATCACGCGCTCGTAATGAATGTCCTCTGGCAAGTGACTCACCCATGATGAACCCAGATCAAGAACAACTGCCCCAGACGGAATGTGTTCTCGATAAAAACTGGTGAGGCGTGCTCTGAAGCCTTCGTCAAGGTGCTGGACGAAGCGTGGTTCAGAATAAAAGACCCGATCTGGCTCGCGGTCGAGCTTGAAACGCTGGTCTTCTGTTAAGACTTGAGTTGCCATTAACTCATTGTGGCGAAAGGAATGGCGTCGTTGCGAGTGCCGTTCATCGATACGAATATGTGAAGCGCACTGGCAACCAGCAAGCGGGGAGAGGGATCGTCTTGATCACTTATTCCGTCGGTGGAAGTTGTCTCCAACCGCTCGTCCAGATATCCTGATTTTTTAGCTCCGTCCAGGCGATGCGTCGTCGAATGCTTGCGTCGAGGACAGCTTCGAGTTCAACCCAGCGGTCCTGACCTTTTCCTCCCTGGAGAATCACCCGAAAGTGTCGATACCCTTCCTGAGGAAGCACGCTTGTCCAGGCTTTGGCTAGTTTCCAGGTCATCTTTTTGGAGCAAATTCGAGGGTTGATTCGTTGGCGGATGTGAAAATATTTTAGGTGTGTTTAGTGCACATTATGCTGAATAAAGTGGTTGCAATTTTTTTGTGAATTGTGGATCAAGGCCGTAGAAAATTTAATCGATTGAGGCGCCAGGCGAAGTTGGCAGGATTGGAAAGAAACGACATCGTTCGTTTGACATGGGGTTCATTATGCTTTCTTGTTTTATTCATTAGTCCCAAATGGACCAATTGGGGATGTTTAGACTGCCTCTTGATCAGATTTCGTGGCCTACACCTTAAAAGAATCCTTGCAGTCTTAGTAGTCGTTTGGCTTTGTTGTTGGTTTCGATAGGTCTGCAATGTGTTTAATAGTGCCCAGTTGATGCAGGCCTTTGAGCTTTTTGGGAATGAATCGTCTGGATATGTATTTTGCTTTTGTTAGTCGATAATTGTGAGTTTTCGGATTCCTGTTGCTTGGACCCAGTCCGCAAGGGTTTCAAGGTCTTTGCGATTGGGAAGACAGAGACATCCACTTCCTGGGTTGCAATTGTGAATTCCAAGGCCGCTTCGATCTGTTTCGAATTGGGGCTCTAAGTTAAGCCAAAGATCTGTTCCCCACGGTTCTGGTTGGCCCAGTGCATACGTGCCAATCGGTAGGGGTGCTCCGTTGCCTGGACTCCAGAGACGGTCGGCTGATTGCTTGCTGTTGTAACCGCTAACGGCTGGCCATTCAGCGAGCAGTTGTTCTCCTTTAAACAATTCAAGCGTCCAAGAGCCACTTGGCGTGAATCCTTTTGGGTCTATGCGCCTTGCCTTCAGTGAAAAGCTTTCTCCTTGTTTCACTTGAAGTAAAGCTGGAGAGGGGCCCTGTTGGCCTGGAGCTTGTGTTGGTGGTGTTTGGAATGCGACGGATTCAATTGTTTCTACGACTGGAATTTGTTTGGCTGATTGTCCAGCTTCACAGCTCAGCATCAGCAGGGGGACCGTGATGGCTAGAGCTTGAAGAGGACGAATCATGGTGGGTATTTGTACTTTTTAAGGATTGAACGGCTTGATTCATCGCCTCAAGCTGGATGCTGAATCCTTTTCCCTTTCTTACCCTTTCTTAGTGGGCAGACAAGAGTCTCTGGAATGGTTTTTGGGGATGTTTGCTGCGCTGGATGTCATCCCGTCATGATAGAAGTCTTCTCCTGAGCACTCGATTAGGAAGCCGGCAGTTGCTGATCTGAAGGACTCTATCGAGTCAGAATGGATGATTAGCCCATCCTGAGGGGCATGGGCAAGAGCGATGACGAGGCGTTTTGAAGCAGGTCGAGGTGGTGTTTTCGATCGACAGACCTTTTCGTCCGGCCCTTGCGATTGGCTGCCTTGCCTCCATGGGTTCAAGCTGTTTTTGTCTTTGTATCGGCACGAACGACGCCTGGGATGACGGTTGGCTAGGTTTATGGAGTAGCAACCGCTACCTATTGCATCGTTCACCTCGGTTTTCCGAGGCGCAGACCGACCCAGGCCAAGGAACGGGGACCTGGGTTTTCTCGGAGAACATCATGACTACTCTTCTTTACAGAGGTCAGGCCTACACAACGCCTAAGACGTCTGACGTCAAAGCATGCATTGAGCTGACTTATCGCCATGAGCACTACAACACGTGCCGTGAGCTTGTGAAGGCTGAGATGCAAGAGCATCCCACTTTGACCTATCGGGGAGTTTCTTACTCTAGATAAATTAGTTTTTATCGATTTTAGATTGTAAATTCAATCTCGCGCCCCAGCAACCAATGGTTGTTGGGGTTTTGTATGGATTGATCTCAATGGATAATTATTTGTCCCAGATGCTTTTGCAATTGGCTTTTTTATATTGTTCCTTTGCGTTTCTGTAGTTTTTAGTTTGTTCGGAGAGATCTTTGCTCGCTTGTTCGATTAGATCTTTGTCGTCTTTGCTCGAGATGACGTAGCGATTGATGCTCATTTTTGCTCCCAAATTATTCATGATTCGAGTGAGAAGTTCACACTCTGTCATCGCTTGGCTCTGCGGTGGATGCAAGCTGGAGATTGTCAGCAAGGCAATGGCTGTTAGGGATTTCATTGGTTGATCCGTTTGTCTCCCGAATGATGCTGTTTTTATGACCATTCATCTTAGTTCTCGTTTACGGTTGATTCATGCATTCTTGAGTTCTGCCCGGAGAGTTGGATGAGTGACCGAACGATTGCGATTACTGGAGCTTCTGGAAAAACAGGCTTTCGTATCGCTGAAGAGTTGATAGTGCATGGAGATCGTCCGCGTTTGTTAGTGCGATCTTCCTCGGTGATTCCCGATACCCTCATGAATGCTGATCAAGTTCGGCTCAGCTTGCAAGATCCAATCGCTTTGGACTCAGCCTTAAAGGGCGTAGATGCCCTTGTGATTGCAACGGGTGCGAGGCCTTCGATTGATTTGTTAGGGCCGATGCGGGTTGATGCATGGGGTGTGCGTGCTCAGGTGGAAAGCTGTCTGAGAGTTGGGGTGACCAGGGTGATTCTCGTGAGTTCTCTTTGTGCGGGGCGTTGGCGTCACCCCCTCAACCTGTTCGGTTTGATTCTTGTTTGGAAACGAATTGGGGAGCAGGCTCTGGAGAACAGCGGCTTGGATTGGACTGTGATCAGGCCAGGAGGTCTCAGTGAAAGAGAGGAAACCCTGGAGGAAGAAGGGGTGTATTGGTCAGTTCCCGATCAGCAGGAGAATGATTCCATCCCAAGGCGTCTGGTTGCTCGTTGTTGCTTAGAGGCCTTGAATACTCCTGCTTCGATCGGAAGGATCCTTGAGGTGACAAGCAGTGAGTCTCGACCAGTGATTAGTTTGCCCGATGCATTATTGAGTATTGATTCCTAGAGACCAGGTCTTGCTGATGTGCGATAAATCCACTATCAGGGTTTGATCTCTGGTCGTTGCAATCAAGTTAAAAAGATGGGCCGCCACCCATCTTTTTTAAAGGCCTTTGCTTTCAGCGGTAACTATTTTATGTCCAGCGAACAGGGTCTTTGGAGAAATGGTGGAGACATGAATCGGTTTCATTCCCCAGTAAGTCCCGGCTAATCGTGAGGCAGATCGCATTGAGGGGGAGTGCAAATGTGCTTCCATCTCCATCAAATGGACCTTCAACGTAGGCGCCAATCCGTTCGGCCATTAAGAAGCCTAGGAACAGCACAACCCCCGTGATGTTGCCAACTAAAGATGCCCCATCTGTCTTGAAATTCAGCAGCAGTTGAAAACCGAAGACCCAGCTAAGCATGCGAACAAAGACGTCGTAACTAGCGGGCAATGGGGTGTTTCTAATCCTTTCCAGCCCGCCGATTGCATCGACTGTGGCGTTGGCGATATTCATTAATTGTTCTCGGCCACGAGCATTGATGCTTTTGTTTTCATATAGGTTGCGAACAGCGATTGCCCTGGCCTGCCCTAATTGCCTTAATGTTGTAGTTGGCTTCATCTCCAGATTTTCCAGGAGGTAGTCTTGGAAACGCCTTAGATCTTGATGATAAAAGTTTCTCAACTGAAAATTCAGTTGCCAAACCATGGCCACTTGATAACGCACTAAGTTGCGTCCGTGTGCACTGACCAATTGTTCCTCTGGTAGGAGGCTTGTCAGGATGTCTGACCAATTGCGGCTGTGGTTAACAATGGCGCCCCATAGTTGCCGAGCTTCCCACCAGCGGCCAATCGCCTGCGTATTTCGAAAACCTATAAAGATGGAAACCGTGATTCCCATAATTGAAACGACGCTGCCACTTTGTTGCCAATTTGTAGGCACTGTGTCACTTAATATCAGAGCCCCAATAACCGCTAATAACAGCAGGTCGTAGCGCATACGCCACAGCAATAACAGCAAAACAACGAGATAGTCCCGTCGGGCTGTACGCGGTGGATCTCCGTAGGGCCCAGACTTAATTGACATGGCGTTCCCTAAGAATCGCTTTGACATAATCCCGCGGCCTTTGGCGCTTCACACGCATGATCTTATTTGGTGATTCTCAGCAATCAGACGTTGATCTTGCTGTGATTGGAGCCGGTCTTGCCGGCACTGGGTTTGCTGCCTCGCTTCGCCAACGCGGTTTTGAGGGCACAATTCTGCTGTTTGAGGCGGGTCGGGGTCCGGGTGGTCGCGCGGCGACGCGGCGCCGACGCGATGATTTGCAATGGCGGCTTGACCATGGAGCCCCTTGTTTCAGCTTTAGCCAAGCACCGCAGGGGCCTCTTGCTGACCTATGGAATCCCCTTCTGGAGCAGGGGATTGTCCAGCCCGATTGTGGGCTTGTTGTTGGGTTGAACGAGACGGGTTGTCTTGTTGATCCACCGGATCATCCCCTTCTCCAGGGCCCACGCTTTCGAGGTGTTCCAACGATGGCCTCCGTGCCAGAGGCTTTGCTGAAGCTCGCAGGTGCGAACACGCGAGGGGTGTTCGGAGAACGAATCAGCAGCCTGCGCAGAGAGAACGGTTGGTGGTGTTTTTCAGGTCAGCTGCGGGCGCGCTCTTTAGTGGTCACGGGCAATCTTTTGGCCCATCCCCGTTCCCTGGCGATGTTGGGTTGGCACGATGTCCCGTTGCGCTCAGCTGTTCCGTTAAATCTGGATCTCACCTTGGATGCTGCACTGGAGCGAATTCGTGAGATGCATGCATCGGTGCGTTGGAATTTAATGCTCGACTTCCCTTGCTTCCCTGAAGAACTTCCTAGGCAGATTTGGTTGACATCTGATGCTCAAGAAAAATTTGGGATTGAACGGATTGTTCTCCATCGTCAGCAGGACCGACGGCTGGGCTTAGTCGTGCACGGTTTAGACGACGGATCTCCCATCACGCCAGCCAGTCAGCCACGTTTGTTGTTGGAGCAGGAATCACGCCAACGGAAGGCTCTCGCTGAGCTCTTGCTGCCCTGGCCCGAGTTGGCTCAGGCACTCCCGATGGCCCGTTCTTTGGGGGTCATGCGCTGGGGAGCGTCTCAGCCCTTGGATGCTCCCCTGCCACCGTCCCTTCAATGGTGTCAACCCAGCGCTGTTGGTTTTTGTGGAGATTGGATCGCCGGCCCAGGTTTTGGGATGGCTGAAGGGGCTCTTCAAAGTGCGGTTGATCTGGCTGCTCAATGGATCTGAGTGAAGACGGATGGGACTGAGGGTGAGTCGCCGAGGAATTAATAACAACAGTTTCAGAACCGATCACCAGAGCTGGTGATCGGTTCGTTCATGCGTCAAAACAGTGCAAAGAGGATCACGCATGCGCTCGGATTATCGCCCTGTTCAGCTCCATGCCAGCGTGCATGATGACGAGCCTTGTATGTGTTTAAGTTGCACTGATCTACTCGGTCGTTTGACATTGAATGCCACACGATCTCAATCACTGTTGCTTCATCAACGCAGTCTCCAGGCTTCGAAGACGTTGTTCGTTGACCCCAAGATCTGATTCTCCCAGTCTTGACACGGAGCGTGCCTGGAGAAGAGATCTCTCCGTATCGGCATACAGCTCCAGATCGTCAACGAAGCCGAAGATCTCACTGCTGGCCGTTGCATGCAGGTAGTTCGTTCGCTGTTCAACGATTTCTGATCGTGGGGTTTGTTGGATGACGTCGGCGAGTTCGTTCAGGCTTGCGATCGGATCGTTACGCTCCCAATCGCTTCGAGCGCAGTGGGCGGGTGATTCGCAGGGACTGAGTTGACCTTGATGGATGCCGAGATCGGTGGGCATTGGCCCAACGAAATGAAATAGAGCCAGAAGAACGGAAAAAATGGTCAAGACCATAGGAAAGCTTTCTCAGCGTTGATCAAGGGTGTGTAGAAGCCGATGCTCCCGCACCTAACAGTCAATCTGCTCGGTACTGGGTGAATCCTCACGGTATGGATCCTGATCCGACGATCATGGCGTCAGTCGTGAAGCGTCCATGCACCCCAGCTGGAGTGAACAGTGGTGGCCAGTGGCCTATGTGCGCGATCTTGACCCAACCCGTCCCCAGCGATTCACCCTTCTCGAGCAAGATTTGGTGTTGTGGTGGGATGCTCCGGGTGAAAGCTGGAGGGCCTTTAAAGATGTGTGCCCTCATCGTTTAGTTCCTCTCAGTGAGGGGCGGATTAATAGCTCCGGTCAATTGGAATGCCCTTATCACGGTTGGAGTTTTGACGGGCAGGGCATCTGTCGGGCCATCCCTCAATTAGGGGCAGGAGCTCGCTCGGAATCCCAGCGAACGGCGTGTGGGAGCTTGCCCACTGCCATAGGCCAGGGATTGTTGTTTGTGTGGAGTGGGACCCCTTCAGCCGCTGACCCTGCAGCGCTTCCCTTGGTGCCTTTGCTCCAGGAGCAGGGAGATGGCTGGGCGGATGGCTGGATTGTGCAGGACACCTTCCGAGATCTGCCAATGGATGCGCTCACCCTCCTTGAGAACGTCTTGGATGTGAGTCATGTCCCTTTTACCCATCACCGCACCGTGGGTAAAAGGGAGAATGCATCACCCGTTGAGGCGGTGATCACCCGCGAGGACTCCCAAGGGTTTGAAGCGTTTTGGCAAGAAGGCCCTCGCAAGGGAAAGCTCGGTTCACAGAACACGCACTTCCGAGCTCCCCAGCTGATGTGGCATGACCTCACGGCGAAGGGTTTCGCGCGCATCTTGACGGTGGTTTACGCCGTCCCGATCAGCCGGGGAAAATGTCGATTGTTTGCTCGGTTCCCCTTTCAGTTCAAGGCTGCTCTTCCCCGAGTCTTGGTGGGCTTGCGGCCCCGCTGGTTGCAGCACATTGGCAACCACAAGGTGTTGGAAGACGATCAGGTGTTTCTGCATTGGCAAGAAAGGGTCCTTGAAACAGCAGGTGGTAGTGCTGCTGCTGAAAAAGCCTTCGTCCTCAAAACGTCTGCCGATGTGTATGTCAAGTCGCTGCATCGCTGGGTTAACGGCCAAGGAGGCGGCCCCTTCGCAGGCCGACCACTTCCGCCACGACAGGATGTGGAGGCCTTGATGGACCGATATCACAGTCATACCAAGCACTGTGCAAGTTGTTCGGTTGCTTTGCGGCGTATTCGCTCGCTACGGCCTTGGCTATGGGGTTCGCTGTGGTTGTCTGCGGTGTTGATTGGAGCGGGTCAGTTGAGTTGGCTGCTTTGGATGGGTGTAGGTCTCGCGGCCCTCAGCGGTCTTCTCCTCCGACAAACGTCGCGTTGGCAGCGTGGATTGCGCATCGGGGATGGTCAGCCGCCCCGAAATCAGCGAATCTGAAGGGGTCTGCTGGATTTGCATGATGATCAGCGTCACATCGCCTTGTCCTGAGAGCACGATCGTGGCGCTTGGGTTACGTGATTGGCCGATTTGGGGCTGCGACATCAGCACATTTCCTTGGACCTATGACCAGCGTGAAACCTGTTTGTTGTTAGAGGGGGATGTGACGGTGACGCCGGATGGTGGCGAGCCCGTCCGCTTTGGGGCAGGAGACCTCGTGGTGTTTCCAAGGGGGCTGAGCTGCACTTGGGAGGTTCACCAACCTGTCCGCAAGCATTATCAATTTGGCTAGGCGCTTCGAAAGAGAGATTCCGAAGCCAGCTTTGTTTGTTGTGGGACGACACTCAGATGTCTGAATCTGCACTCCACTGAGGGGCGCAAGGTCTCCAGCCAACCCGGACGAGTTCTCGCCAAAGTTGATCAGCCGTTTGCTGGCTCAAATGGACACGTGTCTTCAAAAGGGGAGGTTCACCTGAAAGAGGTCGCCCTGAATCCACGAAGACGTGTGGATCACGGCCCCCACTTTTTTCGTCGGGGTGGAAGCGTTTCGTGTCAGTGGAGTTTGGGTCCTGGATCCAGGCCTGGCGTGGCATGTCTTTCGAGGGCTGATGACAGAGTCATGCATCCACGCTTCAGCCTGGAAGGGGGCGTAGGGCGAACTCGGAGCCAAGATTCTATCGCTGGTACAGGTGTTCTAGTGGAGTTGTGTGTGGGCGTCAATGCCTTGCTGGTTTTTGCTGGCTACAGCTGAATCAGGCTTGCAGGATCAATCGTGGACATTTCGGTCTGGGAAGCGGGGAGTGCAACGGCATCTCTCCAAAAGGTCAAGCGAGTTCTGCTGGAGCCCGGTCCGGACGAACTGGTTTTAGAGGTCCTTCACTGCGGTCTTTGCCACAGCGACCTGTCGATGATCGACAACAGCTGGGGCATCAGCCAGTACCCGCTCGTTCCTGGCCATGAAGTTGTGGGCAGGGTCGTGTCTGTAGGACCGGGCGTGGACTCAGCCGTGATCGGGCAGATCCGTGGTTTGGGCTGGATCAGTGGCAGTTGTTTTCGCTGTCATCAATGTTTGGAGGGAACCAGCAATCTTTGTGGGTCGCTGGAGGCGACGATTGTTGGTCGCCAGGGCGGCTTTGCCAGCCACGTCAAAGCCCACCAGGATTGGACCGTGGTTCTCCCCGAAGGGTTGGATCCTGCGGTGGCAGGTCCGTTGTTTTGCGCTGGAATCACAGTTTTCGCACCGCTTGTGGATGAGCAGGTCTCGCCGATGGCCCATGTGGCGGTTGTTGGGATCGGTGGTCTCGGCCATCTGGCGCTGCAATTCGCTAGAGCCTGGGGCTGTGAGGTCACCGCGCTCACCACCGACGGCACGAAGGCGGATGAGGCCAGGAGGTTTGGGGCCCACAATGTGATGCTTTTGGAAGAGCTCCCCGCATTGCTTGGACGCTTCGATCTCATCATTAACACCGCGAATCAAGCGCTCGACTGGCCTGCCGTGATGGGATCTCTCGCCCCACGGGGCCGCTTGCATCAGCTTGGAGCCGTCTTGCAGCCCATCCAAGTGGGTGCTTTCGATTTGATCTCCTTCCGTCGGTCGATCACGGGTAGTCCCACGTCCTCACCAGGGAGTCTTCGGAAAATGATGGAGTTCTGCGTGAGGCACGACATCAAACCCCAGGTGGAGCATTTGCCCTTGGATCAAGTCAATGAAGCAATTGAGCGCTTGCATCGTGGTGATGTGCGCTACCGCTTCGTTCTTGATCAGGTGGCCTAGGGGATGGGTGAGCCAGCGCTTGGCTATCTGGTAGATGTGGCGAAATCAATCATTCAGTACAACCGGAAGAGAGGCGTTCAGTTGTTAGTTTTTCTCGCTTGGCCTGCCAAGTCGCCGCTTCGACAGCCCATGTTTTTTTGAACTCTTCGCTATTACGGGCACTGAGTTTGCAATTCAAATATTCAAATCGCCTGGATCCTGCCGCTCCTCCTATCCAGGATTGGCTTTGAGATCCGCATTTCTTTCTTACATGCTGTTTTCTGGCTTTTTTGAGGGACTCTTTCTCTGCAGCATTGATCCTGTTGAGGCTTGTTGAAAAGATCTGGCAATTGGCAAGAACAGAGCTGGGTATTGCTAGCGCTAGCAACAGCAGCGGAAAGCACAGATGTTGGGTTTTCATGCCGAATGCTGGATTCATGAAGAGGTCATTATCGCTCTGCGGCACTCGAATCACAGTCCCCAATGGCTGCTCGCTAAGGCTTGTGATCGTGTGTGTGGGCTGGAGAGGCCAGCGTCTTTTGATGTGCTCCCCAAGACAAACCCTTGTGCCTTCCTGCATGGTCCGATCAGATTAAAAAAGTTGATGGAGACCTCTCGTTGATCGTCACCTCTAAAAAAAGGGTTGATCCCAGTCAGTACCTTGTGACTGATGGTCACATTTACAAACGTATTGACATCCCTAACGCCTCCTCCAAGCAGTGGAGATTAGAAGAATTAGACATTGAAGAAGCCATCCGGTCGATGATTTCTGATTTTGGTGGTCGCAGTGATGAGACCTAATTTCGTTTCCTTGATGGGTGCTGATGCGGCACGGGTGAAGGGATTGGAAAAAGTAAAATTCAGCTGAAAAGAAGCAATAGCTCTTTGAACTATTCGATGGATGTATTTAGGGAGATCAGACGCTGATTGGTCGATTTCCACTGGATTGCACTGGAATTAATTTCCTTGGAATTCCCCTGGAATGGCCCTGGGATCGATTGGTGTGGAATCGGATTTTGTTCGGTTGTTGTTGATGTTGCAACCATGAATTGAAGGGATTTTGCTAAGGGATTTCTCTCCTTTGCCCCGCGCATGAAATTTTAAAATCTGAAGACAAGCCTAGATTTTGATTAGGGTCTAGAGCCTCAGTTTCGAACTGCTCTGTTAAGGCTCAATCCAACATGAAAGCACCAGAAGCTTTACTCGCCTATCTCCAGCAAATCCCTGGTATGGAATCAGGCGCCAAGCGTTTGGTGCTGCTGTTCACTCAGCTTGGTGATTTCGACTCGATGGAATATGCCCAAGCCCTGGTGCCTGCGCTCTCTCGTTTGGAGCGTGGAGGCATCAAGACCTTGGCCATCGCAATCGGTGATCAAGCAGGTGCTGATCGTTTCTGCGTTTTCACTGGATTTCCAAGGTCTCAGCTTCGGGTGGTTTCCGATGCGGACTTGCATCGCAGTGTTGGTCTTTCACCCGGGCTTCAGGCTGCTGGCGGCCCTTGGCCATCTCTTTTGTTGATGTGTGCGGGGATTGGCTCACCGGGCACGCTTGCGGAAGTTCTCAGGGGATACACAGGGGATCGCAGCGCACCCGCCCGCTTTGATGATTCTTCCCTGTTTCGCCTGGCTGGGGGAAGCGGATTCCAGCGTCCGTTCGAGTTGGCCACGGTTCGTCTTCGCAATATGAACGAAGTGCTGACGAAGTGGAGTACCTACGTACCCAATAACGCCCACATCACGCAGCGAGGCGGCACCTTTCTGTTGGACGAGGATGATTCCGTTCTTTATGTCCACCGAGACCAGGGCATTTTGGGCTTCTCGGAAACCATGAACCAGCCGCTCGCTTTTCTTGACCCTTGGTTGAAAAGCGAGCACTGAAATGGAAGCAGCTCAGTCGCTTCCTCCCTGGAGACCCCTATTGTCTGCGGCGCGCAAGCGGGAAGGCCGCTCACCGGGTGGTCGCTGGTTGCAGCTTGCCACTCTTGCCATGGATGGCTGCCCGCGGGTGCGAACACTTGTTTTTCGCGATTGGAGTGCGTCGGCGACGCTGGATCTGCTCACGGATGCCCGCAGCGACAAGACCCTCGAAATTCAAAGAACGCCTGAGGTGGAGTTGTGCTGGCTGTTTCGTAAGGCCCGCGAGCAGTTTCGCCTTCGTGGTTCGGCAAGACTGATCGCTCCCGGAGAGGATCCTGTCGTACTGGATCAGTCTTGGAGGCAGCTCTCACCGTCTGGGCGATCGGTCTGGGCCTGGCCTCCTCCCGGTGATCCTTTCGATGTTCAAGGGCCATGGCCTCAGGAGGTGTCAGATGACTCAGCGATGCCAGAGCATTTGCGCCTGCTGCGGATTGCGTTGCATCAGGTTGAGCAGCTCGATCTCAAGCCACACCCCCACGTGCGACGCGTGTGGACATCGGCCACCGAATGGCAAGAACAAAGGCTCAATCCTTAAGGGTCCAGAGCGCGAGTCCGCCACCTCGTCCACGAGCTGCCATCCACCCTTCAGGGTTGCGTTCGATCAGAGCGAAAAATGGCGTGCGCCTTTGGTCTGGAGTGGGCAGTGTTTTTTTGAGCAAGACAAGGGCACCCATTCGCAGGGTGAGCGAGTTGAAATGAAAGCTCAGCAGCGGGCGTTTCCCTATCAACGATCCTGGACCTTGAAATTTGAGTTCAATAGGCCCCAAGTTGACGGCATTAGAGAGACGCAACTCTTTGCCGTTGTTCTTTAAACCTGTTTCGATCTCCAGGCGAGCACCCAGGCTTCGCAGCATCCAGCTGCTGAATGGATTTGATGTTTGTGCTCCCTTGGCCCAAACCGTTTGCAGATGCCAGCAGCCCAGGAGATCAGCGCCTTCGAGGCCAGTACCTTTCAGGCGGACAGCCCTCTCCCTCGCGCTGAGAATGGCGAAATTCATGAAAGCAAGCTGGGGCAAGACAATCGTCGCATTGGAAATAAAAAGAATCTAAAGATGTATCTGTTTTTGTGTTGAGCTAGACAATTTTTATTGGATTTCCAGGGGATGTTCCTGCATCAGCTGATGGAATTCTTCGATGGGTGAGTGTTGTTATCGGAACGATTCATCAAAAATGGTAATCCTCAAATGTATCGGCGAGAGTCAATTTTTTTGTGAAAAAGTTTTGATGCCGTCTGAGGTTTACTTTTTTGAGGCCCCAGATGAGGCTCGTCTTGAAATCTGGTTGCTGAATGGTGGCGAGCCAATGCTGCACATCACAGCCGAGGCTCGGGAGTATGCCTTGCTCAGCCACCGCAGGCTGGCTGATCCTTGATCATGAAGCAATCTGAACATGGGCTATGGCCGACCTGCTCGCTGACGCTGTCGCTCTGAACTGGGAGCAGTTGGAAGCTTTGGCTCCCGCCCCTGCGGAGCGATGTGAAGGCCCTGCGAATGCCCAATCCACATTGCGCTTGTTTGGACAGCCGGAGTCAGATGTGCGGGTCACGTTGTTTCGTGATCATCACGCTTGGTGCCCCTATTGCCAGAAAGTATGGCTATGGCTTGAGTTTCGTCGAGTTCCCTATCGGATTCGTAAGGTCACCATGCGCTGCTACGGGCCAAAAGAGCCCTGGTTTACAGCCAAGGTGCCTTCAGGCATGCTTCCGGCCCTTGAGCTGGATGGACAAATCATTACAGAAAGTGATCGCATCCTGGAAGCGTT
Organism: Synechococcus sp. UW179B; assembly: GCF_900474245.1. Taxonomy (NCBI): domain Bacteria; kingdom Bacillati; phylum Cyanobacteriota; class Cyanophyceae; order Synechococcales; family Synechococcaceae; genus Synechococcus; species Synechococcus sp. UW179B. The sequence goes on from NZ_UCNZ01000002.1 coordinate 22,594, forward strand.
GGAGCATGCCTTTGGCGCCTTGGGCGCAGGGATGCACGACAAACGTGTGCGCCGGTTGCGCGAGCTTGAACGCCTTTTGTTTCGCGCTTGGTGTCTTTGGCTCTGCACACCGAGGCTGAACAATCGGCAGGAGGATCAAGCGCGTGAACAGTTTCAGGCGGTGGCCCGTCAAATGGAGGCGGCTCTAGCAGAAGGCGGTGGCCATTGGCTTGATCCTGATCATCCGGGTGGAGCTCATCCAGGAACGGCAGATCTGGTGTTCGTTCCTTATGTCGAGCGGATGAATGCCTCCTTGGCTTACTTCAAGGGCTTTGCCTTACGTGACGAGCATCCAGGAATCGATCGATGGTTCAACGCACTGGAGCAGCTTGCGACGTATCGCGGTACCCAAAGTGATGTTCATACCCATGCCCACGACTTACCTCCACAAATGGGTGGTTGTTGGAGCAATGGACGTCCAGAACAGCAAGCGATGGCGCTGGCGGTGGATCAAGGTGCTGGTCTTGCTGCACTCGAAACCAGCTGGACTGCTCAGATAGGCGACGACGATGTGCGGGCTTCAGACAGGGCACTGGAGAGAGTGTTGCGCCATCGTTCAGCGCTGATAGCAAGGAATCCCCTCGGTGCTGCCTTTGATCAGCCCCTGCGGGCTGCACTGACCCATTTGATCTCTGGCAAGCTTTGCCAGCCAAATGCTGATACTGCAATCGGGCTGCGTTATTTGAGAGACCGCATTTCGGTGCCGAGAGATATGCCTTTGCAGAGTGCTCGCTTGTTAAGGAAGGCCCTTGAAGCAACTGCCGCTCTGGATGGCGAGGCGCAGCCAGCCCCGCCACCTTTTGAGCATCGTTTCGATCAAGACCCCAGGCCATTTTTGAATCCCTGAGGACTTGCTTGGCCTTTGGTGATCGCGATCCGGCAGGCTGGCACGTCAAGGGAGATCACCATGTCAAGCGCTCAAGAGGCCCCAGGGGGCTCAGGTTTCGGAACTGGTAACGCTGGCGGGAGCAAGCGCAACCGCAATAGCAAGCGCAAACCTGGTCACTCCAACCATGGTCGTGAGCGTCAGCCCCTGGGTCGCGACCCAGATTTTGAAGCGATTTGTGCAAGGCAGACCCTGGGATTGGCTCTCTCCGGTCGGTTAACGGAACAGGCCGTTAAGCGGGTGCATAAAGCGTTGGCCGTGCAGCATCACCCTGATAAGGGTGGCGATCCAGATGTAATGACGCGTCTAAACAATGCTCGAGACGTTTTGCTTCAGCCTGAGATGTCAGACACCCTGGCGTCGTGACGCAGAGGTTGTTTTGCTTGATTTGCAGGCTGCTCAGTGCCAATCCAAGTCATGTTAAGGAGTAGAAATGATGGCCTCAAGGGCAACTGGAGAGGGGTTTACTTATACATTTAAGAGTGAAATTTCTGGTTCTCAGCTCAATGACTTTAAAAAGATCCAGGAGAGAATGAACCATGCGGCTATGAAGTTTGAAGGCTATCTAGGGCAGGATCTTAGTTTTTCTCCCCATCGATTACGAGATGGGTATCGTTGTACTGCGAGAGTGAAGTTCATGAGCCTTCAATGTTGTTTGGCTTGGTTGGACAGTACTGAACGGCGTAAGCTGTTGAATGAGGCAGAAACTTCACTTGACTATAAATATCATTCGCTGTTAGAGCCCCATTCTTTCGATCAGTGGCTTGATTCACGCAAAGGTATCCAAACTCCAGTTTGGAAGATCAATCTCTTGGTTTGGTTGGCTCTTTATCCTTCCGTCATGGTTTTGATCGTGAGTGGTCAGAACACACTTGGGGGCCTACCCTTGCCACTCAATATGTTGGTCAGTAATGCCATTACTGTTGCGGTAACAGGTTGGTGGTTCGTGCCGTGGTTGAGCCGATTGTATAGCGGATGGTTGCAGTCAAATAGCCGTCGCTTGAATATATTTTATACGTCTTCTATTTTTGGATTTCTTTTGCTATTTTTACTGTTTTTTACTGTTTTGTCTGATGCGTTGCAGTGATCCTTGATAGTGCTCAAAGCGAACTCTGATTCGTGTGATTTTGAGATGGCAGGAGGGGCTCCGCTGATCGATTAGGCCAACCTTATGTCTAGAGCTCATGATGATTGCTGGGTCTTGCCAGCTCTCCTGTGATCCGGATTGTGTTTTTAAACAACGCAGTTCCTAGGTTGAATGGGTTGATTGGATCGGTGGCTGTTGATTATTTGCTAGAGATTATAATGAACAAACTCTTCAGTGTTGCTGTTGATGGTATCTAGAAAATATAGAATAGGATAATGATCTCGCCCAAACGATTCAATGATTCCTGTTGACGATTAAAAGCGACTTCTAACTTTGATTTGTTTTTAATAATATTTTGTGCGAATCAAGCTCTCTTGAAATGGGAAAGAAGTCTCTGGAACGGGCCTTACAGGGATAAGTACCAGCGGATAACGGCTGCAACTTGGCCTGCAGGTCCATGACCGCTGATCAATTCACCAATGATCGCAGCCATAAAACCCAACATCGCCACACGCCCGTTGAGACGCTCAACAAAACCCAGAGATCCTTGATTCCATGGGCGTTTCGTGGTCAGACCCTCGCCGAAAGCTTCCAAAGGTTCGTACTGGAAATTTTGGCGTGACAAAGGGGCTCTAACAATTCGAAGTTGATTTTATGCAGAGATTCAGCTTCGTTTCATAGGCTTAGGACACCCTTAAGCCCGAACCCATGGATTCTGACCGTTTAAAAGCACTGTTTACGAAACCATATGGAAAACCAGCCCCAACGGAGTCCCAATGGAGAGAGTTGTATGACGAACAAGTTTGTTTTCAAGATCCAACGCAAGAGCGTCATGGCATTGATGCCTATATCGCAGCACAAGATGGATTAATGAAACGTTGCGATGACATCTATCTTGTGCCTGGTGCCATCGCCATCAATGAAAATATTGCTTTTATTGAGTGGGAAATGGGATTGAAAATTAAGGGAATTGAGTTTATTTATCCCGGTGCTTCTCGATTAGAACTCAACGCGGACGGAAAAGTTGTTAGTCATAGAGATTACTTTGATTTCGTTGGCCCTACCTTTGGTCCTGTTCCTGTACTAGGAGGGTTTGTACGCTGGCTTTACAAGCGATTTGTGGACTAATTGCTCAGAACGGTAAGGAAGAGAGCTTGATCAGCCCTGCTTCAGCGAGTAGGGGAATTATCGGAAGTCTGGGCTTGGCTCAGCTTCCAAAAGGTGAGACTTGTGACGGCGGCGCCAAATCCAAGGAAGACGGTGATCAAAGCTTCGCTTGACATGTCAACAGACTGATACAAATCTCATTATGGCGTATTCGCTCACTGACTTGCAAGTGAGTATTTATTCCTATAGCGGGCCGTTTCTGGGCCTCTTTTCGCGAGAGGCCCTACTTTTCATTACGGTATGTGGAGAAACGTAAATTCCAGTGCTGAGAACTCTCGCGACAAAACCGTTCCTCTCCGATTTTGGAATTTTGATTCTGAGAGTCTTCACTGGAACACTTCTCATCCATCATGGATATGAGAAGTTGGCAAATATCGAAAATTTTGCTGACGCATTCGTGCGTCCTCTCCACCTTCCTTTCCCCATTCTCCTTTCTTACATCGCAGCGTTTTCCGAGGTGATTGGGAGCTGGTTGTTGATTACGGGATTTCTGACGCGTTTTGGCGCCCTTGCGATCATGGGCACGATTTCGGTCGCTATCTATCACGCCATCATTACTGCTGGATTCAACATCTATCTATTGGAATTATTAGGTCTTTACTTTGCTTCGGCCGTGGCAATTCTGGCCATGGGCCCCGGACGCTTAGCCATCGATGAATTGATTGTTCGTCGCTTTAGTCCAGAGCTAGAACGTGAGCAATCCGGTTCAATCGATACAGTGATTTCCGACGGTGTCGCCTAAATTTTAGGTCCTCAAGGAAGGGTAAATCCCGACTGAAGGTGTTTGACATCGAGCATTACCCAGCTCAACCAGATCACAACGCCGATCACCCCTGACACGGCCGCAAACTTTCCGACGTTGCGGAGTAACAGCTCGGCCATACTCATTTCGCGCAAGGTTCTGTCCCAATCAGACTCCATCCTGCTTGATCAGTGTCACTTTGATGAACGTTCCTCTCGATTCCCCCACGGTCAGCCTGCTGATTGTGGGGTTTTTCTTCGCAGTTCTTCAAATCTGGTGGATTCGCTCCTTGCTGTTTAGAAACTCAGCGCGTCAAAAAGCTCTGCCCCTGAGCTCCCAACAGTTTCGAAAAGACTTGGAGCGAATATTCAAGAATGAATTCTGAGTGCTTGGGCGTGTTGTTCCCCATGATTGAGGGCGTGCCTCGTTTTGGTTGGTTTGATGGGGTGTCTTGATATTCGCGAATTGGAGTCAGATCAGATTCCAATCGTGACCGACTGGTCCCGTCGTGAGGGTTTTGCTCCAGGTCTTGGAGATATAGAGATTTATCGGCACACGGATCGTCAAGGCTTGTGGATTGCCTGGCTTGATCATGAGCCGATTGGATGCATTGCAGGCGTCCGGTATAACCCTGATTACGGATTTATTGGCCTGTATCTCGTCGTGCCCCATCAGAGAGGTCACGGGTATGGCCAACAGCTTTGGAAGCATGCTCTCGATCACCTTTCCGATCTCACCTGCATTGGATTGGAGGCAGCGCCTGCTCGAATCTTGGACTATGCGGGATGGGGATTTGAATCATCTTCGTTAACCACCCGTTGGCGTTGCTTCAACGAGGGCCACGCCGTTGACTTGAGGGGGGAACTCCCAACCGGTTTGCATGTGGTGGAGGGCAGCCATATTCCCTCAGAGGCTGTTCAGCTGTACGACGCCCAACGAGAGCCCAGTCCTAGGCCTCATTTCCTTGCTGATTGGCTTGGACATCCGTCGGGTCAAGTTCTTGCTCTCCTTGATGAGAACGGAAACTGTCATGGTTTTGGTCGCATTCGCCCATGCCTTTTGCAAGACGGTGAAGGCTGGCGCATCGGTCCCCTGCTCGCCGATTCCCCTGGGTTAGCCGTGTATCTGATTCAAAAACTTCAGCAACGCCATCCAGGGGTGCTGTTGATCGATACCCCTGGTTTCAACGTTGCTGCGAAGGGGCTCATGGCAGATCTGGGTTTTAAGACTGAGTCAGAAACCATGCGGATGTATCGAGGTGATCTGCCGAAACAGGCTTTAGATGATGTGTTTGCTCTTGCCTGTTTGGAGTTGGGTTGATTGGTACGGCACTTTGGCCTGTTCATCTTCGAACAGGCTTCATCCAATCGTTATTTCTTTGCTGCGTAGATGACGGCTCCACCTGCAACAAGCGTCAGCACGCCAGTGGTGAGCAGGAAGCCAACCAACAGAGTGAAACCAATCAAGGAGCCAAGAAGCGACATCTTCACGCGCAGAAGCTTGGACTTCATCAACATCATCATCAAGATCACGATGGTGGCTTTAAGACCAGCCACCTGGCCTGCACGGATCAGGCAAAACGGATTAAGAAGCAGCATTCCCTCGGTTACAAACGCTCTTCGATTCTGACGAGTTTGATCTCTCATCCGTGAGATCTTTGATCGATGTCTTCCCCCACGCATGCCATCAGCCCTAGATGATGGGTGTTATGTGTGGTCGTTTTGCCCTTACTGCCGATGCTCTTCAGCTCCCGGAGGTTCTACGGGAGCGGATGTCTGATGTGCATCTCGCGCGCTACGCGCCCCGGCAGCTCATACGCCCTTCTGAACCCGTGTTGGGATTGCGTCGAGAGGAGTGCAAAACCGAAGCTGCGCTCATGCTTTGGGGGTTGATCCCTTCCTGGGCGAAAGACCCCTCTAGTGGACCTAGACCCATTAATGCTCGCTCTGAGACTGTTGCTGACAAAACAAGCTTCAAAGCGGCTTGGCGCCATCGGCGATGTTTAATCCCAGCCACTGGATTTTTCGAGAAAAATTATTTTGTAAGCCGTCTTGATCAACGTTCCTTTTGGATCGCTGGATTGTGGGAACGCTGGCTTGGTTCGGATGGGAGTGAACTTGATACCTGCACGATTCTCACCACTGCGCCGAATGCTCTCATTCAACCCCTGCATGATCGAATGCCTGTGTTAATTCCGGATGGTCTGGAAGAGGCGTGGTTAGCCGTCGCTGATGGGCATGACCTAAGGGCTTTAGAACCACTCCTGATGGGTTGGGATCCTCAAGGTTGGAAGGTGGACCCCATTCAACAGCGCAGGAATGAGCCCTCTCCATCGTCCATTCAGGGCTCGCTCTTTGAGATCAACTGAACTTGGATCCACAAATTAATGCTTATCAATCAAGGTTAGTTTCCTTCAATGATTTGCAACTCAGTCTCGAATTCGTTGTTCCCTGAGGCGTCGCATGCTGTTGCGGGGCATCATTCGATTGTCCTTCAGGGAACGCAGAGGGGCGTCTCGATTCACGGTTCTTGGGTTCGAGCTGATGAGCAACATCAATGCTATTAAGCCCAGCAACGTGATTCCAGACCTGATCGGTGTGAGCATTTTTCAATCCTGCGCAGCCGTCACCACAGTCTGTTCGAGTGGTAGCAATTCATCGTCGTCATTCGCACGACTACGGACAGGAGCATTGAATCCCCGTGCTCTTGGGTTTTTGACATCAAAGGGGCCTGGAGTGCCTTTGGGAACGGCGAGGCGGAGGGCAAACGCTTGCGACCCTGGCTCAACGTCTCCAATAGACCCAACCCTTGTGCGGTTTTGAAGCACTGGCTCACCGCTTCGATCAAGAATGCGTGCATAAACATCCGTATCCACGACAGCGCGTTTGCTGGGATTCACGACTGTTCCGCTCAGCACGTAGCAGCTAGCGCCCTCTGGACTTGTGATGTTGTTGCGGGTATTTCCAAGCGCCTGTCCTGGTTGTGCCCCTGGATCATTAGCATCGCAGGGAGCTAAGGCCACGTCACTCAACCGCAGCTCTGCGGCCAGCACGGGCGTCCCGATCAGCAAACACACTGCGATCAGGATGGAAATCAAAGAGCGCCGAAGCATGGCATGGAGTGGGGGCAGCCCTTCACCATGCCGCAGTGAGGGGCTTCTTTGAGCCTTTGCTCTTGAGGTTGTCAGTCAATGTCGTGGCATGAGGCACCGTCAGAAGAGCTTTCTGGTGAAGGTTGATTGATTTTTTTGGGAACAAAGTGTCCTGGTATTGATGTCTAGGTGAGTCAATGGAAATGGCGTTGCTTTTCTTGCTGGCTTTGTTTTTTCTGCCAAGTTGACACTTGAATTCCTAATCATTGCTTCTTGCTGAATTATGTTCTTGGCTTTTGTCCTTCGTATGATTACTTGTAGGCGGAAAGATTTGTTTTTGCTGTTTTAAGCGCCTCTTCGCAAGCAGATCGATCTTCGGAGTCGATATCCCCTTGGCTTCCATTCAGTCTCGCTTCCAGGAAAGCGATTTCATCGATCCAATACTCTTTGTTTTTGTCTGACTCGTTGCTCATTTGTCGTTGACGGCTATCTTTATATTCTCTCTTCATTGAGAGAAATTTGCAAGATGCTGCCCCGTTTCCTTCGTCCATTCGATTACCACAGTTGAAAATTCTTCGTCTCTGTCGGTGAAGGAGACAGCTTTTGGCTAAGAGAAACTGCCGTCAGGACTGGTGCAATCACTCCGATCACAATGGTGTGTGCAAGGAGCTGGCGAAGCTGATTATGTTCAGTATGGCCATAATGAAACCCCTTAAGAGCGCTTGTCATGAATCGGATGTGTTCTTCTAGAAATAATATTGAGCCGAATTTTGTTGTTCTTAGAGTTTTCTGAAGGATCAGTTAAAGATGAATGAAACCTGAGACTTCTGGAATTGGACTCACTCCTTTGGTCTGTCTCTTAGTGCATGAACAAGTGGGGTTGACTCAGGACGAGTTGAATGGCTCGTCGGCTGCTATCGACGGCCAAGACGATGGCCAGTCCTCGTAGACAACGAACCAACACAGCCGAATCAAAAAGATCGAGGCGCCTTGCTGTCCATTGGGCCGCCAGTGCTGCCACACTTCCCAGCGTGAGTCCCATCCAAGGAATGCCCCGGCCCTCATGCAGAAATTGCAGGGATGCTGCGCTCGCTGAGCACAACACTGCGACTGTGCTGAGTCGAATGGCCTGATGGATCGGGACTGAAAAAGGCCCACTCATCAGCGGAACGAGCACGAGTCCTCCACCAAGGCCAAGCATGCCCGCTGTCCAGCCGGCGATGCAGCCCACACCAGCCAGCAGGGGCGCGGAGGTTTCTTCCGTTTCCAAGCAGAGTGGCTCTTTTTCCTCTTCTTTTTCCTTGTTCTCTTCCTCCCCAGCCTCTTCCTCAGCTTGTGGCGGCTCTTTGATAGAAAAGGCCAACAACACATAGACCGCTGTTTGCATTGCCAATAGCACCCATCCAGCGGCAAGGCCACCAAGCCCTCCAAATAAAAATGCTGATCCGAATCCTGCTAAGCCGATGGCTAGGGCTGATCGTGTTGGCAGGCTTCCACTTTGAAGATGCACGATTGTCCCTGCTAGAGCGGTGGGTACAATGGCAAAGCTGCTAGTGGCGAGCGCTTGATGAGGAGGCAGGTTGAGCCAGAGCAAAACCGGTGCAAAAATGAGACCACCGCCGATTCCTAACAATCCAGCCAACCCTCCTGCCAAGAGTCCCAGGCTGATCAAGAGCGGAATATCCCACCAAGGCACCACGGCATCTCTTTGCTTGCTGTTTCAGCATGCTTTGAAAGGCCATCGCAATGTGGCTTCTCAGCTCAGATGGTTACTGATGTTGTTGGCTAACCCCGATATGAACCACACAGTTGCCACTGCGGCTCAGAGAATGTTAAAAAGGTATATGGGTAGGTAAAGGATGAACCCCGCTAAGCAGCATCGAAAGCTCCATAAGCTTCAGTCTCGGGCAGAGGAGTGCCTCACACGAGGGGAGGCTCAAAAAATCTTGAAGAAAGCTGCAAAGGCACAGAGGAAACTTGAGCAGGGTCCTTCAAGTGAAAATACGACTGAATCAGAAATTCATTGACGTTTTTGTTTCGGGCTTAATAGTAATTTCGTGAGTAATTGTATGAAACTATTCTAATTTGAAAATGTTGATAGATTGGGCTTTTGTATTGTTGAAAATAATGTCTAGCTTTTATTCAGAACAGAGACATCGCTTTGATCTTTGACACCTTTTTGGGATCTAAGCCTTGTAGGTCTGTTACTTCAATGAGATTCCTTTTCATCATTTCTGCGAGAGAGAAAAGGATCGTCTCGTAGTTGAATTCCATTCTCCCTTCGATCTCGTACCTTTCAGTGCTGAGATAATCGTGGAGTGAGCAAACTGATTCCAGTGAGTTCAGGGATTGACTCTTCGTTTGGATCACACCAATTAAAACAGTCACCGCGCGCTCATTGCCTTTGTGGAAAGCTTTACGAGCGATTTCTGTTTCTGTGGAAGGCCAGTCAACTTGCGTCATGACGTGAATCAAAAGGGATGGTGTTAGCCGGAGGTTCAGGCCGTCTGACTCAATGGGGATCGTTGACGCAAACGCGGAAGATCAAACCAGGGGGTGGACGGCGATAGGTGATGTTCGCGATGATATCCAAAGTGATAGCAAGCTGCGAACGAGAGCAATGGGTGGATCGTCAAACTCCTTGGTGTCTGACGGTTGGGGTTATTTTTATTGAGGTGATGGGGAAACCAGGTTCCAACGAAAAAGAGTTGCAGAGCGCTCAGGATTAAAGGGAGGGCACAGAACACAGCAACGGATAAAACGGCTTGTTGATCCGTTGAAGGGTTGAGAATGGTGAGTGCCATCCAAAACAAAGCCAAAATCGTGAGGGCTCCGGCATTCATATACCGACTCATGAAATCCCAAAACCATCTCAAAACGGAATGATCTGGGTGGCTTTGGTAATCAGGATCGCGCTCTGTTTCTGCCTTTAGGTGATGCAGAGCATGATTGCTTTTGCAACGTCGATAACTGAGACCCGCATAAAGAATGAGTGCTACAGCTCCAATGCAATGATTGAGTTTTAATCTTTTGGGCGCAAGAATTCCATGCATGGCATCGTGGCCAATAATGAACAAACCTGTTTGAACAAAAGTTCTCAACAAAACCAGTGGAATGAGTGTTGCAAGCGGCAAAGATTCAAGATTTAATGACAGGCAAACCACAAGTGTGATGAGCCAAATCGCCGCAATTATTGCGGCGAAAATTAAACCGAGATCACGCTGCTGAACTGATTCAGCTACCACCAAGTTTCAGAAGTTCAGCTGGTGATGCCAAGAGGTCGATGGCAACAAAGTAGATCTTGTCGTTCTCATCTAGTAGGAAGCGCCAAGCAACATTCATACCAACTTCACCTCCAAACCAAGGCGTTTGAACTTGTCCAGTAACCTTGATTTGATTGAAACCGCCATCGGTGGGTTCTCCATAACCACCTTTAGGAATCAGCTTTAGATTCTGACAATCCCGTTTAAAGAATTTCAGAATCGCATCAGTGCCCACAATGGGTCTTTGGAAGGGAGGTTGGAGCGCTCCGTCCGACAAGAACAGCTTAATCAGTGCATCAAAATCATTGGAGTTAAGCAGTTCCATGTAGTCCAAAACCGTTTGGTTCAGGACCCCTGGGATAAAGACCTTTTCGCGAGCCTCTGAAGGAGTTGGATCGACGATTGGTTCAGAAACAATGGCTGAATCATCGTTGTCAGGGTCGAAACCCATATCGACAACGAAATTACGCAAAATACTGATTTGCTGTCCTTGTTCAACTTTCTTGACTGATTCAAGAACGGCGTTGGCATTGGAGGACAACTTATAACCATCGGGAATTGGCGCAACTTTCCCTTGACGCATCAGTTCGCCAAGTTCGTACCAGAATCCCAATTTCACATTGATCGACCAGAAGGCATAACGCTTTGAGATTGGAGCATCAACTTTTCCAGCTAAGTCGCACATCACGCGACTTTGCTCACTGAAGCTCATCCCTGTAATTTCATCCAAGGTTGGCTGGGCGATTGCCATTCGAGCAGCGCCAGGAGCGGCCACGGTGATCGTGCGCCCCATCTCTAAGTAGGCAAACCAGATCAAAGCGAGTTGATCTTCTGCACTCAACAGCTTGTAGCGAGCAGTAATCGCTGGAACGGCATCTGCTGTGCGTGTATCTGGAAATATTTGCGCGGCCTTATCGATCGTGAACATGGAATTACCGCACCTGAAGGTGCCGGTACTGTAACACTCTGTATCGAAAACGTCGCGCTTTGGGCGTTGATTTGGTATCTCCTACGTTATTTGCCAGCGAAGGATGCCGTCCCACAGATTAGTGGGCAACAGTCTTTGTATGACTGCAGACTCGGCTCGGTGTCCGCAGAGGTATCGCGCTTTTGGAGTGCGAGCATCCAAAGCCTTTTGGATGGTTGCCGCCACAACGTCTGCTGGAGATGCCCTTTTGAACCCCTCCTGCCAATTTTCTTCCACTTTCCTCATCATGGGAGCCCAAGCGGGGTCTTTTTGGGCTTCGGCCATGGATTTCCTCGTGAGAGTTTCGAAGCGCGTTGCAATTAAGCCGGGTTCGATGACGACGACGTTGATTCCGAATTGGTGAAGCTCGAGCCGTAAGGCATCGCTGAGCGCCTCTAAAGCAAATTTGCTTGCTCCATACCACCCTGCTCCAGGGGTAACAAATCGGCCCGCGATCGAGGAAAGATTGATGACCGTGCCTTTTCCACGCTTTCTCATTTCCGGTAAAACCAACTGAGTGAGTGCGATGAGACCGAAGACATTGACCTGAAACAGGTTTTCAGCGCTCTGAATTGGCATAGTTTCGATGGGACCAACATCTCCAAATCCAGCGTTGTTCACAAGGGCATCAAGAGCACCAAATTGTTGATGGATATGCGTCACAACGGCTTGCCTTGATTGGATGTCCGTGATGTCAAGAGTCAGCACTTCGGCCCCTAACTCACGAAGATCATTCATCGCTTCTGTGTTTCGTGCCGCAGCGATCACCTTCCAGCCTTGAAGAAGGAGCCGTTGAGCGGTGGCTTTGCCAATTCCGCTGGAGGCCCCAGTGATCAAGACAGTGCGTTGTGGCTTGGTCATCCGGGGCTGATATGGAAGAGTGCGCTCAGGCTGACAGCGATGCCATGAAACAGCTTCCAGGTCGACCACGTCCTCGATGGCAGCAACAACTTATTTCTGGTCTTGTTTTTGGTTTGGGATTGGTGCTGATGGCGGCGTTGCTACCCGTCGTCTTGCCGATTCTTTTGATTGCTGGCTTGTTGGCCGGGCTCGCGCTGATCCCGATCCTCCGTCAATTGCGCAACGAACTCGAGCAACTTGACCAGGTTCAGAAGACGTCGTCTGAGCGCATCCCCATGGATGTGACCCCTTGGCAGCAAAAATTGTGGGACAGATGGAAAGCGTCGCTGAATCGACGTTCATAGGTCGCTGTCATCGTCAGGAGTACGAACCACGGAGATGGTGCGAGCTCCGAATTCGTCGAGTGCTGCGGCCCATGCTGCCGCGTGGTCCGAGGCAAACACGGTGATCGAGCTGACACTCTCACCCGTGAGCTTGAAGAAAACTGTGAATCGCTGGGACATCGCTCTCCAGTCGATACCAAGATCACTGTGGCATTTTGAGCACGATCATCGCCTCAATCCCGGTCATCTTCGCTAGAGAAGGTGCATCAAAGCTCTAGCGGACAACATTCCCCATGCAGACCCCATCTCAGATGCGTTCGGTGACCCCAGGAGGGCCTGAAGGAGGGCTGGTCGCGATCCTTGGTCTCGTCTTAGCAGCTTTGTTGTTGCTTGCTCAGGCCTTGTTTGTGGTGCCAGCTGGTGAAGTTGCTGTTGTGACAACGCTTGGCAAAGTCAGTGGTGAATCTCGTCAGCCTGGCTTGAATGTCAAAATTCCCCTCGTTCAGCAGGTATGGCCTTTCAGTATCCGAACGCAAGTACGGCCTGAAAACTTTGCCACTCTCACGAAGGATTTGCAGGTAATTGAGGCCACGGCCACCATCAAATACGCGTTACGGGCGGATCAAGCTGGTCGTGCTTACAGCACGATTGCAAGCAGTGATCGCGATGTGTATCCAAGAATTATTCAGCCGTCCTTGTTGAAAGCACTTAAGTCTGTGTTTTCTCAATATGAGTTGGTCACCATCGCCTCTGAATGGAATGACATCTCAACGCTCGTTGAAGAGACAGTTGCCGACGAACTTGATCAATTTGATTATGTAAAGGTGCTGGGTCTTGACCTCACGGGACTGGAAATTGCCGAAGAATATCGTGCCGCGATTGAGCAGAAACAGATTGCTGAACAGCAACTTCTCAGGGCCCAAACCGAGGTGAAAATTGCTGAGCAGGAGGCTTTGCGTTACGACACCTTGAACAAAGGCCTTAACGAACGCGTTTTGTACAAACTTTTCCTTGATAAGTGGGACGGTATGACTCAGGTTGTCCCAGGTCTGCCTGGAACCAATGGTGCTATGCCTTCTGTGATCGTTGGATCGAAGAAGTAAATGACTTTGATTTAAGAGGCTCTTCGGCTGAATTTTGCCCTTTTCTGGCATTTTTAGCCGAATTGCTTTGGTTGAATCACTCTTGTCTTAACGGTTGTAGTGGTTTCTTTTTGCTGCAGGAACGCTCCCCCGGTCTTGTTCAGAGTGGGCGTTCTTGAGTTCAGTGCTCATGGCAATGGAAAAGTGGGTACGATTAAAGCAATGAACTGGTGAAGGTTTTATCAATGTTCCCAGACAGAATTTTTGGGCTTGCATTGCTGATCTTCCAACCAGTGGCCACGAGGTGAAAGCGTGAATCACCATGTTTTTCGTGGGCTATTGGTTGTGGTTCTTTTGGGTGTGCTTACCCACTGCGCATCCAAGACCCAAGTTCGCGTTCGCTACAGGGTCGTGCCTCAAGGTTCGCCTGAGCTGTTTCAGCTTCCAAAACAGAAACCTTCCACGCGTGGCCTCTTGCTCTGAATCGCGTGATCGATGTGGTTAGAACCCAGGTTTGTTCCTGTTAGGAAATATTTGATGCTGCCTATTCGGAAATTTTGCTAGCTGAAAGCGTCGTTTAATGAGTGTTTCAGCGCATTTGTTCAATTGCTGACTGTTTCCCTCTGAACTTTTGATCCGATGTTCAAGCTATTTCCCTGGCAGGACACCATCTTTCCACTCACAATCATTGAGCTGTGTGACAGCAGGCTCACCCTATCCACGAACGGTCGTTCCAGTCACTTAGAAGAGTCTTGACCTGTATTGAGCATCGTCCATGCAGAACAGTTTTAGCAGGGAACTGGCACGTTCACTCGTGGTCATGCTCTTAGAAATGCAAGCTGAGATACGTGAGTTTTCCTATCAAATGGACCTTGAAGAACAGCGCTTTCAAAAAGCTCAGGCACGATCTGGATCCACGGGTAGCCCTTTGAGTGTGAGTGCTAATTGACGGGCAGCAAGCAACCCTGGATACAAATATCTGGCTCTTTTTTTATTTTGAAAGAGGCCGTTGAGCAAGGCCAAAAGAGGATCGCTTGGTTTGAGCTGGCTGCAGAGAATTGAAATGGCTTCGCTCCCGTGCCAAATTTGATCTCCATCCATCAATACGGCTCCCTCACTTAAATTGAATCCCCGTCTACGTAAATCGTTGCGGAGATCATGTTCAAGTCTTCCGTCCCGGATCAGCAGATCTGGAATGCCTCCTTCTAGTTCGCTGCGCAATGCAAATGCTTTGCAGAAAGGACAGCCACCGTCGTAGACGAGCGTCTTCAGAAACCCCTCCAGCCGTTCGTTCGGTAAGTTGATGTCATTGACAATAATTTAGATGGCGGACAAGGAGCTACTCAAGGAAGTCGGGCAGGAGTTGTGGGGTTCTGTCAAGAAGCTGCGCCCGGGTTTGCCTCGTGAGTCTCGATTGGAGCTCACCCTCAAGGCCTTGATGGTGATTGGTGATCTTTCTGATCAGCTTCAGGCTGCGGTGGTTGTGGGTCTTATTGCAGAGCAAGAACCTCCTGAGAACGAACCTGAGGGCAAAGATGTCACCACCAGCGCTGATAGCGAACCCGAGGTGGATCAGACCCCCGATGGTCGACGCGTCGTGCGTCGTCGATCACGTGCTGCAGGGTAACCAGCTAGGACATTTCGATTCCCTGCATGACAGGGGGGATACATCAGCTCCAAGACACGTCAGAACCAGTCCTGACGTGTCTCCACCTTGGTCACAGGATGGGTTAGTTCAGCAAGGCCTTGCCTCGGCTGTGAATGCTGCGTGCGTATTCCGTCCATGCTCCTTGTCCCCAGTAACGAAAGCAGCTTGTTTCCAGTAAAAGCAGATGAAGCAGCGCGTTTCGGTAACTTTCCCCCGTTGTGATCGATGGATCTTTTGCTATTTGCTGGTCGAAGCGTTGATGAAAGTCTGCGCTGAGTTGATTCATCGGTTCCAAGACGTTGTCGTAGCCCTCAACCCAACTGAGGTTGTTAGTCCAAGAGGCCCCCTCCATCGAGAAGTCGCTGTTATTGGCTTTGAGTTCATCGATTGCTGCGTTTACGTTTTCACGCGTCGAACAGCTGCCCACCTTCTCCCATAGCTGGTGCTGCTTCACGGCTTGTACTTCGGGGAAATCGGAGGCCGTAACTCCTTCCTGTTCAAGAAGTTCAAGCCATTCACTTCCGTTGATCGCCACCGTTTGGGCTTGTTCGTTGTCGGTTGGGTTGCGATTGGATGCTTTGCGGTGCGCTTGAAGGAATGCCTCAGGGAATTCATTCATCATCACCCCCCCGTTTTCGCCATCAGCGATTTGGGTCACCAAGGATGGAACCTGTCTGTTTCCAAGCGGTTGTTTCCCAAGGGTGAGAGCCTCGTAATACGGCTGCATTTGGCCCACGAGCTTTGTGTCTGAGCCTTGTGTCTTGATTAAGACTGTGATCCTTGCAATGTCTCCTGTTGAGCTGCGTGCAACCAGTTGGTTGGGGAGATATCTCTGTGCATGGGAAAGAGGGGATCCATCCGGGTTTTCGACGCTGTGTTCTTGAACCATTAACCAGCTGTAGCCGCATTCATTGAGGGCTTGAATGAAGGCATGAAGGGTGTCTGGGTGATTGGGAAGATGCATTTCCGGTGGTGAAAACCCTTTCACCCTCTTGAGTGCCTCTTCCCCAAAGAGATCAACAAACTGGTGTTGCCAGGCACTGATCTGAAGCTTGAGATCCGGAATCGGTGTTGATGGAGCCACCGCATGGCTCCAGAACGTACCCAGCCATTCCACGTGGCGTTGCATCTCCAGATCACAGGCGAGATAGCGGAGTGCCCCCGTGATGTCTTCACGGCCCATCTGGTGAACTCCCCAAAGGAGGTTTCCGGAATAATCGAGCATGATTCTTGGATTGCATCCCTCGCTGATCAGCTGCGGAATGAGATCAGCCATCCGTCGGTAGCACTGCGCGAAGGGTTCCGCGTTGTGGTTGTCTCCTTCTCCCTGGTTCTCGACCATGTATTGCAAATGGGAAACAAGTTCTCCGCTTTTGCCGGCGGGAATCGTTGGCTGATGCATGTGCAGAGCACAGGCAAAAGCTGAGCTGATCCCCTGAAGTCTCAAATTGGTGTCTTGGAGCCAGACGGGCTCGCGGTTCTGCAAAAGGGAATGCAGATCGGCTTCGCGGCCGGCGATCGCTGGAGATTGGGAATGGGTCATGACTTGATTCGTACTCCAGCGAGCCTTCGACGTCAGCTCACGACCGATTTCATGTCTTGTTGAGGTTCTTGGGATTCGCTGGTAATCGATCCCTTTGTGCATTGGTTTCGTGATTCACTACACGGAGAAAAGGGCATGGGACACCTGTTTTGAGCGCTCTCCAGTCCTTTTTGGAGCACTTGCAACGCGATGGTCGTTTGCAAAGCCGTGTTCAATCGGCAATGACAGCTGCTGAGGTTGCGATGATCGCTCAGGAGCTTGGCTACCCCGTGTCAGGAAGTGAGCTGCTTTTGCTATCAGGTAAGTCTCTGAGAGGGATGCGGGTGGTTCGTATTGATCATCCTGGTGAATACCCACACCGTTACTGAGGCAAGCTTCTGAGTAGAAACACTGATGTGTTGAGGAGATGGCATGCGCCATAACGAAAGAGCCCATTGGGAAGGGCTCAGATCAAGCTTGATGAATGCGTCTCGTGGGCCGTGGCCGGGGGGTCACGGTCTTTTTATTGGTCTGTTGCCTCTCTGATGGATGCGTTTTATTCCTGGTCAAAATTTCCTTTGAATGTGCTGAAATCTTGAAAAATGGCGGTTGTTTGTCTTTATCACCACATGAATCATCCGTGATCCCGAAGACTTCTGATCAATGTGAGTGGTTTGCACCATGTTTTGCAGGTTGGGTGCATAAGTTGAGTACATACGAAAGTTCATTGATGTACAGAATTCAGGAGCTGAGCCCTTCCGGTTGGATGGATCACGGATCCAGAACAACAGAAATAGAGGCTTTTTGGGCTGCGCATGCTCTCAGCCAGCAGGAAGGACAATCCGCGAGAGTCCTCAACCCCTTGGATGAGATGGTTTGCATCATGAACCGAGCTGGTTCGACTGCGATTCAAACTGATCACGAGTTGGTGGCTTAACCGATGGCTTATTTCAGTCACTACAAACATTTCACGATTCGCTACAAGATGTCTGATGGCAGCAAGCAGGAGGCTTGCTTCTATGCATCCGATGCTTGGGAAGCTCGCATCCTTGCCATGGAGTTTTACGAACACATTCGGCGATGGCCTAACAGCATTGACCTGATCCATGAGGTGGGTTGCCGCTTCTGATCACTCACTGCCGAATCTTCCATTAAGTCAAGAAATCGCAAGGAATGGGGTCAGAGGCTTGAACTGGCTCCAAGATTGACTTCATGACATTGACTCACTGTCCTCTTTGTATCGGCTTAGCGCTGCTCTCAGCGATTCGAACCACGGCTCATCTGGTGATGATGGTTCAGCTTGAGCGTCGAACGGCAGAAAAGTTTGAGCATCCAGCAAGTGTGCTTGGAACGGTATTTGAACTCTGAACTGGTTGATAGATGATGCGCACACGATGAGCACTTGCTCAGTGGTGTGCGTCCTAGAGACTCTTGTGGCGCAAGGCCCCATGGAGCTTGTTTGAACTGAGGCGTCTCGAGGCTTGGCTGTTGCTTCGGGCCTATTCGTCTTGGCATGCGGATTGATGAAGTCTTTTAGGATCCTCGGATTCTGAGAACCTGTCACACACTAAAAAATTAGAACAAGGATCAATAAAAGGTGAATTAAAAATCCAATACAAATTTTTAGGCTGCTTTTGCCAGGCTTTTTTATGGAAATTACTATCAATAAAGGATGAGAATTAAAATGAGGTCTTTTAGGGGAGGGAGTACCAGTCAGTAGTCACACCTAACTGGAAATCACACTGTCCTTGTCCTTGAATATCAACGGAACCAACTTGGTCGTCTCGTGGATCGTATCTTTGGAGGATGCAAGCTTGGACAAGCGATGGATCACTTATTGGCGATGACCCAGGCAGTGGCGACCCGTTGCTTTAAGTAGAGATCCGCAAGGTGTCTGGCTAGCTGTTGCAGTTCCGCCACGTCGGTGGTGGAGTCAATTTGACGCTTGATGGATTCGGTTTCGAACTGCTGGGAAAGAGTGGCTTCCATGGAAGTGACTAAAGATGACACCACCTTAAAAATTCTTCATGAAGACTGCGGGCCACAGTTGGCCGACGGAGGCGCCAAGATGTAACGAAATCGTTACAAACCCCCATGACCGTCGGCGAACTCGTGCTCGAAACCCTTTCCACCGGAGTGATTACGGAAGATGAGGTCACTTGGCTCACTGATCATCTTCAGACCTTTTCAAGGCCTGAAGAAGCAGCTGCGCTTCGTCTAGGTCGTCTTATGGATGAAGGACAAGTCAACCTCGGATGCCGTGTCTCCAAGCGCTGGTTGCATCACCGTGAGGTCCTTGTGGATTGGATCGAACCTCTGGGACGCCATAGCTGAGTGATCTTTCGAGAGACTCCTTTGTCAGGTTCATGAAGGCCTGGACAGAGTGATCACTTCGACTTGAATTGAGTGATTGTTTTTATTGGTTGTCTGTCAAAGCTCCAACATAGGCTTTACTGTTGTTCTGAATTCTTTTGCATTAGTTTTGGCAGTTGAGGCTTTTCGGGCTTTGAAGGATGCTTACTCAGCAATATTCAGGCTGCAAAGCTTTTTGATTAGGTCGTTTTGTTTATTCCATAAACTTTTTGCTAACTTTCAAGCTTCAATCGAGGCTTCGCTGGATTTTATAATTAAAATGCCTTTATCTGAGATCTGAACGATATGCTCGGAAAATTGCGTCTAGCGAATAGGCTTGAGTTATCAGTGGGAATTGGTTTCACCCTGATTGGTTTTTTTGTTGGCTCACTTTTGATTAGAAACACGTTAAATAATAAAATCAATCTGGAATCGCCCCAAGAAGTGAGTGAGCCTGCTCCCAAGCCTTATGTGAGTGAAGTTTTGCCTAGTCGTGAGACTCCTAATGCAGCAGAGGCGCAAGAAAAAGATCTTAACCAAACACAAAATAAGAATCTACCCGCTGCTCCCTCCGCTTCCAACGATGAATTCAGTCGTTTGTCTCAGGAAGAGAAGAATTGCGTGATTTGGAAAAATGCATATCCTGAAGCTGCTTATAAGCTTAAGAAAGGGGATGCATGCTATTGATTTGCATGCCCATAGTTTTTATGCATGTTTCTATACTCTGATGACCTGAGTGAAAGGTCATGCCTGCCTGTTTCTCTTGTGATTCGTGCTGCGCTAAGCGTTGGATTGCTTAGCTCACTCGTTGCTCCTGAGTTCTCAGCATTTCATAGGCTTTCCACAAGCCATCCACTTCTGAGCATGTCAATTCCTTGTTACAAACTCGATATTTCCCATTCCCAACGGCATCAATGGTGGAACCTTTGGATGTAGCGCAGATTCTGCTGAGAAAGGTCACTGGAATGACTCAGTTACCTTTGGTCTAGATCAGGATCTAGGCATTGCGCTCGTTTTTTCGCCGTTCCTTTTCAGATCGAAATAGATTTCCGCGGAGAATAAAGACTTATGCGTTGACCGACTGCATGGCGTCGATGTGCGCAACACATCCCAAGATGTCCAGATCGTTTGGTTGCATTTAAATTTAGTCCTCAAAAATTTCTTTGCACATAGTTTTAAGGCAATATTTTCTGCTTTCTGTCTTATTCCATTTGAATTTGTTTTGCTTGATCCATTGAATTGATGATCTGAAGCCTCACACTACAGTCCATGACTACTTATTATGGTGAAAAAGCCAAACTCAATGAAAGCAGTTTTCAATGGTTGCGTTCTTGCCGAAAGCGACGATATTGTTTATGTGGATGGGAATCCCTATTTTCCTCGTGAAGCGATGCATGCTGAATATTTTCGCGATTCTCGACACACGACGGTGTGTGGATGGAAAGGGAAAGCACGCTACTGGGACCTCATTGTTGGCGACCGTGTGATGACTAATGTGGCTTGGAGTTATGAAACACCAAAGCCTGACGCTGAGTCGATTCGTTATAGATTTGCTTTTTATTCCGGCAAGGACATCATTGTTTCATAATTCATTTAAAATATCCCCTAGCCCTCTTAGAATGAATGGCTGATTACTATTCATCGCTAATAGCACCTAAATAGATTTAGTTTTTTTTATTCTCAATCTTTCACGGCTTTCTGTTGATGGCGTATGATTAGAATATTGATGATTTTAAGTACATGGTAGATAAATCATCTGAAGCTTTGCGGTCAACCTCTGATGGCTTAGATGCTAAATCTTCTTCGTATCGTATTGTTCGCGATGATCTTCAAGAAGATTCGATCACGAAGTTGCGATTTGCTAATTACGATGACGCCTATGATGAATTAGAACGTTTTTATGGAGATCTTTGTTGCTCTGATGAGCGGGTTGAATACTCAATCGTTTCGATCTGACCTGATCTTCTTGCCTCGTTTGAGCTTTGGCTTCTTCATCGTCTTGGTTTGATGCGCTAGATCGCTGTCATATTTTATTGTGACGGCTGGTTGTAGATCTTCGAAAATCTGTTCGGCGTGTTTTTGCTTTTAAAGCTTTACACAATGTAGTCACAATCTTGAGTGAATCGAAACTCATGCACTCTTAGGGTGTGTTGTCCCTATGCTTTGCACATCACAACTCAATGTGATGTAAATGGCCGGGTGATGGGGATTACTTGGTTGCAGGCCGCTCATGTGTTGAGCGGTTTTTTTGTGGTGTCACGTATCTCTCTTGCCCTCGTTCAATGCTTTGAGCCAATTTATAGAGCTTCAATGTTGTCTCCTGTGTATGAATGAACAGGGGTTTGACATGAATTCAACTGGCTTTTCTTTTCTGTACTGGCTATAGTCTGTTCTATTGTTTTTGTTTTTGTGAATCCCACTAAAGTTTTGCGTGTAATCGTTATTGTTGCTTCTCTGGGATTAGCTATTTTGGCGTTCCAGCTCACGAGTGGATTGAACGATTCTGATTCTTCTAATGAGCTGCAAGAGGCTATGCCTGCTCTTCAACAATAATGCGTCGATTTACGCAGCTAGTGATTCGAAAATAGCTGCTTTTTGCATGCATCGAGTGTGATTGTATATCTTACGTTGTGCTTGTCGTCCACAACTCTATAAATTTTGCCAGTGGCCATACATTTTGTCCGAGCATCAACAAATGCTTTGAACTCAGTTTCTCTGGTTACTTCTGCTGTCCAGCTTTCATCAGAAAGGTGCTCAATCGTGTACATCTACATCTAACCGTTATCGATATGTTGGCCTCTCGCGGGACAAAAGCGTGTGATCTACTGATTAACCTTGGGATCAGAAATAAATTCCGAATAAATCAAATGCATTTCTGTATTTTTTATTTAATTTCACTTAAATCGCCGCGGGCTTGTGCGAAGAGCTTGAAGTGGTGGCCTGGATCTGGTGATGCATTTATTTTGAACTTTCCGTTGGCTCAAGGCACCGAGTTTGTCGCTCAAAGGCTTGTGCCTGACTCATCTTGTTGAGCAGCTTATGGATGTCATGGGCAGAAAGCTCTCCATTCGATGCCCACTTCATCGATGACAATTCGTATTTTTGAAGAGGTGTGGGCATCGACCAGTACAATAGGTAATTGAGCTTACGTTGGATCTTGAAATCGAAACGGGCTCAATCTCTCTTCTGCCCTTCAGAAATTCTGTAATTCGTTGTTTGCTTGACGGGCTTTCCCCTGATCCGATGGTTTTTCGTGGATTTCTTTTCTGTGTGACTCTGACGGCTTGCCGGGGCTGTGGAGGTATTGGCGTAAAGGTGCGCTGATCTATCTATTGCGCAGCAGGAGCTCAAGGGAGCATGATAAAGAAAATCTGTAGTTATCTCTCGTGGCTCACGGACCCTGTTGCCCCCTCCATCAATCCACCCTCGATTCACCCGACTATTGGACTGATCCAGCTTTGATGCCATCGGCACTCCCAGCCTCTTCCTCGGAATGGCGACGTTGGGAAATTGAGAGTCGGAACCGTCACGCGAAGTGGGCGGTCCGTCATGGCCAATGACCCCGACACCCGAGCACGCCTAGGCCTTGTTGGCTTTGGCGCGTCTCTCGCACGATGCATTCAGCAGCTATCGGAGCTTTGTGATGGGGGTGATTGGCTGTGTATGGAGGCTTTGGTGCAACATTCTTTGAATGATGCTTATTGATGGGTTGAAAAGTCTTGCACCTGCAAGGATTTAATGGTTAGCCGTGTTGTTGATGCAAGCTTCAATGCTTGACTTCCACTCCTTGCCTTCCAATGTGCCCTATCAGTTCACTCGATAAGGCAGACTGTATCTAGGTCTAGGATCCAAGCATGGCAACAGCAGAAGAGAAGCGCACCATTACGAAGAAGCGCCTTCAGGAACTCCGCAATATGTGTCGCGAACACTACAACGTTCTGATTGAAGAGGGCACCATGCCAGATGCCGCTGATGTTCGTGTGACCAATCAGAAGCTTGAGGAGTTGATGGAGCTCCTTGATGGAAAAATTAAATGGGATAATGCTTGATTATTGCTTTTTATCGTTCAATTTCTAGTTGTTCTGTTTTTGATATTTTTTTAATGTAGTTCGCAAACAAAAAGAGGTGTGTAAAGCCTCCTTTTGTTTGCTGAGACTAATCAATCTTCGGTATCTTCACTGCCTTCGGGGATAAGACGGATTTGCTTTCGACCTAGCTTGATGGTGAAATTGTCGCCAGGGCTCAGTTCAAGCATTGCTGTATAGGCTTTCCCGATTAAGAGATTTCCATTGCCTTGCACTTTGGCGATGTAGCTGAGCTTGCGTCCGCCTTTGCCAATTCCCCCTGCTCCGCCTCCGAGATCAATACCTTTGGCGTTCAGAAGAGCCTCATAAAATGCAGTGAAATTTACACGATCACTTCCGTCTTTCTTCTTCGAGACGTAGCCACACTGAGTGGCTAAATCGGTCTTTGATACATCGCCAAGATCTTTGACCTTAGCGAGCAGGTCTGCACCAGTGAGCATTTGGGAATAAGCCTCAACAAACTATTACTAACAGCGCATCCTCATCTACGTCAACACTTTGGATTGATTTGATTCTTCTTTGTGTATTTCTGGCCTGTGGCTTGTCATTTCAGATGTCTTTTGTGCTTCTCGTTTTCTAGGTTTTGCTTTTCCTGTCGATGTTGTTGCTTCGCTTCTTCGACCTCTGTGCGCTTCCCTCAGGATTTGTTTGGTAGCGGTTAGCTGGTCCGCGGACCTCTAGGCCTCTACCTGGTCCTGGTCTCAGCTTGCCGACGGATCAACATCATGCAATTGGGACAACACGCGTGCGGCTAGTCCCCTTGAGATCCTTCGTTCAATCAACAGGTTGCAAACCCAAGTAAAGAGGGGGGGGTTGGCTGGGTTTGAGGTCAGTCGGTCTTGCAAGAGCATCAGCTCTGGTTTCGTTTTGATTCCTCGTAAGGCATCAATCAGCATGTCTTCGCCTGTTGTGGCTTGAACCGTGCGTTGAGCTGTGCTGGTCATCTGCCAAAGGCATGTGTTCTCTTGTTCTGGCACGTCTTGCGGTGACTTTGCAAGGCTTTTCCCTACTGATCAGCCAGCTTTTCAAGGGAATTAGCCGTTCGATACAACTGGTGTGATGCCTGCGGGCTGATTCCGTCAATGGAACTCGCGGAATAGATGCTTCCATCCCAAGCCAGATACTGAATCCCCTTGTCTTCGCTCCACATCCAACCGAGAACATTAATGAATGCACTGCCATCTCTAATGGCGTGGACGTTGGAGAAGGCTTGAAACTCGCTGGGAATGTTCATTGCGATTTTGATTATTGGCATGCTCGTCGTTTGTAGCTTGGCAACGGATGTCTAGAAGAACCACATCCGTTGCAAGCTGTCTTCACGCTTTCCTTAGCGATTGCCTTTCCATCGCAGCATGCTGATCCAGATCGCGAACAGCGTTCCAACGGGGATCACGATCACGAGGAGCTGAGCGATCACCAATTGTCGTACCTCTGGATCCATGGTGTCCGCTCTTCGTGATGAGTTCCTCGCTTTTAGTTGTTTTGATTGACTGGAACGATGGTCATTCCGATGGGAGCTATCGCAATCACAGCGAGTTTGATGTGCTGAATCCCGAAGGGGATCCCAATGATGGAGACGAAGCAGGCCAGTGCTGAGGTGAGATGGCCGATTGCCAGCCACCAGCCAGCCACTAAAAACCAAATCACATTTCCGATGAGACCCATCGGTCCGGTGCCTAAATCAACGCGCCCATTGAGCTCTCGTCGATTGATGGCTTCAAACCCAAAGGGCCATAGAGCAAATTTACCAATTACAAAACACGAGCGACTCCAAGGCAGGCCCACGATGCTGATGGCAGAGAGAAGACCCGCCAACCACCAGCCCAAGGCCATGGGCAGGCCACCAAGAATGACCCAAAGAATATTGAGAATTGATTTGACCATGCACGTATTCTTACCAAATCCCAGGAATTAAGCGAAAACTTGTAGATTTGTAATCCGAAAAATCCTGATATTTGATTTTCATTGATGTCTCTTTGTCGCGTATGCGTTGTAAGTATAAAAGAAAAACTGAGAGTGGCACTAAGAATGCCCAAAGGGAACCTGCTATCACACTAAAACTTAGGTAGCGCATCAAGTCTCCTGTGTAATTGATATGGCGTACACCACTCCAAATTCCTGTACGAACCAAACCCGTTCCGCTTTCTTTCGCTGTTGTTTTTTGGATGTCAGCAGCCGTGTTGATCAGGCTTCCGAAGTAAAAAAGTGGAATTGCCGTTGCCGTAGCTGCGATGGAAAGCTCTGTTGAGTTTGTAAAGGCTAAAAATGCTGGTAGTGAATAAAAAACTCCAACAATCACCAGTGCACCAACAAATCCAGGGAAATCAACTTTTTCTGTGAAAATCTGCTTGCGACGCTCTGGATAAATCCTTTGCTCTATAAGCCACCATAAGCAATAGCTAATGTGCATACACGCGTATAGGATTTGCCGTTGACCCTCGATACCAAATAGCCCTATCAAACTAAGAATCAAAAGGATCGTGACCGCTTTTGCCCAATTGATTGCAGTTAATTGTGATGTCATCGTTGATGCATTGTTATTTTCTTAGCAGTTTCAACACAACGAAAGCCGTGCAGATGGCGAGGATCCACCAAAGCCAGGTTGAGCTCGTAACGATGGCAATGGCAATCCCTATGACCAAGAAGATCAAAAATTGATTGAGGGTCATGGGCCACAGGTATGGAATCCCATTCTGAATGGGGTTTAGCCCCTCTTCAATCAGTGATGGACGCTTCGGGTCGATCCTGGCCCGGGAAGTGCACGACCAGAAGGTCTTCGCCGGTGATGGAACCGTTGGCGTCTAGGAGTTCGGGATGGGTTGTTAACAAACCTGTCCGGTCTGTCCGGCGTCTTGAA
Source organism: Synechococcus sp. UW179B (assembly GCF_900474245.1). Classification (NCBI taxonomy): domain Bacteria; kingdom Bacillati; phylum Cyanobacteriota; class Cyanophyceae; order Synechococcales; family Synechococcaceae; genus Synechococcus; species Synechococcus sp. UW179B. The sequence goes on from NZ_UCNZ01000002.1 coordinate 48,566, forward strand.
TTGGCAGGGGCCGTAGAGCTAGAGCTCAAGCGCATCATTCGAAAGGCTTGGACCAACAGGAAGACGAAGACGCTTCCATAAACCAAGGGAAAAAGTGCAGACAGCATGTGGCAAATCCCTGTTATTAAGAAATATTAACGGGTTTGTTGTTGATTCGCGTTTCTGAATCAGCTGGAAACCGGAAGCTTCGTTGGTTTTGCTCGTGCTTTGGGCCAGCTTTGGGTCATGACGATCTCCCTTCAACTTGCCGTTGCTCGATGCACCGCTCGCGGTCTGATCAATGGAACGGCTGCTGCCGATTACAGCGAGGTCATCACCCTCCACCGAATGATGCAGCTTGAGGGTGAAACGGCTCTTGCCGCAGGCTTGTTAGCGCTGGCGCGCTCTTTGAATCCATCTGAGGCTATGCGTGATGTCTCTGCCCACAGACGACATCCCTCGGCGTAAGGGAATGCTCGATGCCTTTCTAATGACTGATGGAGTGATTGTTTGAAGGGTTTGATGGGTGTAATAACCAGCTTTGGAGTTGGCTCACACACTCGGACGTTGATTCATAGGGAAGAACGTTGCGTCCATGAATGCTTGCGCTCACAGCAGTTGGCATCTGCTGCGCATAGGTTTGGATGCGTTCTTGTGCGTCATCCCATTGCTTGGAACGGCCGATTCCGGTGGCCTCTTGCCCGAACAACAGCCACACAGGTTGGTTGATTTTCTGCCACTGACTGATCCAGTTGCGTCTCCAAAAACCAGCCAAAAAAGAAAATGTTGCCCAACGCGTACTCATGTTGGCTGCTTCTTGTTCCAACGTGTCGAGCCATTCGTCGTCAACGTCTTTGTTGTTGGCAAATAAATTATTGACGGAAAACGATTTTAAAAAGGCTCGACGGCGTGCGTAGCGATAAAACAAAAAGCCGATTGGGCCCTGAAACAGCAATCTCCAGATCCATTGAGATTGTGTTTGCGGAAAGGGTTCCTCAAGAATGCGCCAACTCGGTGGGCTGATCGCAACCAGGCCAGCGACGAGTTCCGGTGCGGACTTGGCTACAGCCAAGGCAATGGGGAGAGAGGCTCCTTGTGAGACCAGGACCGTTGGTGTGTTGGTTTGGTCTCTTAGAAGATCGACCAGTGGGGCCGCCCAATCTTCGGGGTCAAGCTGTTGATTTGGATGCTCGTGTTCCCCGCATCCGAGTAGGTCTGGAGCTAGCAAGGTCGTCGTGTCGTCAGAGGCTTGCCAACACCTGATGAAACGATCCCAAAACCGACTGGATAAACCAACCCCAATGGGATGAATGAGAAGCAAGCGTGATGAGCTCAAGACCCCACACCGCAGGCAATACGAGCACCACCTCCACCTAGGGGAGGCGTGTCCGCATAGGTGTCTCCCCCTGCATGGACCACCAGAGCCCGTCCGCGCAGGTCGGAGGCCTTGAGCCGTGGTGCCACCACGCTTGTGGTGGTGTTGCCATCTCGGTCCACCACTAATCGGCTGAGGTCACCGCGATGGCCATTCCCGAAAGGTCCGAGATGGGTGTCGGTTTGATCTGGATCCCAATGTCCCAGTGCTGCAAGGCCTGCGACGGAGTCTCCTTCTGCGTTGGTTTGTGCAGCGCACTGATCGCCAGCATGCAAGTGGAACCCATGCTCGCCCTCACTCAGTCCACTGAGTTCAGGAATAATCACCAATCCTTGATCCGTGTCTCGTGCACTAATCGTGCCGATGGATTCGCCGATTCCCTCACTGGTGATGCTGTTGATCGTGATTTCAATCGTGCTGGCTTGCACGGTTGCAGGCATCAGCAATGCCAAGCACAGAGCCAGGAGTGCACCAAGTCGGTACATGGGGTGTTTACAGATGCATTCATTTTGTCTGGACGACGGCTCTAACTGTTAAAGCGCCTGAGCTTCGGCAAGGGAGCGGCCTTTCCAGGTCCAGCCCTTTCCCGTCAAGCTCTTCCAAACGGATGTGGGTGCGATCAGCCCGATAATGAGGCCGCCAATGCCCATGAGCCACCAATGGCGTAAGGGCACCGAAAATCGGGCTCGTGTCCAGAGGCGAACGCTGAGTTGCATCAGGATTGCGATCAATCCGAGACCAGCATCACCGAGCCAAAGACTTTGATCATGATTGCTCAGACACGCCATCGTCAGGCTGGTCGGCAGGAGTAGCCATGGCAGCGTGAACATCAACAGCACCACGCCGCCAGCTCCTAAGGATTTGCTGATGCTGCGATCCAGACCAAGGAACCAGTTTTTGCTCCAGCCTTCCCAAAGAGCCTCGAAATTGGCGTACATCTGTAGGTCGACGGCATCAATTCCAAGCACGTATCGCAGGCGAAACCCCCCCTCCTTAATCAGCCGCGCCAAAGCCAGATCTTCGACAACTTCCCCCGCGAGGGCCCTGTGGCCGCCGATGGCGTTGTAGCTATCCCTTCGGAACAACATGAAGGGTCCTGCCGCAAAGGCCACCGTTGAATCAGGATCGTTGGCTTCGAGGATCGGAAACCCAAGCCCTAGCAAGCTCGCCATGATGGGTTGAACCATCCATTCGGTGAGACATCCACAGGTCAAGCGTGGAGCAAGGCTGAAGAGATCGGCCTTCTCCTGGATGCTCTGGTGGAGTGCTCGACGGATGGCATCGGGTGCCAGGCTGACATCGGCGTCGATGAACAGCACCCATGTGCTTTGGACCTGCTCCATGGCTTGGCTGCAACCCCAGTTCTTTCCTACCCAACGCTCTCCCTTGGGTCGTGGGCCAGCTTGGAGAACGGCTGCATTGGGTTGATCAGAACCGGCGAAAGCACGGATGGTCTGTTCCGCAATGTTGACCGTGTTGTCGCTCGACTGATCGTCGACAACAATCACCTCCCAGTGAGAGCAAGGCTTATCAGACTTCAGTACGTGCGTCAGACAACCGTCAATATTGAGCGCTTCGTTGAAGGCTGGGATCACAACGGTGAGACTGGTCTTGCTGATGTCCTGATCGTTGTGGTGCCAGAGCGTTGGAGCTGAGGCAAACACGCGTTGTAGGCCGAGAAGAAGGATGCTCAGTCCAAGCGCAGCCGCTAGGGCTGTGACTCCTACAACGCAAGCCACCATCTGGAACAGGGTCAAGAGCTGGGCCGCTTCTGCTGCCTACTTTGACCAACTTCGGCCTCGATGTTGTCTTTGCAGGTTGAGCAAAGCAGATGACCCTTGTGTTTCCAATAGGTGCGGGTGGAACGTTCGATTGTCTGCTTGCAGAGCAAACACTGAAACATGGGGCTCATGGTTGAAATGCCAGCAGGTCTACCCCTTATCCCACGGGCCCCAAACACGTTTTGTTCATGGGGATTTTTTTCTTAGCTCAGATGGATTCGTTGTTTATCGGCGTTGTCGGTCGCGGCGGTTTGCTTTTCGCGTTCCCCCATATTGATAACCGGGATGGTTTTGCAGCTTGTTCCAGCAGCTGGGGCATGCCAATTGCCAGTGAGGTTGGGCTGCAGTTTTCACCCTGTAATGAATAGGCCCATGACTGGAGCATTGATCACAAGCATGAGATTGGGAGCGATTGCGTTTGCCACGGGATTGCCAATCCTTTAAAAACTTCAGTTCCTCGTCGCTGGAAGCCCTTCCCAGGGCGGCATTGCGTTGGGGATAACGTCCGAAACGCTGGATCAGATTCTTGTGGCGTGAGGCGACTGCAACGGTGGCTGGGTCGCTCCAGCGCTCCAGGTAGGTGACCGCTTCCTGAATCACTGCCCAGTCCTCACTGTGCAGCATTGGCATCAACCAAAATTGGCGACGCACCCGTTCTGGTTCTTCGGCGATCCATCCCTCCGTGATCGCTTTGCGGGTAAGCCTTAGGGCATAAGCATCGCCAGCAAACGCACGGGGTTCGTGCCTCCATATCTGCCGGGTGAACTGATCCATCATCAAAACCAGTGCCAAAGCACTGGTCGCGTTTTGCTCCCAGTGGGTTAGTTCACCTTTCAATGCTGATGACGTGATCTTGCCGAAGCGGTCCAACACCACCTGATCAAACTCCGCATTGCTGCGAAACCATTGGTGCGGGCGACAGTCTTGAAACCAGAAGTGGAGCACCGCTTTCGGGCTGGTCTCCATCAGTTGTCTTGACGCACTGCCTTCACAGCCAAGCCTGCTTCCGCGCTCGTCACAGCGGCGAGAACAATCAAACCGATCAGTCCAACGAGTTGGTTTTGCGGTTCAGCTGCAGTCGCGGCGTTTTGAGCCAAGACGGCACCCACCACAAACCAGGTTGTGGCCAGGAGCGAGGTGATCCAGTAAGCCTTCCAGCGTCGTTGGTACAAATAACCAGCCCCAAGACCGGGCACCACGTTGAGCACAACAGCCACCCAGCCAGCGGATGCGGCGAGCACCTGTTCTCTTGTTGGAGTCATCAAAACGCTTTGTCTTCACGACACTCTGTCGTGTTCAGTGCTTGGGTGGGGTGAATGACTTCGCCTGCCTTGCGCTCTCTGTTTTCGTTGTGTTTTGTGGCTTTGTGTTGGCTCGTGCCCTGTGCGCCTGTGTTTGCAGACAGCTATTGGTGTGAAGGAGACCTGCTGACGGTGGAGCGAACCAATTTGGGTCGGGAGGCGATCGGCGCTGTGGTGGAACCGATCCCTAACAGTGCCGATGGAACAGTGCCTGGCGATGGGATCTTGATCCATTGGCGAGACCTCAGCCTGCAACTGCCACGCACCAACAATGCAGGTCCACCCAGCTACACCGATGGCCGTTGGTGGTGGCGGGTGGAAGATGCGGATCATCCTGAATTCCGTCAGAGGAAAGCCTCGATTGAAACCTATGCCTGTGAGGCTCAGGTGGAGGGGGCTAACCCTCTCAACAACAAGAATTCATAGATCGCGACTGCGCTGACTAACAGTCCAATGGCTCCAACCACGAGCTTGCCGTTCATCGCAGAAATCCTCACAGCCACCATCATGGAGGTATTCACAATGTTGTCGTGCACGGTTCTGCTTGGATCTTGTTGGCTTGGTTCGTCGTCGCGATTGCCTGCGCAACCCGTTTCTGGCGGATCACAGCAGCCTTTCGTCGAAACAATGGATTGGCTGAGCCCTCTAGCAAAGCGATGAGAGAGGCCCTCGAACGGGCATGGGAGCGCAGTCCGCGCTGAAAACGGAGATAAAATTGGGGGTATGGAACCCTCCTTCACTACGGACAAACTTGAACAAGAGCTCAAGCAGGCACAACAGTTCGGACGCTGGCTTAGCGATGAAGAACGTTTGGCCTTGGAAGAGGAGAAGACACAAGCGTTGAGAATGATCGAACAGCAGCGTCATCGACGCCTGCGTCTCATCGTGTTGACGGCTGTTTGTCTAGTCATTCCTCCTCTTTGGGGTATTGCTGCAGGTCTCAGTTTTTATTTGCTGTTTCCAGAAACTGCAAAACGGCTCGCTTTGATTGCCAGTGGTGGGCTGATTGTTCTTGCCATGTTGTCGGCCTTAATGATTGGATTCTTGCTAATAACCATTGCTGATCTACTGTTTTGAATTTTAGATTGATTGAATTTAAGTTAATTTGATTTTGTATCACAACCGCCAGGTCGCAGACTAAACTGTGTCTGTAAGCGTTTGAAACTGAATTCAAAAATTAAACTAAACAAGAAATTGCAAGCGAGATTTAAATTTTAAGAATCAGCCAAGCGAGTGAGCAACTTGCGACCAATGAAATAATTCCAGCAAGCGCTCTCCAGAAACGGGGGTCATTCGTTTGATACATGGAGACTCCCTCTACAGATCGTTCAGGATGACAGCTGAATCGTTCCTGCTTCAATGCGTTTTAAGAGATTGCTTCTCAGTTTTTGGTCTTGTTCATCCATTCCGCGGTTCAGTAAAACCTCGCGATAGTGCTCAACACTGATCTGGTTGTGCAAGGTGGCATCCAGGTAAAGCTCGACCATGACGTGTCAATGAGAAGTTATGTAAAGCTATGCGCCTCAATCGGCGTCTGCGTGCAATTTTTCGTTCGGTTCTCCACCGCTCAGGGATGGCAGCAGCTGAAAGCTGTTGTGTTTGGCGGTCGTTGTGCAGGTTTTGCTTGGCTCCTCCCTCGCTGCACCCTGCTTGGACTTCGATGATTATTGCTTTCGCTTATGGACCATCGCTTGCGTCAATACAGCCGTTTTGGTTTAAAAGCGTTGCGCATCGCGGCAAGCACTTTGGCCTTGATTGAGTTGCTCCGCTCTGATTGGGTGGCGGGAGCAGGAGCCTCGTTGGCTTGGTTTCTGTTTGTTCAAGTTGAGCGCCGATGGACAGATTCAGCAGATGTAGATTCCTGATCTTTGGAAGTTGCGGCTCGTGAAGACGTCACGCATCTGACGCTTGATCATAAAGAAGCGAGCACCCCTGATTGAAATCCTTGATTGGGGTGTGAATTGAATTCATCCTTGGAATGATCTAGTCATGATTTCTGTTGATTGACTTGCCATTCATTGGCAGGAATGAAAGCAGCAAATAAACAATTGGTGCTCAAGAGACATTGCCGGCCATTTGAAGCAAAACCAACGTGGCCTCCTCCTCTGCTTCATCATTCAATGAGGCTCAACTCAGCATCATCAGCCTTTAAAATGGACAGGATCGGGGTTTTCTAAGCCTGATTAGCCGTTCCTTAGGGTGTTCTCATCTGATGGCGCCATCGCTGGATCGCCCCACAAAAATCTGTGCCGTCTGCGGTCGCCCATTCCAATGGCGACGCAAATGGAAAGATGTTTGGGAAGAGGTGCGTTATTGCTCTGAGCGCTGCAGACGCCGGCGTGGGGAAACTTCAGCACAACGGCCCTCATGAACCAATGATCTTTCCGTCACCTATTCAGCTGTTTTGAAGATCATCAGCATCTACCTAGCAAGGATGTTTGGACGTCGTTTTTTGCGACGCTTTACTGCACTTGCTATCGCTTTACCCCTTGCTGTTGCTTGCACAAAGCAGGATTACTTGTCTGGGAAACGAAGTAATCATTCTGATGATCGTCCGATTGTTTTGACAACATTTACGATCCTCGCTGATATGGCCCGTCAGGTTGCGGGTGATCGCTTACAAGTTAAATCCATTACGAAACCAGGAGCAGAAATTCATGGATATGAGCCTTCTCCCAAGGATTTAGAGCAAGCATCAGGAGCAGATTTAATTGTAGAAAATGGGTTGGGATTGGAACTTTGGGCTCGTCGTTTTGTTCAATCGGCTGGTGATGTACCCACGGTCACTCTCACCGAGGGGATGGAGCCCTTGCTCATTGAGGGGGATGCCTATGCCGGTAAGCCCAATCCCCATGCCTGGATGTCACCTCTTCGGGCTAAGGGATACGTGGATCGACTTGTGGATGCTTTTTCTCAACTTGATCCAGAGGGGGCCGAGTTGTATCGAAACAATGGCAACCGCTACAAGCTCCAGTTGGAACAATTGGATACTGAGTTACGCAACCTGCTCGCTGTCATTCCCAAGCAACAGCGTGTCCTTGTCAGCTGTGAAGGGGCATTTTCTTACCTCGCCCAAGACTATGGATTTGATGAGGCGTATTTGTGGCCGGTGAACGCTGAAAGTCAGATCACTCCAAAACGCATGGCCCGTTTGATCGAGCGTGTCAAGAACGATCAGGTTCCCGCCGTGTTTTGTGAAACCACAGTGAGTGATAAGGCCCAACGGGAGGTGGCTCGAGCGTCGGGTGCTCGATTTGGTGGCAGCTTTTATGTGGACTCTTTATCAAAACGCAACGGTCCTGCGCCAACGCTGCTCGACCTTCAACGCCACAATGTGAAACTTCTTAGGCAGGGGTTGGCTGCGTCCGCCGAAAAGTCCTCATGACTCAGAGTGAATTGATGCGGATTGAAGCCGATCAGATCTGTGTTGACTACAACGGCACAGTGGCTCTCTACGACGCTTCTCTTCATTTGCCTTCGGGATGCATCTGTGGATTGGTGGGCATGAATGGGTCCGGCAAATCGACCCTCTTCAAGGCGCTAACTGGCTTTATCCGCCCCTCTCGCGGCCACATCAGAATCAATGGCCGCAGTGTTGCCCGGGCTCAGCGCGATCAAGCCGTTGCCTATGTGCCTCAGAGTGAAGGCATCGATTGTGATTTCCCCGTCTCTGTTTGGGATGTGGTGATGATGGGTCGCTATGGAGCCATGAATGTGCTCCGGATTCCACGACAGTCAGACAGGGTGGCCGTTCGCGATGCCCTGGAGCGCGTTGAGCTTCTTGATCTCAGGGATCGTCCGATCGCTGCTCTCTCTGGAGGTCAAAGGAAGCGCACATTTTTGGCAAGAGCCATTGCCCAGCGTGCATCGGTGTTGTTGTTGGACGAACCCTTCAATGGCGTGGATATACGTACGGAAAAGTTGATGGCCGAACTGTTTTTTCAGTTGCGTACGGAAGGACGCACCATTTTGATTTCCACCCACGATCTCAGTCATGTCAGAGACTTCTGCGATCTCACAGTTCTGATCAATAAAACGGTCTTGGCTTACGGTGAAACCTCTGAGGTGTTCACTCCGGAAAATCTTTCCCTGGCCTTCGGGGGCCTTCCTCCAGATTTATTGACCGGCCATAGTTCCTCGGAGGACGCTTGATCACATTTCTGCTTGAGCCTCTTCAGCACGCCTTCATGGTGCGGGCTTTGCTGATCAGTGCCACCGTCGGTGGTGTCTGTGGTCTCCTCTCTTGCTATATGACCCTGAAGGGTTGGGCTTTGATGGGTGATGCTGTTTCGCATTCTGTCTTGCCAGGAGTGATCTTGGCCTATGCATTAGGGCTACCTTTTTCGGTTGGGGCCTTTGTCTTTGGCGTGGGATCAGTGGCCACGATTGGTTTCGTTAAGCAGAAATCTCGAATCAAGGAAGACACCGTGATTGGCCTCGTGTTTACAGGCTTTTTCGCTCTGGGGCTGGTGTTGGTCTCTAAGACGCGTAGCAATATTGACCTCACACATATTCTTTTTGGCAATGTGCTTGGCATCTCTATTGCAGATATCCAGCAAACCATGCTGATTTCAGCCCTTGTAACGGCTGTTCTTTTGTTGTTTCGTCGTGACCTGCTTCTGTTTTGTTTTGACCCTACGCATGCACGCTCGATTGGCATTAATACCGGCGTTCTCCACTATTTGCTTCTCTCCGTTCTTTCTCTAGCGGCGGTTGCTGGCTTGCAAACCGTAGGCATTATTTTGGTCGTTGCCATGTTGGTGACTCCTGGAGCTACCGCTTATTTACTCACCGATCGCTTTGATCGAATGAGTTGGTTGGCGATAGGAAGCAGCATCCTTTCCAGCATTCTTGGGGTTTATACAAGCTATTGGACGGATAGTTCCACCGCTGGTTGCATCGTTCTTGTGCAGACCGGCTTGTTCTTGGTTGCGTTCCTCTTTGCGCCCAAGCATGGAATTTTGCGCCATCGATTCGCATCCTCAATGCCAATTTGAACAGTGCCTAATCCCTGAGGATTTGCTAAAGAAGATTGCTGAAGAAGAAAAGTGTTTTGAGGATCATTGGGTTGTTTTTTCAACTCAATCGGAACTGCGATGATGGCTGGGTGCAAAACGGGGGTATCGCTCTCTTTTCGCCTTGTTAAGCCGTGAATTCGTCCAGCGGGCTTGATGCATCAAACTGAATTTGTTGCCAGTCATTCTGAGATGCGTCTATTTCGATCAGCTCAACTGCTCATGAGCTTGCTGGCTTTGACAACTCCGTCCATAGCTCTTGCGATGGGGGAAGAGCCCTCCCCATCGAAACTCGGCACTGCGCCCATCAAAGCGATGTATGACACCAAGGCAGAGGCAGAGGAGGCCGCAACCTTGTTCAACTGCAAAGGCGCTCATCAGATGGGGGCGAAATGGATGCCTTGCGACGCTCATAATCACGGCCCCAACGCAGGCCCCTGAATAATCCCCCCATCCCCCTCCCTTGCCCTTCTCTTGCTGGTGTTGATGGGTGTGCAGGGTCTGCGCTGGCTGAACTGATTGTTGGCGCTCAATCCAGACGTCTGCTCGCCTGCTTGTTTGGATGCCCTAACGATGGAACCGCTGACAGATTCATTCCATAACGATCTGCAGCAACGTCAGCACCGGTGCTTCAGATCTCCTGAGAATGGTGAGGATTGATATTGGGAACCATGCGTTTTTTGCTATCTGCAGCTTTTGCTTTGCTGCTGGTCTTAAGCATGCCAATGCGTGCGATGGCTTCTGACACCGTGAGGGGTGGTCAGATTTTTAATACCAATTGCGCCGCATGCCATGCCGGCGGTGGAAATATTGTGAAGAGTGAGCGGACGTTGCGGCAGGCCGACCTTGAAGCTTTTCTCCCCAACTACGTGACTGGGCATGAAACCGGAATCGTGGCTCAGGTCACCTACGGGCGTAACGCAATGCCAGCATTTCTGGATGTGCTCAGTGAAAATGAAATTGCCGATGTTGCGGCCTACGTTGAAGATCAAGCCAGTCATGGCTGGAGTTAGCCACTTCAAGGGTTGATGACTCGTTTCGCCACTGGCTGGGCCATTTTTCAAGGTCTGTTAATCGAAGCGCTCCCCTTCTTGCTTCTGGGCGTTGCGATTGCTGGTTTGGCGAGATGGCTGGTCCCCCAGTCATCATGGATCAAGCGATTGCCACGCCACCCGCTTCTGGCCCCAGTTGTTGGGGCTTTGCTTGGATTTGCTTTGCCCGCCTGTGAATGCGGGAATGTTCCCGTTGCACGACGTCTGCTTGCAAGCGGAGCACCGCTGGGCACTGGTTTTGGTTTTTTGTTTGCAGCGCCAGTTCTCAATCCGATCGTGTTAGCGAGCACTTGGGCAGCCTTTCCAGACCAGACCTGGTTGCTTTGGGGACGACCCATTGGTGCCTTTCTGATTGCGATCGGGCTCAGCGCTCTTCTCGGCTTGCTGCCTGAATCACGTTTGTTGGCGTCTGCCTTGCTCGAAGAGCGAAGACTGAGTCAACCCCTCTCTCGCGTTGGACTGCTCGAACGTCGTAGTGGGCTGGTGGGTGTGGACTTCAATGCTTCGGAACGTCGGCTGGAGGAGGTTCCGCTGCGACCTGCAGAGCTGCTTCAACACAGCACGCGTGAATTCTTGAGCTTGCTCACCCTGCTCGTGTTTGGCTGTGCCCTTGCCGCTGCGGTTCAAACCTGGTTGCCACGAAGTTGGCTCTTGGCTTTGGGGTCAGGCCCTACCGTTTCGGTGCTGGCTTTGATGGCCTTGGCACTCGTGGTTTCGGTGTGTTCCAGCGTTGATGCCTTTCTTGCGCTTGGCTTTGCAGCTCAGGTCACACCGGGAGCTTTGCTGGCCTTTCTGCTTCTTGGTCCAGTGGTCGATCTCAAGCTTGCTGGCTTGTTCACGGTGCTTCTCTCCACGCGGGCCATTGCAATCACCGCAGTTGCAGCAACGTTGTTCGTTCTTCTGATTGGCCAGTGGGTCAATCTTGTGATGCTCTAAAGCGATGCCACGTCTGAACGGGATTCGACAAACGCGATATCTACCACCCCTTGTATTGCTGCTTTGGGGATGGGTGTTGGTCTGGAGCAGTGTGTCGGCTCGTTTGGATCTGCTTCTGAATGCGATTTTTCATCCAGTGGTTGCGATTGCAGGCGTTGTTCTGATGGTGCTCGGTGCTCTTCAGCTGCGCTTTGCTTCACGCTCAAAAACGTCTCCAGCTCCTTTGAGCTGGCTGATTTCGGTTGCGGTGGCCTGTTTGGTTTTGCTGTTTCCCCCATCACCCTCCTTCAGTGATTTGGCTTCGAATCGCAGCGATAACTTGCCTGAGGCGCCGCGATTGAGTTTTTTCCTACCTCCTGAACAACGCACGTTGACCGAATGGGTGCGGCTGCTCCGCAGTCAACCCGATCCCAATTTGCATGCAGGCGATCCCGTGCGGATTAGCGGCTTTGTGCTTCAACGTCCAGGGATGCAACCCCAGCTCGCCCGTCTCACCGTGCGTTGCTGCCTGGCTGATGCCACCCCTGCTGGACTGCCGATTGAATGGCCTGAGAACGCGGATCCAAAGCCGGATCAATGGCTGGCCATCGAGGGGACGATGACAACGCAGACCCAGGATGGACTGCTGATCAATGTGGTCAAACCCACCACGATTCAATCCATCCCGCGACCTGAGCGGCCTTTGGAACCATGAGCTCAAAGGGGGTTGGCCCATCAACGGGCAAGGTTCGACTCTTGAGCATGGCTCTGCTGGGCCTGGGTCTTGTCGCTTTGGTGCAGCAGCAGATTTTGCTGCGTCGTCCCCCGCGTTTGCGATCCGTCGCGATTCAATCCATTCGTTCAGGTGCTGCAGCCCTTGACGTGCGTTTCAGTCGGACGATGAACCGCGCGTCGGTGGCTCAAAACAGTCGTCTTGTCCCCCATCAGCCCCATCAGTGGTTTGGCCAACAGGATCAGTTCCGCCTGCTGCTCGATCCTGATGCCCTGATTCGTTCGCCCCAGAAGCTTGTTCTTGCTGCTGATGATCAACGGGGGCTGGTCCTGCCTAGCCGTTCACTTTGGTGGGATCCTCGTTCGTCTCTCGTGGCAGTGATGGTCGAGAAGGAGGGAGAGCAGGTGAAATTGCGCCGCAAGGATGGCAGTTGGTTGCCGCTGTCGTCTATTGAGCAGCGCATTCTTCAGCTTGAGCCCTTGGGCAATGGAGAGGGCGTTGCCTTCGTGACCGATAACGATGCTTCCAAGCTTGAGGTGTTGCTTCGCCAGCTCACTCCGCGGGCCATTAGCCATCAAGCGGAAGGATTGGCAGATCCCCTCCCAGGTGCCATCCAATCCTTGGCGTCTGGGTCGCTTTTGTTTGCCCACTTAAGTAGCAATCAGCGAGGGGAATTACTCGTGCAGGTGGGAGGTGTTGAAGCTGGTAGCGATCGAACCTGGGTTCGTTCAGCTAACGCCAAACGCCGTGACCTCAACCTGGAGGTTGCGGGCGCGATCCGTCTGCTTCCGGATGGCAGCGGAATGGTTGTTCCTTCCTATGACGGTCTTGATCTCTTGCCCATGAACCCTGATGGGAAAGGGACTTCTCCCCAAAGCCTCCCCGGCAGCCGCGAACTCAAGTCGTTTTGCTCTGGTTCCGGCCGTGCGGTGTTGTTGAGAAATTGGCCTGATTACCGACGTTCGATTGAGCTGGTGATTCCCGGACAACCTCCACGAGAGGTCTGGTTGGGGGAGGCGGGGGTCATGGCCACAGCTTGTGATAACAGGGGAGAAAATATTTGGATTGTTCTTCGCGATGCAGAGCCAGCCCTTCAAGACGAATTACTCCTTGTCAATAGTTCTGGATCAGTGCTCAAGCGAAGGACTATTCCGGGATGGTTTTTAGCTTCAGGAGCGGTTCTTGATGTGGATCCCGCCACGAATCGTCTTCTTACGGTGATGACGAATGGCGATGGCGAAAGACGTCGAGTTGCCCTCATTGATGGCAGCAGTTTGGATTTTGAACTCCTTAATCCACAAGTTGTGTTGGCAAGATGGTTGCCTGCGGCTGGTGAGTTGGATGAATTTCATCCAGTCCGTCGATAGGTTGAGCCAACTTGATGGTTCGATTTTGGGAGAGCCAGTTCTGAGAGCAGAGGGCGTTGATGTGCAATACGGCGATCGTGTTGTGCTCGAAAACGTGGCAATGACGCTGCACTCAGGCACGTTGACGGCGCTGGTTGGTGCGAATGGAGCCGGTAAATCCACCCTGCTGCATGTGCTCCAGGGGCAACTTCGTCCCCGAGGTGGCTCGGTTTACTGCGATGGAGATCCGATCGAGGAGTGTCGCGAACGGGTGGTGTTGATGCCTCAGCGCAGTCGGATTGATTGGTCGTTTCCGATCAGCGTGCGAGATCTTGTCGATCTTGGATCGATGAATGGCCAATCTCTTGGATGTTGCGATCGGGAGGCAGCACTTCAACGCGTTGGCCTTTCCGCTCTTGCCAATCGACGCCTTGATTCTCTTTCAGGCGGACAACAGCAACGCGCGTTGCTGGCCCGTTCGCTGGTGCAACCCTCTCGAATGCTTCTCCTCGATGAACCCTGTGCCGCGATCGATCCTCCTTCCCGTGATCAACTGTTGCTTCTGATGCGTCAGTTGGCTGATGCCGGTCATACCTTGTTGGTCAGCAGCCATGACTGGGGCGAAGCGCTTGATTCCTACGACAGAGTCATCGTGCTTGATCGGAGTGTTCTTGCCGATGGACCTCCCGCTGAGGTGAGGCGCTCTCTCAAGGGTTTGGTGAATCCGGGGAATCATCACTGTGGATGAGGTTGTTTTTTGGTTGATACCTCTGCTGATGGCAGTGTTGGTGGGGATTTTGTGTCCTGTCACTGGCACGCTCTTGGTGACCCAACGCCGGGTGCTTCAGGCCAATCTCATTTCCCATGCCGTGCTTCCAGGCTTGGCGCTCTCGGTTGCCTTCGGCTTTGATCCAGCCTTGGGGGGCGTGGTAAGCGGCATCCTTGGGGCCTTATTGGCGGAACGATTGCAGCGCAGCTCGAAGCTGAACGGGGAAGCGGTGATCAATACGGTGCTTGCTGGCTTTCTTGGCCTCGGAGTTCTGCTCATCCCTTTGCTGAGTCTGCGCCTTGACCTTGAGGCCTTGCTGTTTGGTGATTTGCTGACGGTGGGTTGGCTTGATGTGGGTCGCGTGTTGGTTGCTTGCCTGGCCTTGGCCATCCTTCTGGGCACTCGCTATCGCGAGCTTGTTTATTTGGGGGTTGATCCAGAGGGTGCTGCCTCGGCGGGATTGTCGGTGCGTGGGCTGCGGCTGGCCCTTTCTGCCGTCACAGCTGTGGTCATTGTTAGTGCCATGGCAGCGGTGGGAGTGATTTTGGTGATTGGTTTGCTGTGTGCCCCCGTGCTTCCAGGGCTTCATCGGGTGACCAGTTTGCGCGCTGCGATGGTTCGGGCTGCATTGGTGGGTTTGGCCCTCAGTGGCGGTGGATTTCTTTTGGCCTTGCCCCTCAATCTCCCTCCCGGACCGTTGATTGGAGTGGCTTGCGTTGTGTTGCTTTGCCCACTGGCCCGGAAAAGCACCTAGGCAGCGGTTTTGAGAATGATTATCATTCTGGGAAGTTCCAAGCTTTCTTGTGCCACTGCCTGTCTCCGTACCTTTTGCCAGTGTCTTGCTGGCGGCAGCCAACACTGCGAGTCCAACAGTGGTGGCCGCGGATGGGATTCTTTGCGATCTCACGCGCACCCTTGCTGGGCCTCAAGCCAACGTGATTTGCTTGACCAAACCCGGCTCAGATCCTCACACCCTGGCGTTACGCCCAGCTGATCGAGGCAATCTCGCGAAAGCCCAACTTGTGTTGCTGAATGGATATAACCTCACGCCAGCGCTTAACAAGATCAAAACCCCTGGGACTGTTGTAACGGTTGGAAATAAAGCAGTCCCTAAGAACCCTCTCAAAGATCCTCACATTTGGCATGACCCAGCCAATGTGAAAGCGATGGCCAACTCCGTGGCATGGTGTTTGAAACCCTTATTTGATGCCAAGGGTGATGCTGCAATTGATCAACGCCGAGCGAAGGTTGATGGTGTACTTGCCTCTCTTGGTGGCTGGATTGGTCAACAAATTGCCACTGTTCCACAAAAACAGCGCGTTCTGGTGACCGGGCATCGAGCCTTTTCTTTTTTAGCCAAGCGTTACGGAGTGCGTGAATTACCCGTGCTTGATGACTTCACCACGGGGGGAACGCTCCGACCCTCGAGTTTGTCTGCGATTAGCAAGTCGATCAAAGCATCTGGAAGTAAGGCCATCTTCGCTGAGTCAATTCCACCGTCTAAAACGATGCGACGAATTAGTCGTAGCAGTGGCGTTCCAATCGCCAAGCAAGCACTTTTCGCTGATGGTCAAGCACCAGGCAAAAGTTTGGTTCAAACAGCTACGAATAATGTTTGCATTTTCGTCGTGGCTCAAGGAGGTAAATGTGATCGCAATGCTGCTTCTCAACTGCAGCGGCGATGGTCTGCGATCCAATAAACCTTTTTGACTCTCTTTTCACTAATCAGCCTTTTTTCCCATGAATTTGTTTTTGCGTCGTGTGTTCCAAGGAGGAGCTGTTGTTGGTCTATTGCTAGGCGGTGATCTGGCGCTTCGATCCGTGCGGGCGCATAGTTCCGCTGGTGGGGAGCCGCTCGAACCAGGCGAATTTGTCGCAAGGCCTGTGGTCACCATTGAAGGCCATGGTGGTTTTGAAACCAATCTCGAGGGCCGTCCAGAGCACTACGCCATTGATGGTCAATTTGGTGCTGTCTTGGAATGGGGCCTACCCAACAGGGGAAGTTTTGCGATCGAAGCACAAATCGGTCCCGCACTTGTTTGGGGAGAAGCGGAACATTTTTATGGTCGCGTGCATGTTGAGGAGGGCGCTCATGACGACCATGCGGAAACCGATGGCGAAGAACATGGCGATGATCATGAAGATGAACATGCTGACGATCATGGAGATGATCATGGAGATGATCATGGCGATCATGCGGAAGCTGATGGTGAGTCGCATGCTGGCCATGAAGGGCATGGCCATGGATCGGGAGCTCCATTCCGGCGCACCGATATCAAGGGCTTTGTGCAGGCCCGTTATCAACCCAATGACCGCCTCGCATTGTCATTGTCTTGGTGGCCTTATTACGTCACAGGAAATCAGGGTGAAGACAGTGTTGGTCTGAAAAATGAGGTCGGTGCCAAGCTCGTTTATGCCTTTGGAGATGGCGATCTCAACTTTGCCCTTGGAGATGGTCTTGAATCCGTTCTAGATGGCCTCTTCGTGTCTGTTGAAAATCGCAGCGGCTGGGAGACCGACGGTCTTTTTATTGGTAACTACACAGATCCTTGGCTTGGATTTGGTTTCTTTGTTGACCAGCTCAACGTGACTCTGACCGCTGGTCCTCGCTTCTATTCACCTGGTAATTATTCAGGACTCTCCCAGAGGACAGATTGGGGTGGCGAGATTGAGATGGAATATCCACTTGCAGAAAGTGTGGTGTTATTTGCCCATTGGAAGCCTATCTACAGCACCGCAGGTGGAGAAGGTTGGGGTAAGGGTTGGAGTCATCATGTGGGCACTGGTGTGAGTTTTAGTTTTTAAGGGAATTTCTAGCTATAGAAAGAATCAATTGATCCTTTTGCACGGATGACGATCGACGAACAATCACGGCGTCATGCCATCAGCCGTCTTAGCCGCAAGAGGGCCTATCGGCATCAAGTGATCAATTACCTCTGGGTTAATGCTCTCTTGATTGTTGTGTGGGCTTTGAGTGGATTTGGCTTTTTCTGGCCGATCTACTCACTTCTCGGCTGGGGGGCTGCTCTGCTGATTCAAGGATGGAAAATCACTCACCCTCATCGTCACGCGTTCAGTGAAGAGGAGATCAATCGAGAGATCGAGAGAATCTGAAATCAATTGGTGTTGGGTGCGTGTCTCTTAGATCCGCACTTTTCCAACCTCCGCTTTGATCGGCTCCCTTCCGGTCCCTACAAGAATGGGGAGACGCGTGAAAATTTCAACTCGAATCCCCATTCTTGCAATCACAATGAGGGCACGACTCACAAAAAAGAAGGAAAGAACGATTGCGATCGGCCATCTCCAGCTTGCTAGAGAGTACAAAAAATCGCTCATCTGCTGATGGTATTGGGTTCTCTTTGCAGTGATAGCAAGCTTTTCAGGGGATGAAATGCTTAGAGCGTTTCGGGGTTGAGTCGGCTTGGTCGGTAGGCAATCAGAAATTTCTGCACATGTCCGTTGGTTCGTTTCACGGCTGTGATCAGGTCCTCACCTGTGTTCCAGACCCAGAGCTGATCCTCATAGCTGTCTTCTTTGATTGATGTGCTGATTGGCTTGCCGTGCCGAGCACTTAAACCAGCAAGGACTTCTGTCATGTCATCCATGCTGAACTCGTAAGCCAGTGACTCCAGTCCACCTTGCTCGTTCATGTCCAACGTGAGCTGTGGAACAGGTAATTGATCGAGATGGACGTTACGAGCGATCAAGCGTTGAGAGTTGAGGTCTTCCTGTTTGATGGCACCGTGGAGGTGGTCGTTGATCTCTGATTGGGGCATTCCCCAAGCCAATCCTTCAACACAAGCGATGGCAGTGGACGGATAGATGACGAAGCAGGCCACCAGTGCGAAGGCGAAAAGTGCAGAGTGCACAGTTCGAATCATGGCTCAGTTGATCAAAGGTCCAGAATCAGTCTGTTCGATTTTGGTCTTGACTTTACAAAACAAAAATGAAGCTCTTTCGCGGCGAGTGCCTGACGTCGTGCATTAGATCATTTCCAATGGTTTGGAGACTTTCGAGAGCCTGAAGATGCGCTTGTTTGAGATGAATGCCTCTTTTGACGTTCCATGTTCTGATGCATTCTATTTTTTATTTGCTTTTGTCTGCCGATGTAGATCGAAAGGCTAAGGAATCTATTTTTACGGAGGTTGATTCGCGGGATTTGTGTTGGTATGTTTGGATTTTTACTTTTTATTTTGAGATTATGTCTTAATTCAGATCAATCTCTTTAATTGTTATGATTGTTGCACACAAATTCGCTTTCTTGTTGTGCTTGTGATTGGGGAGTTGCTCTATGCCATCGCATCTTGCTCGTAGCCTCTTCTTTGCTGTAGGTGTCGATTTTGGTGATGTACCAATATCTCATCAAGGTTTTGTCGTCTTTGCATTTTACAAGAATAATGTTGTTGTCTGAGTTTTGATAGGAAAACTCGTTGTCCCCCAACTCTCTTATTTTTTTGATAGAGATCTTTTCGCGTTCTTCTGATATTCCAATATCAACCCATTCTTCATTTTTTTTGTTGTCTGCAGAGACCGGATTTAGGACTGAGAATACTACCAATAGCAAAATGATAAAAGCTTGCATTTTGGGGATAAAAATTTGCATTTCATTGTCCTCACTGGGCAAATTCTACAGACTCATGATTGTATTGTCCTTGGGACCTTGGTTTCTTGGGCTTTTCATGGAGATGTTGTTGATTGCAAGCTGCGAGCATTCGTTAGAACGCATTCGAGCTTTTGTTGAATCATTCAATATTTCTGAAGAGACATGTATTCAGAGTAATTGGACTTTTTTTGAATCTTTGTTTGCGTCGAATATGATGAATGACACGATGCATGCATGCATGCTGCTGCCTTCAGGCAACCGTCTCTATGTGAGCTCATGGCATTGAGCGATCTTGGGTTTTTCTCATTTTCGCCTGATCCGGCCTTGCATGCACTCCTTGAGATCCATTGGCCTTACTGGATTTTTTGGATTGAGATGAGGAATTGAGATATCTTTCGCGAAGGAATAATAAGAATTCGTCACGATCTTTTATTTGTCGTATTGTCTTGATAGCTCCCAAAATAAAAATTATGGCTGAAATTCAAAGACGCATTCGTTTTAACACCATCAGCATGAGCGTACTAATGATCACAATTGCTGTAGGAGTGATGACTGCGATGTGGATGTATGCAGATGCAGGTGTTTGACTCCTAAGCCCAGGCAGGCCAGGTTGAATGCTCAATGAGCTGGTATTTCAGCTCATTTTTTGGTGCTAATGCTTTAGATTTGTTTCTTCAAACGATTATCAATTGATGATTAGGCACATCTTGCTTCTGCAGTTTGCTGCAGATACCTCTGAAGATCAAATCGCTGATATGTTTTCTCAATTCTGTGATCTTCAAACAAGTATCAATGGCATCCAATCAATTGATTTTGGTGTGAACAATAATCCAGAAGGGCTTCATAAGCAATTTACTCATGCCGCTGTTGTGACTTTTACTACTAAGAAAGCTCGTGATCAGTATTTGCCGCATCCTGTGCATCAACAATTTAAGAATACTCTCATGCCTCTATTGGCTGATCTGATTGTACTTGATATCTGAAATGGTGTTGATCTGAGTGAAAAAATTGGCTCCTATATGCTTAGGTCTCGTATTACCCCTTATCGATTGCCTCTACTTTGCGCTGTTGTTCAGTGACCTGTTGACCCGCTTGTTTAAAGCACTTTTGGTGTTGTCACTTGGACAGAGTCGTTACAGCTGTCGTTTCTAACCGTTATTTTGTATGCATGACTATTTCAGAAGACCGTGTCAAGCGATTGGTGGAGCAGTTGTCTGAGCCTTTGGCTGTCGTTGCCTCTGACGTGAGAAAGCGCCTGGTATGGGATTTCAACCTTCCTGTAGCTGTCATTGATGCGCGACAAGAACCACCTGTGTTGATGCAATCGTCGGTGGGTAGTTTGGGAAATGTATTGCGCGTCTCAACCAAGATTGACCATCCTTTAATTCGTCAATTATTTGATATTTACCCTGATCGTGGCTCTGATGCTGCTATCGATGAAATGCTCAACGGTCAGCACGGAAAAGAGTTTGCTGAAGTTTTTGATGAATATCAAGAAGAGAAAAAAGCTGGCACATTGATGTGGGGAGCTGATGATTTAGCTGGTTTTGTTGTTAAATCGCGCACTTGCTTTGAAGATGACGAGTTGGCCATTGCAGCGGTCTTTCCTGCTGAGACAGGTGACAATGGTCATGCACTAGCGACATTTGGTATTCCTTGGAGATACTTTACTGCCCCGTGAATTTAATTTGTTGACGTTTGTTTGGCTTTCTGACGGATTCTTGGTGGGCAATATTAACTGGATTGAATCATAATAATAATAAGCAGGGTTCCGAGTCCGATGGCCCACCAAATCCAGGGCCGATTAACTGTGCGGAATGATTGTTGATTGGCTCTGTAGGTTTGTCCTTGACCAACTGGCGTACCACAATTTGTGCAAACGATGCGTCCACCAAGGGAGCGATCGGCCCGGAGAGAGTTTGATCCACAGCGCGGGCAGGACCGATTGGACATTGACTGTTTTCTCCTGGAGTTATTAGCCCTGCAGGGTACATACTTTGCATCAAAATTATACTCGTTCTAATTGCGGCTTCTCCCATCAGGAATGGGGTGCAGTGATTAATCTCGTCTATTTTACTCAGGCTTTTTGTGGTTAAACCCTTGCTGGATTCATGTTGTCTGTGATAAATGCATTTTTGGTCCACGCTTGAATAGCTTTTTTGCCTTTGGTGGTCTGCCTTGGCTCGCTCAGTACCACTGCTTCGGTTACAAATGCTTCTCAAGATCCCAATGGTGTCATAGTCTCTTTTTGTGAGACACACTCGGCTATGAATTTCACAGCAAAAATTGATGCGTTGCAGCTGATGCTGACGGATCTCAGAACGCGAAACGAGCCGATTCGCCATAAAGCTGCGTTCCGCGGTTGCCAGCCTGAGTTTCAGGCGCTTGTTACGAAGTTGATTCAACAACTAGAAACTGAGTTGCTTCATGAGAAACAGCAGTTTAGAGAAAAGTAATTGTTCACCTTAAAACAACCATCCATTGTGAGAGACTTTTTGTTTTTTCCGGGGCAATCAGAGGATGTTTCTTTTTTAAGTGTTATTTAAATCCTTGATTTTGATGAGTACTGTTCTTATTTGAGTGCGATCAATTCGCCTGATCGCTGTAGCTTTTCAAGACTGTCGAAACCACCCATTGTTGTTCCGTCAATAAAGATTTGTGGGAACGTATTCATCCCACTGCGTTGTTTGCATTGTTGAAAGGTGAGGTCGTTGTCAACAGTGATGACTCGGTGTGGAATGTTGTAAGCCTCTAATAGGCGTAGGGCACTGTTGCACCATGGACATCCAGGAAGGACGGCGATCTCTAAGCGTGTTTTGTGGGCACTTTGCGCTTCTTGACCCTGTTTGAGAATGCCTAGAAGTAGATCGGCACCTTTCATGATCAGCGAGCCCTGTTCGAGATGCCCGCCCCAAACCTGACATGCTCCATCGGAAAGGCTTAAGTGGAGATGAACCCCATCGGCATCAAAGGTGCCATTTAAGGTGATGATCTCTAGTTCACCTTCTAGAACGGTTGGTTTGTCGCGTCCTGGACACTGAAAAGATGCTTTTGATAAATTTCCAACAACCCCGAGTAAAAATCCGCTGATTCGTTTCTCTTGGGCTATCGCCGAAAGTGATAGCAGCAGGTCTTGGCCTGGCTCAAGATGAAGCGTCAGCGTATCCATTCGTCGAGTTGGTCTCCCCTTCAATAACAAAGAGACTAACCGGAGCCAGATGGCTTAATACGGTACGCTTTGGTATCGCCTGCGTAACGTTATCGTGTCATTCCTCGAAAGCCTGCTCCATGAGTTGCAGGATCAGCTCCTTCCTGGGGACTCTGCAATCAGCGCAGGTCAAGTGGCCGAGGCAGCCACGTCCGAGCGGCTGAACGTGACGCTTCCGGTTGGCATTATGAACCGGCTCAAGCAGCAGGCTCTCAAGGAGGGGAGGAGCTGCAGCAGCTTGGCAACATTTTTGATCGAAGATGGTTTAAGACGGCACACGGTTATTCAATAAGAGAATTCCTAGTCCAATAATCTGTTTTCAATTCGTTCTGTTTCTCCATTCCGTTCCATTCCTAGTAGCTCAATATTTAATGGATTCCTTAATGGGCTTCCCATTGGTAGGACGAATCCGTAGGTTTGGAAGGCTAGTGGAAAGTTGGCTAGTTTCAAATGACTCTCTTTGTTTTTTTTGAGATAGTGGCGTAGGGGGGCTTCGTCGAAGATAATTCCTTCCACCTTTCCCTCCTTTAAAATTTCGATTGCTTCGTCGAGATTTTTGGTTAGGAATGGATTGATTTCATATAATCTCCCCCATTTTAGGCTTGTTGTTCCTTCTACGACAGCTATTTGTTTTCCCCTTAAATCACCTTTGTTTCGAATGGATGGAGGTGCCAGTTCCGCTAGTGACAATGTAAATGCTGATGCAAGACCAGCGGTGATTGATGAAACCGCTACCAGTGATATCACCATCCAAACACCAGCAATTGTGCGACCACTTCTTGAAAGTGGTGCCCGATCGCCGTATCCGACCGTGGTGAGAGTGACGAGCCCAAACCACATTCCGTTCCCAACGCCATGCAGGTATTCACGAGGAAACTGTTCCGTGTTTTTACGTCGCTCAGCTAGCCATATGAGATTTCCAAAAATGAATAGAAGTGAAATTAAGATGCCAACCGATGATAAAGCCGCCCAGCCAACAAAAGGTCGTAGACGTGCAATCAGTCCTGGCGCCTTTTTGGGGATGAGTAATCCTTCGTAGCCATGGAAATAGGGTTGGGTGAAATCGATCTTTGGATTGGCTAATCGCTTTGGAGTAATGCTGATGGGGCCAATGGCTAGATCAATTCTGCCCTCTGCGACAGCTTGCACATTTGCATTCGTGTTCGGCTGAGCAACAAATTTGTACTGGTGATCGAGACGGTTGGCGACGTCTTTCCAGATTTCAATACTGATCCCACTCAGCACACCATCCTTTTCCATCACAAAGGGAGGCGATCCGCTGACCCCCACGCGCAACTCTTTGGCGAATCCCTGAATGGGAAGCGAAATCAGGACGATTCCCGTTAATAGAAGAGTTCGGATCACTGTGACCTCGTCTGGTTAGCCCCTTTCAAGGCGTCGAATAATCAAACCCATGGCCATCAACGATCCAAGGAGGGCCAGTAGCAATGCCAGGGTCATCAATTCAATGCGTCTTACTCCAAAGACTCTCATCACAGCTGTCTTCAGGGAACTCCCCAAGCAAGGGATGTGTGATATCTGCAATCAAATGGCTGCCTGAAACCCGTGCTGTGGGATTGGAGGGTCTTGGCAGAAATCCTTTCTGCTTTCCTGGCTTTCACCGGCCTGCTGAAGACGTCAGGATGGTGTGAGGGGGTCACCTTTTGAGTGCAGAGTTGAGCCGATTACCAAACGGTGTCCCTTCGCAAGAAGGGTATGGCACGTCCTGGACCTGGGAGCAGGAGCGGCTTGTGTTGCTCCCTGAGAAAGCTCTCTGGCGTCCTGAAGGGCGTGAACTTCTGATTGCCGATCTGCATTTGGGCAAGGCGGAGGTGTTTCAAGCCCACGGCATCCCCCTGCCCAGTGATGGCGATCGCGGCACGCTCAATCCACTGTTGGATCTCTGCGCGCGCGTGAAGCCCAAGACCCTGATCATCCTTGGTGATTTGGTTCATGGCCCGCTTGGCTTGACCCACTCGCTTCGCGAGACGTTGAAGGCATTGCCTGAGCTCACCGGTTGTGCCATCACCCTGGTGGGTGGGAACCACGATCGACCCTGCCAACTCGTGGGGATGCCTCAGCATCCGAGCTATCAACTCGGACAGCTTTGGTTGAGCCATGAGCCTGAGCATCCACCGGATCATTCCAGCCAAAAAGCTTGTTTGCTTAATATCTGCGGGCACATTCATCCTGTTGCGACCCTCAGTTTTGGGGGTGATCGCCTTCGACTTCCCTGCTTTGCCTACGACGCCACTGAGGAAAGAATGTTGATTCCATCCTTTGGTGAGTTGACGGGAGGACATGAATGCGGTCAGCTTGATCGCAAGTGGCTGGTGGCTGAGGGCACCATCGTTCCTTGGCAGAACCCCGAATCCCGAGCTCGAAAAGGAAGGCTGGTCCGTTGATTCGAAATCGGACGTCCGTTTCTGCTGCAGACACCTCCTCTCAGAAAAAGAAACGTAAGCGCAAGCCCACGCCCCACCGTTCACGCCTCTGGCGCAAGCGCTGGTTGATTGTCGTGATTCCAGTCACGGTGTTTGCGGGCCTGATTGCTCTTGCGCCCGGAACCCCCGAAAAAAAGCAGACTTCCCCTGAGTTCGAGCCTGTTGAAACGTCTAATGCCTTAGCAGGGCCTTTTGCATACCAACCAGACGATGAGGTGTATGCCCTTGATTTCGATCCTCGCGATGTGCGCCTAGGCCTGCTTGAGGGCTGGGATCGTGAACAGGATGCCTTTGAAGATACCGCCGCTCTGGCCTACGTCTCTGGACCGATGTACGAGCGGCATATCGATGAGTTTGGGCAGGAAATCACCGTTCCACTCGGTGACTTGAAACTTGGGAGCAGGGTCTGGCGTGGACGCAATCGAACGGCCTCAAGGCAACGGGCCTTCATTGGCATCCTCAAGGATGGAAGCGTTGACTTTGGATACGGAGAATTAACCCCCGCCCGGGCGAAGACCTACGACATGTTTGTGGGCGGTCTGCACAGCATTTACAACGACCTTGAGGAGCCACCTGAGAGCTACAAGGGGGCTTACAGCATCAGCATGGGGCAACGGATTCGTTACTACCTGCCACGCATTCGCATGGTCTACGGCTTGAAATCTGATGGCCGAATCGAAATGCTGATGAGTAAGGATGGCCTCACGCTGGAGCAGACGAAGGATCTGGCCCGCAGGCGAGGTCTTGTGGCGGCCTACATGCCCGACCACGCATCCAAAAGTCGTCTGATTATTCCGGGAGTGAAAGGTTTCACGGAGGAGGACGCCAACTGGATTAGCGGTGGCGCCACCAGTTTTGTGCATGTTCCCTACTTGCTGCGATTGAGTGAGCGTCGTGTCCCGCTGAAAGGTGGGCTGATGGCTGACTTGACCCGACGGATCGAAAGCAGCAAGAGCTGTGAAGGCCCATCGGACTGCGCCTTTTTCTATGGGGGGCAGCTGATGGACCGCGCCTTGGCTGGTTTGAACCGTGTCATGGAGCAAGGTGTTGAGCCGATTGCGCGCATGATCTGGGCACCTAAGCCCTCACCACGCCTCGATCACAACCAGACCACGCCTGTCACCGAAACGCTTCCTACCAGGCAACCGCTCCGGGAACCACCGATTACTGCTGACCCACTTGTGCTCCGAGAACGGCCTGATGTGGAGGCCGAGCAGGACGAGTCGTTCCAATCAGATGCTGAGACCCAGCCATGGGATTTCGATCTGCCTCCGGATTTACCGCCACCTGTGTTGCTTCAGGAGGATCAGATCCTTCCAGAGGATCCGGAAGCGTGGCCTCAGCCCATCCCTCCAGCCCCTGCGCTCAAAGAACCGGAACCCGTGTCCTCAGCTGATGAGCAGGAGAGCATCATCTATGGAGCACCACCTCCTCCAGTGCTTCCTCCTCCGCCTTTGCCCTGAGGCTGCTGATACCGGGTGGAATGGATCCTCTGACATCTCTGGCTTTTGGGCCGACAGCACGAGATAACTCGGTGATCTTCATCAGATCAATGCCTCAATTCCTCTTCCGCGATGGCTCCCGCGTCACTGTGGAATCAGACCCAGCTGCGTTTGACGTGTGCAGCTATGAGAAAGCCTCTGGTGGTGCCGTGCATGCGGCCCTCTCCCCCCAGGCTGAGAAGGCCGTTCTTCGATCAGTGGATCTGGACAATCTCGTTGGATTGACCAAGACCGCCCCCTCCTTGCTCTGAGGGCGCTGCTGCCATGCCTTGATCTGCCATGCCTTGATCGGCCATTGCTTGATCGGCGATTGTTTGACCTGATCTTTCTTGAGGCTTGATGCCGCATTCAGGGCAGGCATGCCTCAGCCCCGAATGGAAATGTCCGCAATGGATGCAGCAAATCAAAGCCATTGCTCAGCTCGCTCTCGATTACTGAATTCTCGTTGCCTTCCTTGAGACGACAATCAAGTTGAGTGATTTGACTTAAACCAAGCGTTAGAAAACCCGATGAGTCCGGGCTGGCGTTTGGGTGCGAGCCTTAAGCCTCCCCCCTTGTGGGTGGAGGCCTTTGTTTGTTTTGTATCTTGTAAGCAAAAAATCATGGCTTGAACGAAAACTCTGTAGTGAATTGAACAATGGCTGTGTAGCTTTCAGTTTTGTTTTGTATTCATAAGGCACATAAAATCGCCTTCTTTGTATCATGCTGAACGAGATTTGTGTTGACTTGATCGGTATAAAAGAGTGGTAGCTCATCTACTCCTAACGTTCACCTCGTATCCCCATCTGCGAGGCGCAGACAATCCAGGCCAAGGAACGGGGGCCTGTCTTTCTGAGGAACCTCTCATGACTTTGACCTATCGTGGCAAGCAGTATGCACCTGCTAAGAGTGCATCGAGCATCGCTTCTAATAAGATCCGTCTTACTTACAGGGGCGTTGTTTACGCCAAGTGATTGAGTCAGTTCACTTCAAGTTTCCTTCACCGAATCGGTGGGGGTTTTTTATTGCCTCAAGCCGATCTGTGAGCAAGATCACAGATCGGCTTGAGGCTGGTCATCATCTACTCCAAGCATTTGAGAGATGATATTAAAGGCGACGTTGAATGCAAAGTGCCCCCATCTTTAAAGGACGTTATCCTTAAGCCATTGGGTGGTGAAGGAGTGTTCCTGGGACCGCTCGGAGGTGAAGGCGTTTTCAGCGGCGGCAAGATGGAGGCTAAAGGAAGTTATATTGTGGGAGATAATCACTTCCGAGCTTTGTAAAAAGAATGTCAAAAAAGACTCTGCTTGTGATGGCGAAGTCTTTTTTTTGGAGATTAAAGAGTGGCAAAGCTGGAATTAGACATTGTTTAGAACTTGCTCAGCAGATCAGGCATATTGGTGAGCGTTGATCATCTCTCCCCAGCTGTCAGCCCGCTCGTTGGGACACGTCCACCAACATTGCTGAGCCTCAAGCCTGGTGACTTCGTGATCGTCGAAGCAGAGCAGCAGGTCGCATGCCAAATGAATGACGATTGGTGCATGGGGCAGGTTGTCTTCTGTGAAGGAGGTGCCCGTGATCCAAGGGTCAACACACTGTTTCAGGTGTCGAACGTCGATGACGGGTTGATCACCTGGGTCAACGCTGATGAGGTGACACACGTTGTCCGCCCACCCGATGGACTTGCGCTCAAGGCTTGAGGTCGCTTAGGCGTTTGCTGCCAGGTTTGCGAAGGCTGCCATCACCATGATCGCGATGATCACCGTGCCGCCAAAGAAGGCGATGTTGGGATTGCGGTTCATCTTCTGATCCTGAGTCTCGCCACCCTAGTCAGATCGCTTTGCATTCCGTTACATGCGTATTAGGTTCCTGGCAGCGACCTTTGAACGGGATCCGCAAAGAAAAAGGTCCTCGTGCAAGGGGACCTTTTTTAATGTCTGCTTCTGAGCGGTGGCAGTATTTGCTGACCACTTGATGGGCTGCTCGTGAAATAAAAAAGCCTCTTTGGAAAAGTGAACCTTTGGTTTACGATCAATCTGATGACCTGTAGAACAGAGAACAAATAAAAAGCGTCGAATAATGGAACCAATTGAAGCATTCACCACTGCTTGGAGGAGGTCATTTAACTACGGCGGCAGAGCAACAAGAGCCGAGTATTGGTGGTTCTGTCTCTTAGCGTACTTGATTCAATTTTTCTTGCCTTTTCTTTTGGCTTTTGTTCCTGCAATTGGTACAGGTCCAGTATTTGTCTATACGCTCGCACAAATATTTCCTACTATCTCGATTACTGTTCGTCGGCTTCGCGACATAGGAAAAGACTGGAAGTGGCTATTGATTAGCTTTGTCCCATTCATTGGTATTTTCTGCCTTATTTATTTGCTGTGCCAACCCAGCGGCCGTTATGAAAAGGAAGTTCAGCCCATCGTTTAATCACTAGATAGCCTGGTGCTCAACGCTTGGAAGCGACCGACTCGTTCTGTTCTAACGCTTGTTGGATACAAGCTTTGTCCCTTGTTATCAGGCGGTCAACCTCGGAATGCACCGCTGCATAGGCAGACAAGGTGGATGTGCTGCAGCTAGCTGATTATCGAGTGAACAATCCATTGCAATCACCTTTGGGGGGATTGCTGAAACACACATTGTCTGGAGACCAATAGCCCACGGCAGGAAATTTCAGGCCTTTACGGCGGGCTTCAGCGTTCACCGCATCAGCACCACGGGCTGTAATCAGCACATGGCCAGGAGCTTCAACTTGATCTAAAAACTTCTGCTCCGGCATCTCTTGGCTCGATGAGCCTTGAGCTGAAAGTGGGGCGGCGATGCAAGCTGAAATCGCAACCAGAAGAAGTGGATTTAAACGCATGGCTTGATGAAGTGGTTATTTGGATGTCACAACGACGGGCGTCCCGACGTCGACTTGATTGAACAGGTTGATCACATCTTTGTTGAGCATGCGAATGCAGCCAAGGCTGACAGCCGCTCTGAGATTGACCCAGTTGGGCCAGGCTGTTCCATGAATGGCGTATTCACCAGTCCCAAGCTGGAAGTAAGCCATGTAACGGACCCCAACAGGATTCTTTGGACCTGGAGCGATCACTTTCCCTTTCTTGTGATAGATCGGCGCATCTTCCATGCGGGTGATCTCGTAGCTCCCTGCTGGCGTCGGTGATTCCGGCGCACCAATCGCAACGGGATAGCGAGCCACCACAACCCCGGAATCCAGCAGCTTCAAGTAACGATCCTTCAAGCTGATCTCAATCGTCTTCTCAGCGCGTGCTGGAAGCTGTGTCGCTGAAGCGACAACAGTGAGACCGATGCAAAGCGCCATTCGGCGCACCCAAGAACTTGACATGCGGCGCTCGTAAAACTGTGCGTATTTTGACTCATCAAAATAGGGAGCTACCGTCTCTGCACGACAGATGTTCAACCAATGATCCGCCCATCGCGCCAGAAGTCCCGTCACCAACTCCATGGCCGAGTGCTGCTGATCTGTTCTTTGCTGGCGTCAGCTTTGCTGACTCCCCCTCAGCGTGCTCTTGCTGGGTTCACTGAAAAGCAACTGGCTGGTTTTGAGGTGACGGAGCTCACAGGCACCGTGAGTGAAGCTCTGTCCAAAGAGAAGGTGATCGAAATTGTGGATCCTGAGGGGCACACCGAGATCTACACGGTTGGCCTGGATTTAGCGCCCCTCGGCTTACAACCTGGGGATGAGGTGAGCCTCTCCGTTCTCGATGGTTTGTTAGTGGACCTTGAGCCGAGTCAAGATCAAGAGCTGAGCTTTAGTCGTGAAGACATCATCCTTCCCACCGATATGGGGAAGTTGAAAAAAGGAATGCGTGTTGCGCTTGCCTCAGGAACGGGAAGGGTGGTCAAGCTTGATCGTCAAGATGGAAGTCTGAGCCTGATGGGTCCATTTGGCGGCATCAACAATCTCGACGTCCTAGTGACGCCAGAGAATGATCCGCTTGAGGATTTGAAGGTTGGCGAGTTCGTTGATTTCCGCCTGGTTCAGCCCGTCGCCGTAGACGTTCGCAAACTCCCTACTCCTGTGCGCGGCCCTTCTGTTTTCACTCCCCCCTTGGCCGCCGATTTGCTTCGGTCTGGAACCACTCTGAAGGCGGAACTTCTTGAGTCGTTTGAAATCACTCACCTACACGCCACCGTGACCCGCCTTCTTCCAGACCAGCAGGTGCTGGAAATTGAAGGCCCCGAAGGGCACAACATTCTTGTGACCTCAGCCGTGGATCTCAACACGTTGAGGTTGCGTCCTGGAAGCAACATTTCCCTGGATCTTCTCGATGGCTTAGTGGTGGATCTACGCCCTTCCACCAGCAAAGCCCTGAGTTTTGAGCGCCAGGATGTGGAGATCGCTGGAGACTTTGGTCCCGTTCCGAAGGGCACGCGCGTGGCGATGGCCACGGGCAGCGCTGAAGTGGTGAGGATTTCGCGGACCGATCGCACCTTGAGTCTCCGCGGGCCATTCGGGAAGGTTCACAATCTCGACGTCAGTAAGCGAATGCCTGGAACGGTGTTTGACGAGCTAGCGCTCGGCGATTTTGTGGAGTTCCGTTTCATCAAGCCAGTGGCGATTCGAATCACGCCACTCGCGTCTCGTTAAGGCTGCCCTGAGGCCAATGCTCGGACGATGTCCCCCCGTGTCAAAACACCCACGGGGCGTTTGTTGTCGTCCACCACAATCAGGCGCTGGGTGCTGCGTTCATGCAGCAGGGATGCTGCTTTGGGCAGAGGAAGACTCTCTGCGCAACTGTGAAGATCACGTCCCATCAGATCGCTCACCGTGGTGCCCAGCACTTGATGAACCTGCTTATCCCAATTGAGTGGATTCTTCAGATAGATCACGCTGTCCAACAGCATCACGTAGGGGCCGGCATCAACTCCGCTTTCGCGCACCATCAGGTCTTGCTCGGTGAGCTCCCCAATTAAGACTCCGCTCTGATCCACCACTGGCAGGCCACTGATGTGGTGATCGCTCAGCAGACTCACGGCATCTTTTAATGCCGTTTCTGGTGTCACAGTCAATACGGGCGATGACATCACCTCCTTAACCGTCTGCTGAAGCACCATGGAATCCACGCATCTCAATGCATTCTGAGCCTTGATCTCTCCCTGGCGCCTCTGGGCTGATCGACTCACCTTGGTTCGAGCCCTGATGGGACTCCCGCTGCTTCTCGCCCTAGCGACGGATTACGACGCTTTGGCCTGGTGGTTATTGCTGATTGGAGGTTGGAGTGATGCAGCGGATGGCTGGTTGGCAAGACGAGCCGATGGAGGCAGCACCTGGGGAGCTCGCTTGGACCCTCTCGCTGACAAGTTGTTGATCAGTGCCCCTCTGATCTGGTTGGCGTCAGAGGGAATCCTTCCTGTTTGGGCGGTCTGGCTTTTGCTGGCCCGTGAATTGCTGATCTCGGGGTGGCGGGGTGACAGCCGTGATGGGGCCCCCGCATCCACGGCAGGGAAAGCCAAAACAATCCTTCAATTCCTCAGCCTTGCGCTCATGCTTTGGCCCCCCTTTTGGGGGGATCCAGCCATGGTTCAGGGTTTAAAACTGGTTGGTGTGGGTTTGTTTTGGCCCTCGTTGCTGTTGGCTCTGTGGTCAGCCTGGGGGTATCTCAAGCCTCACCGATCAGAGCCTGGTCAGCGCTGAAGTCGGGATCGGACGTGGGCTGATCCTTGTACTCCCGTTGGTAGCTGTCAGCGAGCGAGGCAAAGGCATCAAAGCGTGGTTCCCAGGCCAGTTCACGCCTGACGCGGGTGGTGTCGGTTAAAAAGTGACTGAGCCTTAGAGGAAACGCTTTGCGGGCTTTGGGGTCGAGTCCGCTGGGGTCAAAGGGGCGTAGATCCAGTCCTTTGGGGTCGCGGCCACAGGCCACGGCTGCCGCTTCGATCAAGCCCCGGAAGGTGATGCCCCGGCTGGCGCTGCAGTTGTAGATCCGATTGCTAGCGGCATCCACTTCAAGCGAGCGAGCCATGGCCTCAGCTAGGTCTTCGGCATGGCCGATCTGGGTGATGGTTTCGCCTGATCCTGGAAGAGGAATCGGTCGATCATTGACGATGCGGTCAAAGAACCAACGCTCCACCGGGTTGTAATTTCCAGGCCCCACGATGTAAGTGGGACGGAAGCTGGTGAAGGGAATCCCTTGCTCTTGCAGCCATTGTTCGGTGTCAGCTTTGCCGGAATGGCGACTGGCGGGATCGATGGCAGCTGTTTCATCCAATGGCCACTGCGTCGACGCGGCGTAGACCCCGGCGGAACTCACGTACAGAAAGCGGTGTGCTGGGGCGCCCGTCACGGCCAAAACGCGACGACTGTCGTCCAAACTGCGCCCCGAGCTGTCGATGACCACCTCAAAGGTCCGTCCCTTGAGTTGGTCGAGATCAGCATCAATGCTGCGATCTCCCCGAACGGACTCCACACCTTCGGGTGCGGGAAGTCGACCTCGTGTGAACAGGGTGAGTGCATGCCCCTGCTCCTGAAGCCTTGCCACCAATGGCTTCCCGACAAAGCGGGTGCCACCCATTACGAGAATTTTCATCAGCAAGCCGCTCAACCCAGCCATTGAAGCGCGGCCCTTCAACAGCAGTCATGAACCATGCCCCTCTGGCCTGCAGGATGGGGAGAGCGAAACGTGCCACCGGCGTCATGGAGATCATCCCCGCCATTGACCTCTTGCAGGGCAGCTGTGTTCGTCTGCATCAGGGGGACTACGACCAGGTCACTCGCTTTAGTGATGACCCTTTGGCCCAGGCTCAACAATGGGTGAAACAGGGAGCAACCCGCCTCCACCTGGTGGATCTCGATGGTGCGCGAAGTGGTGAGCCCATCAATGATCAAGCGGTGCGCTTGATTGCCAAAGAATTAGCGATTCCCGTGCAACTGGGTGGCGGAGTGCGCTCGTTGGAGAGGGCTGAAGAGCTGCTCAGCTGTGGACTCGATCGGGTCATTCTCGGCACCGTCGCGATTGAGAAGCCCGAGTTGGTGGTGGAGCTTGCCAGCCGTCACCCTCACAAAATTGTGGTGGGCATTGATGCACGCAACGGTTTTGTGGCCACGCGAGGATGGGTGGAGGAGAGCAACGTCGAAGCGACAGCTCTGGCCAAACGTTTAAGTGCGGCTGGTATCGCGGCCATCATCAGCACCGATATCGCGACAGATGGCACGTTGGCTGGGCCGAATCTCGACGCATTGCGCGCCATGGCTCAAGCGAGTGCGGTTCCAGTGATTGCCTCTGGAGGGGTGGGCTGCATGGCAGATCTCCTGTCACTCCTAGCCCTGGAACCATTGGGCGTGGAGGGTGTAATCGTGGGTCGAGCGCTTTATGACGGTCGCGTCGACTTGCATGAAGCCATCCAGGCCATCGCGGCTGGCCGTCTTCAAGACCCTCTTCTTGGGCAGAGCCGCACAATTGCTTGATTCGAATGCTTGATTCGAAGCTCGCGACGAAGTCTTGAATAGGGTTTTAAGATGCGATCAATAAAATTGCATTAGTGGCGGTCGATAGCACGCATCAAAGTTCGGAAATGTCTGCTGCTTCCAGTGGACTGCAAGCCACTTTTGAGTTGTGCCGAAAGCTTGGGATGCGCCTCAGTCAGCAGAGGCGAATGGTTCTCGATCTGCTTTGGACTGAAGCCAGTCACTTGAGCGCGAGGGATATTTTTGAGAAATTGAATGACCAGGGACGAAGGATTGGACATACATCGGTGTATCAAAATCTCGAAGCTCTTCAGAGAGCTGGCGTGATCGAATGTCTGGATCGGGCCAGTGGTCGCCTCTATGGCTATCGAAGCGACCCACACAGTCATCTCACCTGCCTTGAGAGCGGACGAATCGAAGACCTCGATGTGCAATTGCCTGATGAACTCGTGCGGGAAATCGAGGACCGCACTGGCTACACAATTGAGACTTACACGCTGCAACTCAGCGGACGTCCAAGAGCGTTAGATGGCGATTGATCCCGCCTGCAGGAGCATTTGCTCCTTCACCATTTCCTTGCGATCATTTGTGCGGGACGGATTACAGCGGTGAACGGGATTCCAAACAAGATTTTGCTTATCGCAAGGAATCTGCTTGCTGAATCTCTTTTGTCCGGGCTGGCTGGCAACAAAGAGCTCGTCATTTCTGTTTCAACGGATCAGCTGGATGGCCAACCTGATCTGGTGATCTGGTCCATTGAATCGATTGCCTCGCCGGCCCTTCTTCAGCTTGAGGTCTTGAAGCTTCAAAGTCGTTGGGGATCAACTCCTCTCCTGCTGTTGCTTCCCGCGAAGCTTCCCTGCGATCCCACGGAGCTTTTGTCGCTGGACTGCGCAGGATTGCTTCAAGATCCTGATCTCGCGCAATTGCAGCAGGGCATTGAAACCTTGCTGTCTGGGGGCAGGGTGGTCGAACTGACAGCGCACAGTTCCTGGGAACGAAGCTCTGAGACGTTTGCACCGTTCCCGTCACCAGGGCTGGGTCCTTGGTTGTTGATGACTGGGCTGCAGCAAATCAATCACGACCTGCGCATGATCGAGGTCCTGTTGAATCCCCCTCCAGAGAATCCGCTGTTGCGATTCATGCTGGAGGGTCGCTGTCGTGAACTGCGCAGTGCCCGTCAGCTGTTGCTCTGGATTTGGGGTCCCTTGCAATTAGGTCTTGACGGTGCTGTTCCTCTCCAACAATCGTCTCCTTTCCACGAACCTTCAGGAACCTCGATTCAGTTGAAGGAGAGGAATGGTGCTGCCGTCTGGGATGCGATTCATCAACGTCTAGAAGCAGCGGTGATTGGAGGTTTAAGCAACGCCACGGGGCAGATGCTGGCGATTGAAGGTCTCCAACCTGAACGACGACGCGAGCTCTTGCTGGCCCTTTTGCGACAGCTCAATGAGGTGCTGGATCGGTTGCGCTCTGATCAGCAAGCCTCCGTTGAAAAACGATCGGATCGCGCGCTCTCGGAGCACTGGCAGGCTCTTCAACCTGAATTGCGCCAGCAGGCTCTTTGCACGATGGCGGGTCATTACGTACGCCTTCCCATGGGCGAGGAATTAAGCGGTGTGGCCGATCACCTGCTTCTCAACACAGAGCTCGAAGACACCGACGAGGAACTGCCCAATCCGAAGCGAATGTTGGCCCCTTTTCTCGACGACCAGCCCGTTCTGGTGGATGGGCAACTGTTGCCTGCCGATGATCCCCGCGCCTT
Source organism: Synechococcus sp. UW179B (assembly GCF_900474245.1). Classification (NCBI taxonomy): domain Bacteria; kingdom Bacillati; phylum Cyanobacteriota; class Cyanophyceae; order Synechococcales; family Synechococcaceae; genus Synechococcus; species Synechococcus sp. UW179B. The sequence goes on from NZ_UCNZ01000002.1 coordinate 83,765, forward strand.
GCTGCAGCTCGAAACGTTGGTGAGCAATTGGTTGGTACGCACGGCGGAACTGATTGGTTCTGAGCTTCTTGGCGTCTGCGGAGACTGGCCTGAGTTGAGGCGCTACCTGCTCGATCAACGCTTGATCTCCACCCGTGAGTTGGAACGTCTACGCAACCAACTCAATACCCAGTCCCGTTGGCAAACCTGGATTCAACGTCCGATTCGCCTCTACGAAAGCCAGCGGCTTCTGTATCAACTCAACGATGGAACGATTGCACCGCTCCTGTTAACGGAACCCAGAGACGACGAGTTGCGTCGTCTTGGCTGGTGGCAACAACAGGTTGCGCTGCTATTGGAAGCGCGAGATGCCCTGGCTCCTCAGGTTCAACTACTCGTGCGCAAGGTGGGGAATCTGCTGGCGGTGGTCCTGACCCAAGTGATCGGTCGAGCCATTGGACTGGTTGGTCGAGGCATCGCTCAAGGGATGGGCCGCAGCTTCAACCGAGGCTGATCCCAGCGGTCAGAATGCTGCATCCAGTGTTCGGCGCCATGCCTTTGCTCAGCACCATGCCTCTGCTCAGCATCTTGCGCTCGGTCCTGCGTTCTCTCGTCGCTGCAGGATTGTGCTTGCTGCTGATGGCGAACCCAGCTGAGGCGGCGAGGGACACCGACAGTTACGACGGCAATATTTTTGCGCTGTATGCAGGCAATGGATCGCTTGTTCCTCCCGCGACAACCCTGAAGGACGCCTTAGAGAAAGAACGCACCAGCGTGATCGTTTTTTACTTGGATGACAGCAGCACCAGCAAGATTTTTGCGCCTGTGGTGTCTGAACTTCAGCGTTTGTGGGGGCGTGAGGTGGACTTGCTTCCCTTCACCACCGATGCCTTTCAAGGGGATGCCAGCCAAGACCGATCCGATCCTGCGACCTACTGGCATGGCACGATCCCGCAGGTTGTGGTGATCGATGGCAAGGGCAAGGTCCTGCTCGATGAGGACGGACAGGTTCCTCTGGAAGCCATCAACGCTGCCATCAGTGCAGCCACAGGAATTGAGGCCCCTGCCGAGGGCAGCACCACCATCAGTTTCAACGAGCTCAATACAGAAGTGCTGTCGCGCTGATCAATCCACCGGAACCCTTTACGCTGCTTGATTGTTTCCGGTCGGCTGACCGTTTTCCTATGTGCACGCTGCTGCTGATCTTGCTCCTGCTCGGCATCGGTGTGCTTTGGATTGAGGCGCGGCATCGGCTCAGGCCGTCGTCACCCCTTCAATTACGGGCCCACGATTGGCAGGTGCAGCACACGTCCAAGAGCCTCGTTCTTGAAGGTTGGTTGACGATTACCAACCCCCATCAGCGCATGGAAGTGATGGTGCCAGAGCTGGCCGTGGAACCAACATTGCTCGGGAACAACGACCTGAGTTCCGTCAACGTTCAAACCAAAATCACTCCGCATCACCCTGATGAGGACGCCCGCCCGGATGGGTATTGGGCTGCTTACATCGTGAAAGGTCGTAAGAGCACCCGGGTGAAGGTGCAACTCACCTTCAGTGCCGATCAAGAGGTTGCCATCAACGATCGGGTCGACAGCGTTTGGGTTGATGTGCATTGGGTGAATTACGGGCCCTTTGGCCGTTTGCATCGCCGTCAAGGCATGGTGGTTCCAACCCATCAACCAGAACCCCTTCAGGGGGCTGATGCTGCATTCCGTCAGGGGGATGGATGCGCGGTTTTGCCGATCAAAACGCACTTGCTCGGTCCCTTAGATGAAACGGTTGATGTGCTCAAGCACTACGCAGGTGGTTTGATTCAGCCTGGAGATGTGCTCACGATTGGGGAAACACCCGTTGCGGTGATTCAGGGTCGATACGCTCACCCCTCCACGGTTCAGCCGAGTTGGATCGCCCGCTTGCTCTGTCGTGTGTTCCATCCCACGAGCAGCTTGGCAACAGCCTGCGGCATTCAAACCTTGATCGATCAGGTGGGACCAACACGGGTTCTGGTGGCTTGGAGTGTGGGGTTCGTTTTAAAACTCGTGGGTCTGAAGGGTTGGTTCTATCGCCTTGCAGGTGACCAAGCACGACTGATTGACGACATCACTGGCACCACGCCTCCCTATGACCAAACCATTGTTCTTGGTCCGGACTCACCTGCAGAGCTTTGCAATCTCGCCGCAGAGACGCTTGGCGTGTCGGTGGCGATTGTTGATGTCAACGATCTCGGTCGGGTCAAAGTGCTGGCCTCCAGCCGTGGCTGCGATGAAGCGTTGCTCCACCGAGCCCTGAAGCCAAACCCTGCTGGCAATGCCAACGAGCGGACGCCTCTTGTCTTGGTTCGACCGGCCTAAATCCTCGGCGGCCCGAGGTGAGCGATACATTTATGGTCTACAGCGGACGCGATGTGGATCAAGCATCCGGCAGCTCTCCACGGGTGGAAGCTCTCAACGCAGCCCACATGCGATTGCTGTTGACGTCTGCTCAGGTCAGCACATCGAATCAGTGGGCCGATCAACCGCAGGCCTTGATGCTCCAGACCTGGCTTCTCCGCAAGCTGAGGGTGCTCGTCGCCTTGGAGCAGGACGCCACAAAAGCGGATCGTTTGCTGTCTCTTGTGATTTTGCGGTCGCTCAACCGCCGCAAGAGTTGTTGGCAGCTGGAGCTCGAGGAACGGCAAGAGCCAACGGGTACCAGCAGAATTTCTGTGGTCCGGCAGTTGCTCCATGAAGCCCTGAGCGATGGGGTCGCCCGTTCACAGAGTTGGTTGATCCGATGCGATAGCAACGATCAAGACCAGCTTGACCTTGCCCGTGAACTGGGATTTCAACCGCTGAGACGATTTGGGGTTTGGCGGGTTGATCCGCCGTCCGTTTCGGGGCCACCCGCCTCTGAGTTACCGAGTCAGTGTCGTTGGAGCGCTCTCGACAACAGCACCGCAAGACAATTGTTTGCTCTCGAGCAAGCCTGTTGTTCGACGCATCATCGGCAAATTCTTGATCGCCAATGGCAAGACCTTGTGGATCAACGTTCGAAGGGTTGCGGCCTTTTGGAACGAATCGATTCTGATCAAAATCAAGTGCTTGCAGGACTTGTGGCAAGACCCTCTGGCTTTTCCAGGCCAAGGCTTGAACTGTTGCGTGGTGTGGCCTGGGATGACCGGCTCATGGATGCCTTGCCTCCTGCTTTGGAGCGCTTGGCCCGGCTTCAACCCGCTCCTGAACTCCTGGTGGATGAGGATGATGAACGCCTCCAGGTCATCGTTCAGCGTTGTGGATTCCAGTCGCAGCAAACCCAGCTCGTCCTGGGTCGAAGCCTCTGGCGCAAGCTTGGTAGCCGAGAGCTCAGTGGCATCCGTCCCCTGGAATCGATGCTGGGACGTCTCCAGCCCCAGCAGCCGCCGTTGCCGACGCCAACACTGGGTCGCGAGCGCTGATCTTGAGCCCATCACCCCGATCGATGTTGAGCCTGGATGTGGGCCGCAAGCGCATTGGCTTGGCAGGGTGTGATGCCCTTGGCATCACGGTGCGTCCCCTCCCTGCGTTGTTCCGCAGGACGTTTAAGCTTGACCTGGAGCATTTGGAACAGGTCTGTCTGACCCGTCGAGTGCAGGGCTTGGTTGTCGGTCTACCCCTGGATGCAGAGGGCCAATTCACAGAGCAAGCAGGCCATTGCCAGCGCTACGGACAGCGCTTGGCCATGGCTTTAAAGCTGCCTCTGGCGCTCGTGAATGAACACAGCAGTAGTTGGGCCGCGGCCGACCGACATGGCTTGCAAGGCGATCGCAGCGGCCGACTCGACAGTGCAGCCGCTGCACTGCTTCTTGAGCAATGGCTCTCTGATGGGCCAGAGCCCGAACCGGTCGACATGGCGACCCCGTCTGCTAGCAAGACGGACGGCAATGAAGGATCCTGAAGGTAATGATTCTTGAGCAATGAGTTCTAGCGGCCCGAACAACAGCGGAGACGTACCAACTCTGCTGGTAAAAGACAGTGAAGGGCGTGATCTTCTTTGTTTTCTTGAGCAGCTCATTCCCCTCGATGGTCAGGACTACGCGTTACTCACCCCTGTCGACACACCGGTGTGCTTGTTCCGGTTGAAGGACGGTGATGAGCCTGAGCTGATCGACAGCATCACCAGCAATGAACCGATTCTTTCGGTGGCTGATGTGGTGCTCCAAGAGCATGACCTCACCCTTGTGCGCTCCGCGGTCACCCTCACGGTGAATGGTGAGCTGGATGAGCCCGATCCTGAAGATCTCGATGAGGATGAGGCGGGTGACGATGAATCGGAGACCTATGAATTGCTGGTGAGCTTTTTGGCCGATGACTTGGAATATGGGCTTTACATCCCCTTAGATCCATTCTTTGTTGTCGCCCGCATGGATGATGGCGCTGCGGTGTTGGTGGAAGGGGATGAGTTCGACCAAATTCAACCTCGCATCGAGGCTGAGCTTGATGAGCGTGAGCTATCCGAGTGATGCGTCGTGAATGGCTGCGACCTGACTGGGATCCAGGCTTAACCCTGGCCCATCTTCCTTTGGAACCCTTGCTTGGCAGAGGCATCAAAACTTTGTTGCTTGATGTTGATCGCACGCTCCTTCCAGGGCGCGATGTGGCCTTGCCTCCCTCCGTTCTTCACTGGGCTCAATCAGCTCAACGCCATACGCACCTTCATTTGATTAGCAACAATCCCTCCCGACAGAGAATCGGGGCTGTGGCTGAGCAGCTTGGGATTGAATTCACCAGCTCAGCTGCCAAACCGCGTCGAGGAGCGATCCGACGCGTCATCCAAACATTGGATCTCAAGCCGGAGCAGATCGCCATGGTTGGCGATCGTTTGTTCACCGATGTTCTGGCTGGAAACCGGCTTGGTTTGTATACGGTTTTGGTCAGACCTCTGCGTGAAGACGGAACCCCTTGTCGTCACGATCGCGTTCAAGTGTTGGAGAGGCAACTCGCCCGATGGCTTGGAGCAGGCCACGCATGAGCCTGCGGGTGGTGAAAGTTGGAACGAGTTTGCTGCGCAGCACGGACCATCGCAGCACGGCTGATGCCATCTCAGCCTTGTGTCTGAATCTCGCCCAATGTCTCCAGCGCGGTGACCGAGTCGTCTTGGTCACAAGTGGTGCTGTTGGACTCGGCTGTCAGCGCCTGGGCCTGAAGGCCAGGCCTTCAACGTTGAGCGGTCTTCAAGCGGCTGCGGCGATCGGTCAAGGCCATCTGATGGCTCTGTACGAAGAAGCGATGGCCGTTCATGGCATTCCCGTCGCGCAGGTTTTGCTCACCCGATCTGACTTGGCCGACAGTCGGAGTTATCAAAACGCTTCCGCAACCCTGCATCAGTTGCTCGAATGGAGGGTTTTGCCGGTCATTAACGAAAACGACACGGTGTCTTCGGCAGAGCTGCGTTTTGGCGATAACGACACGCTCTCAGCCCTCGTCGCAGCAGCGATTGATGCGGATGATCTGATTCTGTTGACCGATATCGATCGCTTGTACTCCGCTGATCCGCGCAGTGACGCCTCGGCTCGTCCGATTTCGGACGTTCATCACCCAGCAGACCTGCAGGCCCTTGAACAAGGTGCAGGAGACGGAGGTCGTTGGGGAACGGGGGGGATGACCACCAAACTCGCGGCCGCTCGGATTGCCACCGCGAGCGGAATCACCGTGCATTTGGCGGATGGTCGCGATCAGCAAATGCTGGAAACCATGTTGGCTGGGGGGCGCGGAGGAACGGTTTTTCATCCCCACCCCCAGCCCCTTGGTCATCGAAAAAGCTGGCTGGCCCATGCGTTGCAACCCCAAGGAAGCCTGCAAATCGATCACGGTGCCTGCCAAGCGTTGTGCGACAGAGGTGCCTCCTTGCTGTTGGTGGGAATTACGGACCTAACCGGAGACTTCACGGCCAATCAACCCGTGAGGATCGTCGATCAGGAGGGCCTTGAAGTAGCCCGTGGCTTGAGCTCCCTCAGCAGTGAGTCCCTTCGACGTCTTGTCAAAGAGCCAGCGCGACCCGATCGGCAAGGCAGCTCGCCTGTTGTGGTTCATCGAGACGTGCTTGTCCTCAGCACGCCTACGATCCGCCCATCAGACCCCTGAATCGATGCGTTTCAGCCAGTTAATCGCCGTCCTTCAGGACGGAGAGGCAGGTCTGCTGGAGCATCAGCTCGGCAGCGATCCTGAGCTCCGAGGAGCGGCCTCTTTGGAGAGAGCCGAAGCCGATCAACTCAGCTTTCTTGAAAAGGGCAACGCTCTGATTCAGAGCCTGGAAACCAGCCATGTTGGTGCCGTTTTGATTCCCAATCAGGACGACCTCAAGGCGATGGCTGAGCAGCGCGGGCTGGCTTGGGCTGTGATGGCTGATCCCCGTTTGGCCTTTGCTGAAGCCCTCGAGCGCTTGCATCCTCGCCCCAGACCAGAAGCCACCATCCATTCTTCGGCGGTGATCGGTGACAGGGTTCAGATCGATGCTGGGGTCTCGATTGGCCCTCACGTTTGCATCGGTGACGACACACGCATCAGTGCCAACAGCACCCTTCATGCCGGTGTGGTGATTTACGGGGATGTGAGGGTCGGTCAATTCTGCGAACTGCATGCCAATGCGGTGCTGCACCCAGGCGTGCGATTAGCCGACCATTGTGTGGTCCACTCCAACGCGGTAGTGGGCTCCGAGGGGTTTGGTTTTGTTCCGACCGCCAAGGGGTGGCGAAAAATGCCTCAAACGGGTCTCGTTGTTCTGGAGGAGGGTGTTGAGGTGGGGTGCGGCAGCACGATTGATCGTCCCTCCGTGGGTGAAACCCGGATTGGGGCGGGAACCAAGATCGATAATCTCGTGCAAATCGGCCATGGCGTAGTCACCGGACGGGGCTGTGCTCTGGCCTCGCAGGTGGGCATTGCGGGCGGCGCTCGCCTTGGCCATGGGGTGATTTTGGCTGGACAGGTTGGTGTGGCCAACCGAGCGATCATTGGCGATCGTGCGATCGCCAGTTCCAAGAGCGGGATCCATGGAGAGGTGGAGCCCGGCGAGGTGGTGAGTGGCTATCCGGCGATTCCCAACAGGCTCTGGCTGCGTTGTTCGGCCGCGTTTAGCAAATTGCCTGAGATGGCGAAGCAGATCCGGGAACTTAAGAAAGCCGCTCAGTAACCTCTCTTGTTCTCCCCCCTCTGAGTTCCAATGCCACTGCATCGCGTTGTTTTGCTTCCGGGTGACGGCATTGGACCAGAGATCACGGCTGTGGCGAGGCAGCTCCTGGAAGCCGTGTCGCGCAAGCATGGTTTCACGCTCGAATTCAGTGAAGCGCCGATCGGTGGCTCTGCCATCGATGCCACCGGTGAACCCCTACCAGCGAGCACCCTTGAGGCGTGTAAGGCTGCCGATGCCGTTTTGCTGGCAGCGATCGGGAGCCCTCGATTTGATGCCTTGCCTCGGGCACAACGGCCCGAGAGTGGATTGCTGGCCCTGCGCTCTGGCATGGAGCTGTTTGCGAATCTCCGTCCAGTCAAAATTGTCCCTGCCCTGATTGGTGCCAGCAGCCTGCGACCCGAAGTTGTGGAAGGGGTGGATCTGATGGTGGTGAGGGAACTCACCGGAGGCATTTATTTCGGTCAACCGAAAGGTCGTGTGCAGGCCGACGGTGAAGAGCGTGCGTTCAACACCATGACCTACTCGGATTCTGAGATCGACAGAATCTCCAGGGTGGCGTTCAAGCTGGCCTGTGAGCGACGTGGGCAGCTCTGCTCAGTGGACAAGGCCAATGTGCTCGATGTCAGCCAACTGTGGCGTGATCGCGTGGAGGGCATGAAAGGCGATTACCCCGCAGTGGATGTCAGTCACTTGTATGTGGACAATGCGGCGATGCAACTGGTGAGAGACCCTCGTCAGTTCGACGTGGTGCTCACTGGCAATCTTTTCGGAGACATTCTCAGCGATATTTCTGCCATGCTCACCGGCTCGATCGGCATGCTCCCTTCCGCCTCTCTGGGAAGTGAAGGGCCTGGTTTGTATGAACCCGTTCATGGCTCAGCCCCTGATCTCGCTGGTCAAGACAAGGCCAATCCGATGGCCATGGTGCTCTCCGCAGCCATGATGTTGCGGACCGGTCTCAAACAAAACGCAGCAGCGGACGATCTCGAACAAGCTGTTGACCGTGTTTTAGCAGCCGGATTCCGCACTGGAGATTTGATGTCTGAAGGCTGTACTGCCCTGGGCTGTCAGGCGATGGGGGAGGAACTTCTCAAGACACTCTGATGCGACCTGGCAGGAAAAATGTGGAATTTGCCCTTTGACCTGCCAAACTCATTTGGCCAGATCTTCCTCCGTCGATGTCGAAGCGTCACCCCGTCGTGGCTGTCACGGGTTCCTCAGGTGCAGGCACCAGCACTGTTAAGAGGGCTTTTGAGCACATCTTCGCTCGGGAGAACATCACTCCTGCAGTGGTGGAGGGCGACAGCTACCACCGCTTCGAGCGGATGGCGATGAAGACCGCCATGTCTGAATCGCTTGCGAAGGGTGAGAATTTCTCCCACTTCGGACCCGAAGCCAACCTCTTCGACAAACTCGAAGAGCTCTTCCGCGTCTATGGCGAAACGGGTGGAGGTCAGAAGCGTTATTACCTCCACAGTCCAGAAGAGGCTGCTGAGCACAACGCTCGCCTCGGCGTGAACTTGGATCCAGGTCAGTTCACCCCCTGGGAATCCATCCCTGGTGGGACGGACGTGTTGTTCTACGAAGGCCTCCACGGCGGCGTTGTCGGAGACGGCTACGACGTGGCTTCCCTCGCCGATCTGCTGGTGGGTGTTGTTCCGATCACCAACCTTGAGTGGATCCAAAAGATTCACCGTGATAACGCTGAGCGCGGCTATTCAGCCGAAGCGATCGTGGACACGATCCTGCGCCGCATGCCGGATTACATCAATCACATTTGTCCCCAGTTCAGCCGCACGGATATCAACTTCCAGCGGGTGCCCACGGTGGACACCTCCAACCCATTCATCTGTCGCAACATCCCGACGCCAGATGAAAGCTTCGTGATCATTCACTTCCGCAAGGGAGCTCGTGAGAAGTGGGGAATTGACTTCAGCTATCTGCTGAGCATGATTCATGACTCCTTCATGAGCAGTCCCACTAGCATTGTTGTGAATGGAGGGAAGATGGGCTTCGCGATGGAACTCATCTTGACTCCCATCATTCACCGCATGATTGAAGAGCAAAGCAAGGTCTCCTGATTGTTTCTGCCGAACATCTTGAGCAATCACATCTATCGTGGACTCATCTGAATGATCAGGTGGGTCTTTTTTTTGTCCTCTCCCTCCTTTGAAATTGCAGGTGCCGGTGGATCAACAACTCCATCACCACGCTGGGACAGAGTGGATAGTCGTCGTCTGATTGCCTTGGCACGACGGATCTACTTCCGCTTTTTAAGTGACTCTGGGCAGCAACTTGAACCGATGGGTGTTGTTGTGAATGAGCGCTTAGATGAAGGCAGGGTTGTGTTCGAAAGCCCCACTCTGTTGCTACAAGAACATTTCATCAGCATCGATCTCATCGGCCGTCGGCTGCGTCGCCAGCGTGGCTGGCGAGATCGACCAAGAGGGTCAGGGCTTTGACCGGTTTGCTCAGCCTGATGCTTGTGGTGGGTGGGGCCTGTGTGGGGAGCTTCGCCAATGTGGTGGCCTGGCGGTTGCCGCGCCAAGAATCAGTGGTTTGGCCTGGTAGTCACTGTCCGAAGTGTGGTCAGGCGGTGCGCTGGCACGACAATGTGCCGGTGCTGGGCTGGGTGTGGCTTCGGGGCCATTGTCGCGATTGCCATCAGGGCATCTCGGGCCGTTATCCATTGGTGGAACTCATCAGTGCCCTTCTTTGGTTGAGCGCGTTGTGGGGCCATGGATTGCTTGCCGCGTCTGATCAATTAGGCCTGGCTTTGCTCAATGTGTTGGCGGGGATTGTTCTGATCAGCGTGCTTTTGCCCCTGGTGTTGATTGATATTGATCATCTCTGGCTGCCCGAACCTCTTTGCAGAATCGGGGTGTTGCTCGGCCTTGCCTTCACGGGTGCTCTGTATCTGGTCATTCCAGGGCCGGAAGCGAGTGCCGTGCTCCTCAATCATCTGTTGGCGGCTTCCGCAGGATTGCTGGTGCTGGAAGGATTAAGTGCTCTTGCTGAGCGCATGCTGGGACAACCTGCGCTCGGACTTGGTGATGCCAAATTGGCAGCTGTCGCAGGCGCTTGGCTCGGCTTGGGCGGTGTCTTGGTTTCTTTGGCAATCGCCGTTTTTAGCGGTGCCTTGTTTGGCACGATTGGACGTCTGTCTGGACGGTTAGGGCCGAGACAGCCATTCCCCTTTGGCCCCTTTATTGCCCTTGGAATCTGGCTGACCTGGATCGGAGGTGCTGAGTGGTGGGGTCAGCAATGGTTCGGCTTGTTTGGGGGCATTTAAATCAACAGCTATTAGCACTTGTCCTTCAGCAGAAAGTAAGCTTTTTCTTGCTCACCAAATGAAGAGAGAGAATTCCCTCGATGTTGATCAAGCGGTGTTGATGGCAAGGATGTGACTACTCAGGCCCCTCATACCAGCCATCTTCTATCGCTCTGTGCCATTGATCGATGGAGGCGATGGCCAATTTCCTGGCAGATTCCAGTCCAGGCCAAAACATCAGGGTCAACAGTGTTCTTGCGCTGGTTGACTCGTAAATCTCTAAAGCTTCATTTCTACGGCTTTCAGGGTCAAAGATCACCTGTAAGTTGATCTCCCGATTGACCGTGATGTCAAGCCGGGACAGTCGTTTGGTAATCGTGTTGTCCAGATGGCCGAGATGACTGCAGTTGGTGCCCTCTGAGATGCTCCAACTCCCATCAGGGCAGGAACGAGACTCTCCTTTGACCCAATCGATTTTTTCGCCACCTGCTGACATCAGGGAGTGAATCACATTGTCGATCGTTTCAATGGGCATAAGTTCACATCCAATTGCTTGTGTTTATGTATACAAAAATAGATTTTTTTGTGGCAGCTTATTCGCTCAAAGGAATTCCGTTGGGGATGAGATGTTCTGCTTGAAAGGTTGTCCTGCTTGGCTGAGGCTTGGAGCAGAAAGGTGTTGAAACTCTACGCTTTAGCCATGAAATTCAAGGCCTTATGCATAGTGCTTTTGCCAATTGATCGTAAAAAGCCTAAGAGTGTTGTCGTTTGCTCGGGGAGAAGGTCGCCGTAAAGAGCGACTCAAAAATGTTTGAAGAGTTGGAGTGAATTTTGGTGATAATAACACTAGTTGAAATCGTGTTCTCTCGCGCTACTTGCGTTGGAATAAGAACAATCAAAAGCCGTTATCAAAGCTTGATTTTGCTTGAAAATTTGTTTTTCGTAGAGCGTGGAAAATTCATGCTAAGATAAAAATATTTATTGAAAAAATTGATCCATTAATGGGTACTATTGCTTATTGCAGTAATGTAAAAAGTGATGAGAATGAAGACGTCTTTAAGGTCCTATTTTGTCCGTTGGATATGAAATCAAAGTCACTCCGTTGAGAGGTGATGGGATATTTGCAACCAAGTCTTTCCAGGTTGGTGAAACTGTGATGATTGGGGTGATTGAAAAAGTCTTATCCGCAAATCACTCGCATGCTTCTCAGGTGTCGGCTTCTCAGCATGTTCAGCATGCGGGCTTGATCAGCAAAGTCAATCACTCATGCAATCCTTCCTGTGGTATCTCGCTGAATGCATCTGGAGCGCATGACTTTATTGCGTTTAGGGTTATCGAGAAGGGCGAAGAAATTACCTTTGATTATGCAATGAGGAATTATTCAATCGATTACTTTCCTGACCCTTGTTTATGTGGAGAAGTCACTTGTAGAGTCCATGTGAATGGTTGGAAGGGGTTATCAAGCGAAAAACGGCTTGAATACCAAGGTTTTGTAGCCCCTTATCTCTTGGCCATGATTGAGCAATAGAGCCTTTACGATCCTTGGCTTTTAGGGTCACTTTCGCCGATAGGTTGACCCCTTGATTCACGGCTTGGTTCAAGGCTCGGTTCACGGCTCGTGGGCGATCACTGCTCGTTCTGCAAGGCCGTCAAGAGGGGTGAGCCAAGGAAGGGCTGACCTAAGCCTCAAGAAGACGGTCTTTCTGTGCCGAAGGATCCTCGATCTAGGATCGCGAAATCAATAGAAAACCTTTCCCCTCTTGCCTGGTCATTTGGTCCGTGCTTTTCAAAAGATACTGGTGCATGTATCGGCTGAAATCCACTGCGGCAGCTGGGATTGCTTGCCACTACTGCGGAGTCAAAAGTCATGAGCCTCTTCGACTGGTTCGCTGATCGCCGTAAGGGTCAGTACGTCGGCAAGGTGAATCAAGAACCGGATGAAGGGGATGGCCTTTGGAGCAAGTGCCCAGAGTGCGGTCAGGTGGTGTACCGCAAGGATCTGCTGAGCAACGCCAGTGTTTGCAGCAACTGTGGCTATCACCATCGCATCGATAGCACCGAGCGCATTGCGGTGCTGGTGGATCCCAACAGCTTCGTGGCGATGGATCAAGAGCTGCAACCCACGGATCCATTGGGTTTTAAAGACCGCAGGGCCTATGCGGATCGACTTCGCGAAACCCAGGCCAGCACAGGGCTTCGAGACGGTGTTGTCACTGGGCTTTGTGAGGTTGAGGGGATTCCGATGGCCCTTGCCGTGATGGATTTCCGTTTTATGGGCGGTTCGATGGGGTCGGTGGTTGGTGAAAAGATCACTCGCTTGGTGGAAGAAGCAACCGCCAAAAAGCTGCCGCTTCTGATTGTGTGTGCATCAGGTGGAGCGAGGATGCAGGAGGGCATGCTCAGCCTCATGCAGATGGCCAAAATTTCTGGTGCGTTGGAACGCCATCGCGAGGCGGGTGTGTTGTACATGCCACTGCTCACCCACCCCACCACAGGTGGCGTTACAGCCAGTTTTGCGATGCTTGGTGATTTAATTTTGGCGGAGCCAAAAGCTCTCATTGGCTTTGCTGGGCGGCGCGTCATTGAACAGACCTTGCGCGAAAAGTTGCCGGATAATTTTCAAACCGCTGAGTATCTACAAGACCACGGATTTGTGGATTCGATTGTTCCGCGAACGCAATTGCGCTCCACTCTGGCGAGTCTGCTCAGATTGCATGGCTGTGAATCTCGGGTCCCCAGCTCATGATTCCTGTTTTGGCTTCACGGTTTAGGGCCGTCGTTGTTCTTGTTTTGGCCCTGATTCTTTGGGCGGCTCCTGTTTGCGCAGGTCAGGTCGAATGGAGAGAAGTGCCCTCCAGTGGCGAGGGACAGCAATGGTGGGATGCTGGCAGTTTGCGGCTGAAGAAGGATGGCACCGTGTCAGTGCTGAGCCGCTACAGCTTGCGTCAGGAGGATGATCGCCCCGCCTTGGGAACCCTGGTGGTGATGGAGATCGACTGCAGCCAGCAGTTATATCGAGACAAGCAAAAGAATGGATTGCCCCAATTCAAAGCCGAATGGCAACCTTCTGGTTCTGACCCTTTGATCGACGGCGTTCTTTCCGGTGTGTGCTCATCGGACGAGCTTTCCGCGCTCTCCTGATCCCCACGCGGCTTTTCCTATGGCTCTCCCAACCTCAAGCCCATCTCCCATTGGAGTGGCCATTGCGGGTCTCGGTTTTGGTGAATCGGTTCATCTCCAAGCCCTTGCCTCTCAAGCTGATCTCAAGGCGGTAGCGCTCTGGCACCCCCGTCGTGAACGCTTGGATCAGGCCTGTCAGGAGCACAACCTTCCGGGTTATGACGATTGGGAGGCTCTGCTCAGCGACTCTCGCGTGCAGGCCGTGATCATTGCTACCCCTCCGGAGCCACGCTTTGCCTTGGCCCTTCCAGCGCTGAATGCTGGGAAACACTTGTTGCTGGAAAAGCCTGTCGCCCTCAAGGCGGAATCGGTGGCCGAGCTCCAACGCTTGGCCATTCAGAAGCGGCTCAGTGTTGCGGTGGATTATGAATATCGGGCTGTGCCTCTGTTTATGCAGGCCGCAAGGATGTTGGAGGCCGGTGCCGTAGGCACTCCCTGGCTGGTGAAACTTGACTGGTTGATGAGCAGCCGAGCCGATGCCTCACGACCATGGAACTGGTACTCACAACGGGAAGCCGGTGGGGGCGTGATCGGTGCCCTTGGGACCCATGCCTTCGACATGTTGGCCTGGTTGATCGGACCGATTCGATCCGTTCAAGGCCTCAATAGTGTCTCGATCAAGGAGCGTCCTCGCCCCAGCGGGGGGATGGCCCCAGTGGATGCCGAAGATGTTTCCCTCATTCAGATGCAGCTGGATTGGCAGGGGCGCACGGACCAAACGGTTCCAGCCCAAGTCAATTTGTCGTCTGTGGCGCGCAACGGTCGAGGTTGCTGGCTCGAGATCTACGGATCTGATGGCAGCCTCACCCTCGGTAGCTCCAACCAAAAAGATTATGTCCATGGCTTTGGGCTGTGGCATATGCCCGCGGGAGAGCCCACACGCAATATTGAAGCGGACGTTGACTTCGTCTTCCCCACCACCTGGAGCGATGGCCGCGTGGCGCCGGTGGCTCGCATCCAGAGCTGGTGGGCTCAAAGTATTCGAACCGGAACCCCTATGGTTCCAGGCCTTTCAGAGGGTCTGCTTAGTCAGCAAGCATGCGATCAATCGATTGCATGATCCAATTGGATCGCACAGATTCTCGAACCAATGATCATTTTTTGCGGATCTTGATCACGGATCTGGGTACAAATCTGAGTGTCAATATTGGGCTTCGGCCGAGATTTTTTGGGTAGGTTTTGGCCTGCTTCATTGTTCGTTCGTCATCCCAAGTTCTTTGTTGTCCCAAGCTCTTTGTTGTCCGGAGGTCTTTCTGCGCGTCCTCCAAAGAGTGCAGGGCCCTCGCCAACATTTTCGGACGATCCATACATAATTAGGCGGCATTCATTGGGCAAAGACTGCTCCAACGCAAGAGCCGATTGTTCTTAGCAATCCGATTTTTAAATGGTTGCAAGCATGCGCATCAAGAGTTCGTGCCTTGTGTTGTTGACGAATGCACCTGGACTTGTTCTCTGATCAGGCGGGTTGCAAGGGCGTCTCTACACCTCAGCAACACGAAAAAAGAGGAAACGAATAGCGCAAGGGACTCTCTTGGGCCTTTTGCTGGTTTCGATGGGAGCGAAACACGGGCCAAGCCGTCTGTTGGTGCGGGCTTAGGCCAATTCAGAGATGTAAAAAGCCTGCCGCTTAGCCCCTGAACCATCAGCGGATGAGCAGCTTTTTGGGGCGGGCCCCACTGCCTGAGCGATCAGTTGCTGGCACTCCAGCGTGATTTCTGCAACGGAGTGTCGTGACATTCACACGACTCAAAGGTAAAGTCGCGCGGTTACGGACCTATGTCCGTTGATCGGCCTTCGTTAGGACTTCACTATGGCGCTCGTTCCGCTTCGACTTCTGCTCGACCATGCCGCGGAAAACGGCTACGGCATCCCTGCTTTCAACGTCAACAACCTTGAGCAGGTGCAGTCGATCATGGAGGCGGCTCACGAGTCTGACTCTCCTGTGATCCTCCAGGCTTCCCGTGGGGCTCGCACCTATGCAGGTGAGAATTTCCTGCGTCACCTGATCCTGGCTGCTGTTGAGACCTATCCCGACATTCCCGTCGTGATGCATCAGGACCACGGCAATAGCCCTGCAACTTGCTTCGGAGCAGCCGCCAATGGCTTCACCTCCGTGATGATGGACGGATCCCTTGAGGCCGATGCCAAGACGCCTGCGAGTTACGACTACAACGTCAACGTCACGAAGGAAGTCGTGGATGTTGCCCATGCCATCGGCGTGAGTGTTGAAGGTGAATTGGGTTGCCTCGGCTCCCTTGAAACTGGCAAAGGCGAAGCCGAGGACGGACACGGTTTTGAAGGTGAGCTTTCCAAGGATCAGCTGCTAACCGATCCAGCTGAGGCTGCCGACTTTGTGGCCAAAACCAAGGTGGATGCCTTGGCGATCGCCATTGGTACAAGCCACGGTGCTTACAAGTTCACCCGCAAGCCCACGGGTGAAGTGCTCGCGATCAGCCGAATTGCTGAAATCCACAAGGCCATCCCCAACACTCACCTGGTGATGCACGGCTCCTCCTCCGTTCCCCAGGAATGGTTGGAAATGATCAACAAGTACGGCGGTGCGATTCCTGAGACCTATGGCGTTCCCGTGGAAGAAATTCAGGAAGGGATCCGTAACGGTGTTCGCAAAGTGAACATCGATACCGACAACCGTTTGGCCTTCACCGCGGCTGTGCGTGAAGCTGCGATGGCTGATCCTGCCAACTTCGATCCCCGTCACTTCAACAAGCCGGCTCGTAAGTACATGAAGCAGGTTTGTTTGGATCGCTACCAGCAGTTCTGGGCTGCCGGTAATGCCAGCAAGATCAAGCAACGCGACATCAACTTCTACTCCGGCCTTTATGCAAAAGGCACCCTTGACCCCAAGACAGCAGTTGCTGCCTGATTGTTCGGTCAAAGCCAATCAAGCGGGGGGGCGTGAGCCCCCCTTTTTTGATGGGTTGATCGATGGGTGTCCTATCGATGCCTGTCCTATCGATGGGTGCGCTCAGGATTCAGTTGCAGCGTTCCTCGGTTCGCGTCGAGCGTGGCTGCTGCACCAAGGGGGAGAGCCATGTTGGGAAGTCCATGCCCAAGGGGCAAATTCATGACCAAGGGGATGCCTAGATCAGAGAGCCGCTCCTCGAGGATCCCATCCATGGAGAAATCACCTGGCTCCACCTCCCCTTTCCAGCTGAACCGTCCCGTAGCCACGCCGGCAAGGCCACGAAGCAGCCCAGAGCTGCGCCACTGCGTGAGCATGCGATCCACTCTGTAGGGAGCTTCTCCCACATCCTCCAGCACCAGGATGGATCCACGCAGATCAGGCAACCAGGGGGTGCCAATCAAATGGGTTGCGACCGTGAGATTGGTCACCACGAGCGGACCACTGGCCAGCCCGGGTCGTACGGCACGGCCTTGCAGTGGCGCGACCGGTTCTCCCTTCAGGAGATGGACCGTTCGTTCCCACTGTTGGTCCGGTCCAGTTGTGGATCCGTGGATGGCGCCATGCAAACCCGCCGACCATTGCGCCAGCAGCATCGAGCTGGTGTCAGAAAATCCCAAGGTCCAGAGCGGTCGCTTGGGAAAGCGAAAGCCAACTTCTAAAACCCTGGCGCCTCCCCAGCCAGCACCGACATAAATCAGACCATCAAGAGAAGGATTGTTCCAGGCACGCTCAAGATCATCGGCTCGCTGTTGATCGGTGCCTGAAAACCATTGCCATTGACGCCTCACTGATTCTGGGAACTCAAGCGTCCATCCTTCAGCCTCACAACGCTGCACGAGGAGGCCAAAATCAGTATCAGGATCGATCCAAGTTCCGGCATTGACCGCCCGAAGCCTTGAGCCCCTTTTTAAAGGACGTAGGAAGGATTTTTTTGGGGTCGATGCCGCCAATCCATTCGCAGAAAATGGAACGGCCATCGCCAACGCCGCCGGGATTCCCAACGTTAAAAATGATCGACGACGCATCAAAGGCCTGATTCACCATTGCACTCAAGTCTGACCATGCTATTTAGGGTTACATTCGATCTTAAGAAGATCTTATCTTTGACGTGCAAAAGATGATGGTTTTGTTTATTGATGCAAGCGAATCAATGTGTTTGTTGAATAAATTTCAAGCCCGCATGGATAAAGAATCTTTTTGATTCCCTGTCTTCTTAGAGCTGATCATTCTGGTCATGATTGATCAATCAGCGCCTCGATTAATCGGCGTCCGTCGACGCCACCTGTCGCAGGATCACAAGCCCGCTCAGGGTGAGGCATGAGTCCAAGAACATTGCCAGCTGGATTGGTGATTCCAGCAATATTGGCAACGGAGCCATTGGGATTGTTGGTGTAGCGCAGCGCGATGGCGTCACTGTCTTGAAGGGATTTAAGAGTGTCTTCGCTGCATTGATAACGGCCCTCTCCATGGGCGATCGGCAGCTGGATGTCACTTCCTGCTTTGAACTGAGACAGCCAGGGCGTACGCGCACTCACCACCTCGAGTGGAGCGTCTTCGCAGATGAAATGGAGGCCGCTATTGCGGGTGAGTGCTCCTGGCAATAAGCCGAGCTCAGTGAGCACCTGAAATCCGTTGCAGATGCCCAGCACCCGCCCGCCCTTGTTGGCGAATTCGATCAACGCTCCCAGCACGGGGGCAAATCTGGCGATTGCGCCACAGCGCAGATAGTCGCCATAACTGAAACCTCCCGGCAGCACCACAGCGTCTAGGCCGCTGAGATCTGTCTCCTCATGCCAGAGGTATTGGGTTTGCATACCCAGGCATCCCTGCGTCGCCCAACGGACATCCCGGTCGCAATTGGAACCAGGAAAGACAACAACACCAATGCTCATGACAACTTGAGCTCCATGGTCCAGTTCTCAATCACAGGATTGGCGAGGAGTCGATCGCTCAAGAGTTCAACCTGTTGGCGTGCATCCGCTTCATCCGATGCCTCTAGCTCCAGCTCGACAGCCTTCCCGATGCGGAGCCGCTCGACGCCTTCCACCCCGAGTCGGCTGGCGGCTGAACGGGTGGCCTCACCGGCTGGATCTAGGACAGAAGGGCGCAGATGCACCAGGACACGAGCTTGATAACGCGGCACTGGCTCGGAGCATGAATTGTTAAATCTTGGCAGGCCGTAGTCCCGTTCCAGTCACTTTCTCTTCAGGTTGAAAACAGACCACGACTCCATGTCCTTTGTCTGTGATCCCATCCATCGGATTCACACTCACTCTGATCACACCATTGGTGCTGATCGCACCGGGCATCGTTCGACCTGCACAGGCTGAGCCGGTGGCCGTCGACGTGGAGTGTCGCTGGAGTCATGAGGCTTGGGAACCATGCCGTTTTGAGGCCGATCCCGTGGGTAGCCGTTGGAATTTGGCGTTTAATGACCACCGGATTCAGTTCGAGCATGACGGCACTGGCTTGATGCGGATGCGGATCAATGAGCGTTCTTCTTGGAACAGCGTGCAGGCCAGTTGGAGTGATGAGGGTGCGCTTTGCTGGGGTGAGGTCTGCGCTCGCGGCGACCTACCGATGGATTAATCCTGCGGATCACGATGGAAAAGAAGGGTCTTCCGCTCAAGGAGCCAGGGCTACAGGTTGATTGGCGTGAGAGCTTTCAGGGTTGGGGGCTGAGCTGGATTGGATTGCTCAACAATCAAAAGGGGGAGTGGTGGTTGCTGGCTCAAGTGGTCCTGATCTGTGCTCACATCCTTCCGAGCTGGTCCCCTGAGCTTCTCGATGCCTGGAGTTGGCCTGCATGGCTTCATGTCAGCGGGTTGATGCTGTTTGTTGTTGGGCTTGGCCTGGCTCTGCAGGGTTTCTTGGCGTTAGGCCCCAGCCTTTCTCCATTACCGGATCCCAAGCCCAATGCAGCTTTAATCACGTCTGGGGTGTACGGCCGTTGCCGGCACCCTCTCTATCGCGCTGTTGTGATCTGTTCTGTTGGTGTCGTGCTTGCGAAGGGAAGCCTGCTTCACCTGGCGCTGTTTTTGCTGTTGGTTGCGCTGCTCAACGGCAAGGCCCATCGCGAAGAAAAGCGGCTTTGTGCCGTCCATCCCGACTACTTGATTTATCGCTCCAATACGCCAGCAATTCTGCCCCGCATTCCTGGCTTGGATTGGCGCAAGGGCTAGGGCCAGCTGAGCAACCGTTTCTTTTTTTCAAAAGAACGCAAAAATCCTCTTAGGAAAGGTTCGTTTTCGATCATTTCGGATGCCTCGGTCTATGCCCTTTCAGCGGCTGACGAGCAGGGCCACTCCTTCCCTGATGCTCTTCAGTGCTGTCTGCGTAGGTCTCGGGATCAGTGCTCCGAGTTGGGCCAACGACTTTTTGCTGAACAGCTCCGAACCTGTTGAGGTGAGTTCAAGGTTGTTGGCGATTTTGGAGCCTCCGGTCGCCATACCGGATCCTGAGCCTCAGCTTGTCCTTGGCCGCACCAAGAGACAGATTCGCTCCACTGGAGATCCCATTTGGGATTTAAGGCTTGAGATTCCGGGGGAACCGGCCCGTCACTTCGATGCAGTGAGCGGACGTGCCCACCGCCAGAACGCGGACCGTGATCAGATGGGCAGTAAGGCTCCCCTTCCAACGGGGAGCTACACCCTCGGACCGGTGGAACCCTTGGCCGAGGGTGCTTATCCAGAACTAGGCCCCGTTTGGATTGGCATTGAACCAACCTTCACCACGGGCCGAAGGGTGCTCGGGATTCATCAAGACCCCAGCGCAGGGCTCAATGGAAACAGCGGAACCTTGGGATGTATTGGGCTGATTCGTAAACACGACATGTTGGAACTATCTCAGCTAATTAAAGGCCGTGATGTGCGTTTATTGGTTGTTGAAGACTGAATAAGAAAAAGGTCTAGAGCTTGTTTTAAGTCAAGTTGTATATAAATTTCTTTGAATATCTGTTAGCGATTGAAGTCGTACTAGGGTCTGATGGCTCTGAGGATTCGTTCGTTTTAGGGGAATGCTTAAGAGCTTTTGCCAGAACTTATTGACTCGCCTGAAGCAGGAGAGTTGTGAGTTTTTCAGAGGCCTTTGGATCAAATCCGATCACAACCAGATCCACGCCAGATTGATTTTGGGGAGTCCAGGCTTGATCCGGAGCGGCTTCAAACCAAGTTTCTAAGCGGGGACCAACCATTTGGACTTGCAAAGGAAGGGATTTGTCAGGCAACCAGACCCGTCCCTTCAGGCGCACGACCTGATGCTCAGTCACAAAGGGAGGAAGGATGCGTTCAAAGTCCGCACGTTGAATGACGCCCTCGAAACGAACATTTCCGCCCACCACGTCCAAGTGCGTGTGATCGTGATGATCGTGATCGTGGTGATCATGTTCATGTTCATGTTCGGCAGACGTCTCACGCTCGACTCCCAGAAGCAAACTCGGCTCCACTTGCCCGCGAGTCATCGGGATCACCGATGTACCGGATCGGAGCTTGGGGGCAAGTGATTGTTGAATCTGGTCCAGTTCGTTGGGCTCTAAGCAATCAGAACGACTGACCAACACCAGGTCAGCGGATTGAAGTTGATCAGCGAACAACTCATCAATGGCTGTGAGGTGGTCCAGGCTTGGGTCTTCCTGTCGTTGCCGCTCCAAGGCCTCAGGATCTCCCACGGGGCTTCCGTTGTTCAGGGCTTCCCCATCCACAACAGTCACCACGCCATTCACGTGAACACGAGCCCGGATCGCGGGCCATTCGAGGGCCTGCAACAAGGGCCTGGGAAGCGCCAGACCACTGGTTTCAACAACGATGCCATCGAGCTGATCAGCGCGAGCGAGCAGCGTTTCCATCGTCGGTAGAAAATCGTCCTGCACTGTGCAGCACAGACAGCCGTTGTTCAGCTCAACAAGACGCCCATCGATTTCATCTTCTGGGCAGAAGCCGCAACTTCGGATGAGATCGCCATCCAGGCCCACGGTTCCAAATTCGTTGACCATCACCGCAAGGCGTTGGCCGCTGTTGATCAATAAATGGCGCAACAACGTTGTTTTCCCGGCTCCGAGAAAGCCGGTAATCACGGTGACTGGAAGGCGTTCAGACATCAGCGGCACCCCAGGCTTTCGCGGGTGCTCACGCCGCTGACACTATTCACGCCACTGGCACGACCACAGAGGGCTTTCATTTGCGTGAGGTCGATGACGGCGTTGGTGAAATCCGTTCCCTCAATGCGCGCATCCACAAACCGGCTTTGCATCAGCATCGCGTTCGTGAAGTTGGCGTCGCTGAGGTCGGTTTCATCAAATCGACTGGAGAACGCCACCACATCCTCAAGGTTCGCTCCATGGAGATCAGCGCCCTGCAATTGAGAGGTGTTGATCACAGCTCCTCGTAGGTCGGTGTCACTGAGGTCCACACCACGGAGGTCAGCTTTCAAAAATTCTTTTTCTTTTAAATCTCGGCCATGCATGTCGTTGCTGATGTCTTGCACCGCAAATTGACCACGCAATTCAGGCGCCGTGATGGCTTGAGCAGCGAAGGGAAAAGAGATCAAGCTCGACGTAAGAAGCAACCCGAACAGAACGGATAACAGTTGCTTGCGGAATAAATTGGGAAGGGGCATCAGATATGGATGCAGCCGGCTTCAGGTTGCAGCTGCCGTAACTTGTACGGTCACGTTATGGCAGACAGCTGCCCCTCCACGTGCCATGGCCAAAACCTTGAGGGTGGTTGTTCCCCCCCATCCACTCATTGCTCATTGGCTCACGATGTTGCGCCACGCCGGCACACCACCGTCGCTGTATCGAACAGCGCTCGAGGAGTTGGGACGTTGGCTCACCTATGAAGCGCTGAGGGATTGGCTTCCCCATCGTCGCGAACAGGTGCAAACCGCCCTTGAGCTCACGGAAGGCACCGTGATCGAAACGGGTGTTCCCTTGCTTGCCGTGCCTCTCCTCCCTGGTGGGCTGATGCTTTGGGAAGGGGCTAGGCAAGTGCTGCCTCACGCAGAGCTCTGTCTGGGTGGCCTACCTGAAACCATTGAGGCCAACGCCGGTCTCGTGCTGCTGCTGGATCAAATCAGCGATGCAGAGGATCTTCTCGGCTTGATGGAAGAGCTTGTGGCAAAGGGTGTTGAGAGCCGAAGGCTTCGTGTGATTTCAGCCTTAACAGCCAGCCCGGGGCTCAAACGACTGGGGGAAACGTTTCCCGAACTCACAATTCATACCGCCTGCATTGATGAAGAACTCAATGCAAATGGTCAAATTTCTCCTGGGATTGGCAACACATCTCAACGGCTGCAAATCAGAACAGCTCCCTCGACCTAGGCTTAAAAAAATCCATCGGCGGCGATGAGCAGGCAGCAGGAATCCACCTCAGGAACACTTTTCACACTCCTGAGCGGAGCCCTCATCGGGGCAGCAGGTGTGGGGTGGTGGCTGCTTACCGAAGCAGAACGTCGTCAGCGGCTCAAGCGTCAGCGTTCCATGCTCTACGCGCCAAGGATGCAAGACGGCAGTGAGGCGTTTGAGGCCAATCAATACGCCAATCGGGATGATCAGCTGGAGCATCGTGTTGAGCAGCTCAATTCAGCCATCTCTGATGTCCGGCGTCAGCTTGAAGACCTCGGTTCAAAGTCGTAATCCCCACGGTCGGTAAGTTGGGACGTCTCCCAATCTGCGATCCAGTCGTTGCCATGCTTCGCTCAGACGCCGTTACTCAAGGCATTCAGCGCTCACCAAATCGAGCCATGCTGAGAGCGGTGGGCTTTGGTGACGACGATTTCGGCAAGCCAATCATCGGAATCGCCAACGGCTACAGCACCATCACACCGTGCAACGTGGGATTGGATGGGCTATCCCGTCGTGCTGAAGACGCTGCTCGAAAGGCTGGGGGCATGCCTCAGATGTTCGGCACGATCACTGTGAGTGATGGCATTTCTATGGGCACCGAAGGAATGAAATATTCCTTGGTGAGTCGTGAGGTCATCGCCGATGCGATCGAAACGGCCTGCAATGGCCAGAGCATGGATGGGGTTCTTGCCGTTGGTGGCTGCGATAAAAATATGCCTGGCGCCATGTTGGCGATGGCACGCATGAATATTCCCTCGATCTTTGTGTACGGGGGAACGATTAAGCCTGGGAAACTTGGTGGCTGTGACCTCACTGTTGTGAGTGCTTTTGAGGCTGTCGGTCAGATTACAAGCGGGAAAATTGATGAAGAGCAGCTGACAGCGATTGAAAAAAATGCTTGCCCTGGTGCTGGCAGTTGTGGAGGCATGTTCACCGCCAATACGATGAGTGCTGCGATTGAAACGATGGGGCTGAGTCTTCCCCATAGTTCAACAATGGCGGCAGAAGATGAGGAAAAGGCGGAGAGTGCGGCCCGGTCTGGAGAGGTTCTGGTTGAAGCGATCAAAGCCAATATTCGCCCCCTTGACCTACTCACGCGTGAAGCCTTTGAGAATGCGATCAGTGTGATCATGGCGGTAGGCGGCTCCACAAATTCTGTGTTGCATTTGCTCGCCATCGCACGCACCGCTGGAGTGAATCTCAGCATTGATGATTTTGAAATGATCAGAGAGCGTGTGCCTGTGATTTGCGACCTCAAACCGAGCGGTCGTTTCGTCACCGTGGATCTTCATCAGGCTGGAGGTATTCCACAGGTGATGAAATTGCTCTTGGATGCGGGACTTCTCCATGGGAAATGCCGCACGATTGAAGGCAAAACATTGGAGGAATTGTTAGCAGATATCCCCTCAACACCTCCTGAAGGGCAAGAAGTGATTAGGCCCTTGAGCAATCCGCTTTATGCAAAAGGTCACCTGGCGATCCTGAAGGGAAATTTGGCAAGTGAAGGAGCAGTCGCCAAAATTAGCGGGATTAAAACACCCGTCTTAACGGGTCCTGCACGCGTTTTCGAAAGCGAAGAGGATTGTTTGGCCTCGATTATTGGGAAACAAATTCACCCAGGTGATGTGATTGTGATTCGCCAGGAAGGTCCAGTGGGAGGACCTGGAATGCGTGAAATGTTGGCACCAACAGCTGCCATCGTTGGGCAGGGATTAGGGGACAAAGTGGCCTTGATCACCGATGGCCGATTCAGCGGTGGAACCTATGGCTTGGTTGTTGGCCACGTGGCACCAGAAGCGGCCGTTGGCGGAGCCATCGGTCTTGTGATGGAGGGGGACAGCATCACCGTGGATGCCAATCAGAATCTTCTTCAACTCAATGTGGATGACGCTGAACTCGACAAACGCCGTCGCATGTGGTCTGGTCACACGCCTAAATACAAGACCGGAATTCTTGGCAAATATGCTCGACTTGTTTCAAGTTCGAGCCTAGGTGCGGTAACCGATCAGCCTGATTAAGGCACGTTCAGAGCGGGGGATTCATCATCAATCCCCATGGGATTGATTGACAAGTTGTGCTCTCAGCCTGCGTGCCATCGCTTCCAATGGTTGGCCATCGGCTGGGGCCGTGCAGCGCATGCCGTTGTCTCCATGCATCCAAACGGGATGTTGTCCCTGCCAAAGCATGGGGCGCTCAGCTTGATCACACCAACTGAGCATGAGATTCACATCATTGCCGCTCCGATAGATCTCGAGTTCTAGATCCATGGCCTCCATGCGAGAGCCGGATGCATCACGGGTTTCGATGCGAACGAAGAGATCGTCAATGCTGGACGTTGACGCATCTTCGTCCGCGTGAATCGGAACAACAGCATGTTGATAAGGCTTGCGGCAGAGATCAGCCGTGTGGGCAATCACAACAGCTAAATCAATCATTTGTAGGCTTCGATGGAATGAATCAGAATCCGGATTGCACCCGCACGGAAGCCTGGATTGGCCGATCCCGCTTCATCAAACCGGGAATGGAGCACTTGTAAGCGAGTGATCGCAGAAGAATCAAAGCGCAAAGGCAGCCCAACCGGTTTGGCACGGACCACGGGCTGAAGATCTTTGAATGCAATCTCGGCAACAGTGGTTCCTTCCGCTTCCGTTGGCACGGGCATCACCCAGCGCAGTCCCCCTGGAATCATCTCTGTGAGTCCCATCAATCCATCAGCGCAGGCCACTGCAAATTTCAGGGTTCGCCCCTCCCCAGCAATCGTTAAGCGCAACCCACTGAATGCCGAAAGATCGAGTGGTGGTCGCAACAGCGGGGAGCGGCAACTCACAAACCCCCCTCCATCAGCGATCACCTCACCTTCGAGCAATAGGCCTTCAGGCGTGAGGCGGCAGCCTGCTTGGCTTCTCCCCCCCATGATCGTGTCGTTGAGCGTGGCCCACGAATCGAATGAGACACGGGGGATGGTCATCTCAACCCTGCACAAGGAATGCTTATTTAAAGACCTTCGCTGGCAGCTTCGTCGGTAAGAACAATGATTTCTGCCTCGGGTTGGACCAACTTCGCAGGCGTTCGTTGTGCGGACTCAGCTGGATCGAGCAAGCGACGCAGGGCTTCCTGTTTATTGACACCACTCACGAGGAACATCACTGTTCGAGAAGCGCTGAGCACCGGAGCGGTCAGGGTGATGCGCTCCAATCCCTTGCCCCGCCCGATCGTGGTCCAACGATCACGGACGTCAGGAGCCTCAGTGCCCGGGAAGAGTGAGGCGGTATGACCGTCATCCCCAAGACCCAACACCATCATGTCGAAGATCGGTGGTTCGCCACTGCAATGCTTGGCAATCAGCTCTGCGAAAGCCTCGGCGCTGGCTTCTGCTGAGGGAAGCTCCACCGTTGGAACAGGGTGAAAGCAGGCCGCTGCACCGGGCTCACCGGGTTGGAGCAAGGTGGAGCGGAGCATGCGGGCGTTGCTGGACGCATCATCAGCAGATACCCAGCGCTCGTCCCCTAAAAACACATCCACACGATTCCAGGGCAGGTGTTGCTGGCCCAACAGCTGATATGCCGGGGAGGGAGTGGTCCCTCCAGATAGAGCAATCTGAGCACGATCCCGTTGATCGAGCGCTAGCTGGATGGCTGTGGCGATGTATTCAGAGGCCCGCAGGGCTAGATCCTGGGGATCTCGGGCCCGTTCAATGCGATAGGAAGCCATCGGTTCGTTCAATCCAACCACTCGGTATGGAAACTACCCTCCTTATCCACCCGTTCATAGGTGTGGGACCCAAAGCAGTCACGCATGGCTTGAACCGCATTTTGAGGCAGACGAGCGGTGCGGTAGCTGTTGATGTAGTCGAGGGTGTTGCTGAGGCAGGGCACAGGAATTCCTGCTTCAGCTGCACCTGCAACAACTTTGGCTAAACCAGGAAGTCGGGTGTTGACCTGATTGGCAAACCAAGGATCAATAAGCAGATTGTTCAGCTGCGGATCGGTTGTGAAGGCATCCTGAATTCGCTTCAGAAGTCGGGCGCGAATGATGCAGCCACCCTTCCAGATCTGAGCGATCGCAGGCATGTTTAAGTTGTAATCATGCTCTGCGGAAGCGATCCGTAGAAGCTCCATGCCTTGGGCGTAGCTGGCCATGCAAGCGAGCACCATCGCATCCATCAGGGGTGCCATTCCATTGGCAGGGGTGCCGAGATCAAAGGGTTTGACCGCGGGACCTTTGAGGATGGTTTCCGCTTTGACGCGCTGATCTTTCATCGAACTCATCACGCGGCCATTGAGGGCTGCATAGATGGTTGGTACGGAGGCACCCATCTGCAAGGCACTCACCACAGTCCATAAACCCGTGCCTTTTTGCCCAGCTTTGTCCTGAATCTTTTCGATCAGATCGCTCCCATCATCGGGATCCTTGGTGCGCAAGCAGACCTCTGTGATCTCAACGAGGTAAGAGGCGAGTTCCTCCGTGCTGTTCCAATGGGCAAAGACGTCGGCCATCTGGGTGCCATTCATGCCCCCAACTCTCTTCATGAGGTCATAGCCCTCGGCAAGGATTTGCTCGATGCCGTACTCGATGCCGTTGTGGACTGTTTTGACGAAGTGTCCTGATCCGCCTGGGCCGATGTAGGTCACACAAGGACCGTCTTCGACTTGGGCCGCCATTTTGGTGACCAGGCTTTCGATCGCGTCGTAAGAGGCCTTGGTGCCGCCGGGCATCATGCTCGGACCTTCTAGAGCGCCTTTGGCACCGCCAGACACGCCCATGCCGATGAAGCCGAAGCTTTTGCTTTCCAACTCGGCCACACGACGCTCTGTGTCGCGATATTCCGAGTTGCCCCCATCAATCAAGAGATCTCCTTCATCTAAAAAGGGAGAAATCTGTTCGATGACGGCATCAACAGGACCCCCTGCTTTCACCATCATCAAGATGCGGCGAGGTCTTTCTAATTTGTTGACAAAATCTTGAAGGTCGGTGGCACCTTGAATGTTTTTACCGGCGCCACGACCTTTCAGAAAGTCTTCCGTCTTTGAATAAGTGCGGTTGTAAACAACACTCGAAAAACCGTTGCTCTCAGCGTTGAGAACAAGGTTTTCGCCCATCACGCCTAGACCGATAAGACCAAAGTGAGACTTGGACATCCAAAACTGCGTTCACTGAAGTCAGTGTGACCACAGGATCAAAAATCGGCTGCGAATTGGCCCATCTCTGTCAGGAATAAGAGATGGAAGCGCCAATCCTTCGTTCACTTTGTCCTCAAATCACTGTGTCGTCGGCAATCGATGCATTTTTAACGACAACAACGATGCCATTACGTATGTAGAAGCCGTGTTCAGGACGATCAGCTTCTTCCACGTGATCCTTATTCACGATGGTGACGTTTTTACCAATACGGGCATTCTTATCAAGAATGGCGCGTTTCACAGTGGTGCCCTCGCCAACGCCGACAGGAATACCGCCTCGCGCTCTCAGGGTTTCGCGTTCGCTTTGCGATTCAAAGAAGTCAGCTCCCATCAACAACGAATCCTGGAGGACCACATTGTTTTCCACGCGACTACGCACACCAAGGACGGAATGGTGAATGCTGCAGGCCTTGATAATCGATCCTTCACTAATGATCGAATCTGTGATCTGGCTGTCGACAAACTTGCTTGGGGGCAAATACCGCGGGCGGGTGTAGATCGGGAATGCTTCGTCGTAGAAGCTGAATGGAGGGGTTGGCTGCTGCGTTAGGGCCAGATTGGCTTCATAGAAGGCACCGATGGTACCGATGTCTTCCCAGTAATCATCAAAGACATAGCTCTTGAGGACGTCACCCCGTGATAGCGCTTCTGGGATCACCTCTTTGCCGAAGTCCTTATGGCCGGGATTGGCGTCGAGCAGATCGAAAAGCGTTTTACGACTGAAGACGTAGATGCCCATGGAGGCGAGGTAGGGGCGCTCCTTAGAGGACTCAGCGCTGAGGCCAAAGCGGGACGTGTCTACGGCCATTTCCTTTAAGGAATCGCCTTTGGGCTTCTCGCGGAATTCCTTGATATTTCCATCGTTATCGGTTCGCATCAAACCGAACGCTTCGGCCTGGGCAGCGTCTACGGGCAGTGCTGCAACGGTGAGGTCGGCGCCGGTACTGCGGTGATGCTCCACAAAACGGCTGTAGTCCATGCGGTAGAGCTGATCACCGGAGAGGATCAGATATTCATCCACATCCCATTCGCTAAACAGGGTTTGGTACTGCCGCACCGCATCAGCCGTTCCTTCAAACCATGAGGGGCTATCGAGGGTCTGTTGGGCCGCTAAGACTTCTACAAAACCTTGCCCAAATCCGGCATTGAGGTTGTATGTCTGGCTGAGATGGCGATTGAGTGAAGCGCTATTGAATTGCGTCAACACATACATCTTGTTGATGCTGGAGTTGATGCAATTACTGATTGGAATATCAATAAGGCGATACTTGCCCGCCAAGGGCACAGCTGGCTTGGCTCTCATCTTTGTGAGTGGTTGGAGGCGGGTTCCAGCCCCTCCCCCGAGAATGATTGCCAGTACTCGCTTCATGCCGCTCCCGCCTTTCGGCTATGCGTTGCAAACTTACTGGACTTTTCGCTCTCAAAACCAACTCTTGGGCCAGATCGTGGAGATTGAAAGGGAATCAATCTTGACCGGCTGCTCCAGAGTCCAAATCAAAGATTTTTTCCACCACCTGAAGAGCCTGTTGACGTTCGCTGCGTTGCTGGGGACCGCGGAGCTGGGTCACAGGGGTGTGGAGGATCTTGTTGATCATTCCCTTGGTTAACGCTTCCACCACCTTGCGTTCTCGCGCTGAGAAATCAGGCCCCATCCGGCTCAGCGCTTTGGTGAGTTCCTCGACCCGAATCTCCTCGAGCGAGGCTCTTAACCGGTTGATGGTGGGCACGGCCTCCAGGCTGTCCCACCACTCGAGGAAGAGGCGTCCCTCCTCTAAGAGCAATCCTTCAGCTTCCCGTGCAACCTGCTGCCGAGCCTCTTGGTTGCGCTCTACCACCTCTTGAAGATCGTCAACATCGTGGGATTCCACCCCAGACACATCGCGCACATCGGAGGCGATGTTGCGGGGCACACCAATATCAATCAGTCGCAATGAACTGCGGCGATTGAGACCGTTCAATCGGCTGGCATCAATGATCGGGTCATCGGCTGCCGTGCTCGTAAACACCAACGAACAGGTGCTCAAGCACTGATCAAGGGCGTCGAGTCCCCGGCACTGAATGGGCAGGTTTGGAAAATCAGTTGCGAGGGCTGAGGCCCGCTCGATGGTGCGATTCAGCAACACCACTCCAGAGGCTCCCTTCGCTTGGAGGTGTTGGAGCAACAAACGGCTCATCCGTCCAGCACCAACAACGGCGATTTGCTCGGTTTCAAGCGTGACCAGGGCATCCTGGCCGCGCGATTGCCCAAGCTTGAGTTGAGCTAATTCCACGGCTGCGGAGCTCACGGACACAGCTCCGGTGCTGAGGTTGGTTTCCGAGCGGACACGCTTTCCTGTGCTGACAGCTTGTGTTAGCAAACGGTTCAGGATGGGTCCGATCGATTTGTGCTCTTGGCCCAGGCGCATCATTTTCTTGACCTGGGACAAAATTTGCCCTTCACCAAGAACGAGGCTGTCGAGCCCTGCCGTCACGCGCATCAGATGCGCAATGGCTTCGTCGTGGTGATAAGTGAAAAGGTGCGGAGAAAGATCACGGCTTTCCAAACCGGAGTGGCCACTCAAAAAATCGCGAACGGCAGCAATCCCTAAATCCGGGTTGCGCACCAGGGTGTAAATCTCAAGTCGGTTGCAGGTGCTGAGGATGGAAGCCTCGAGCACCTGCTCATGATTTCGCAGGTTTCCTAGGGATTCCTCCATGGTTTGCTCAGGAATACTGAGCTTTTCGCGCACTTCGACCGGAGCCGTTCGATGACTGAGGCCGACGACGGCGATATGCATGGAGAAATCCCTCTGTTGCTGCGAGTCGTGAATCAGTTCAAAGCGATGCTTTGAGCTCCATCCTTCATGTGGATGGTGTTCGTGAAACTGCAGGTGTTGTTCAGGTTGCTGATGATCAAGCTGCTCGTGCGGGTGCAATCAGCTTCGAACTTCACTCCGTTGAAAAGAAGACCATCTGTGATGCCGCTACCGGCGAACACAACGTGCTCTCCGCAGGCGAGCTCACTGGCCTCATACACCTTATCGGGGTCGGTAATGCCCATTTCTGCGAGACGGGCGAGATTGCCTTCCTTCGTCATGTCTGCCCACTCAGATGTCTGAGCAATGGCAGGGTCATACACCAGTTGTCCTTGGAAGTGGCCGCCAAGTGCGCGCATGGCGGCAGCGGAGATCACACCCTCAGGAGCGGCACCAATGCCCATCAAACAATGGGTTCCGGTTCCAGCAAAACCACAGGCAATCGCAGCTTGCACGTCACCATCGGAGATGGGTTGAATGCGAGCACCCGTGGCGCGAATTTCAGTGATCAGATCTTTGTGACGCGCACGATCCATCACAACAATGGTGAGCTCATCAGGAGCAAGACCCAAGCACTCACTGAGGATTTTGATGTTTTCAGTCGCAGATTTGCGAATGTCAACCTTGCCCTTTGCTGCTGGTGGCGCAGCCAATTTCTTCATGTAGAAGTCGGGAGCGTTGAACAAGCCACCACGGTCGGAGGCTGCGAGAACGGCCATGGAGCCGCGCTGGCTGTAGGCACAAAGGTTGGTGCCTTCGCAAGGGTCAACAGCGAAATCCACGCCAGGACCAGTGCCGGTTCCGACTTCTTCACCGATGTAAAGCATGGGGGCTTCGTCGCGTTCGCCCTCCCCGATCACAATGCGGCCCTGCATTTGGATTTGATTCATGCGCTTGCGCATGGCATCAACAGCCAAAGCGTCCGCTTCATCCTTCAGACCTTTGCCGGAGAGCGTGGCGGAAGCGATGGCGGCCTGCTCGACGATCTCGAGAATTTCCTGGATGAGAGTGCGATCCACGTAAGTGCTGCGGGGGTTAAAGAGAGGCTTTGAGGAGAAAGCCTGCAACAGCAGGGATTTCTGTCTCATATGCGCGGCTCACTGTATCAGTGGTATCAGCGCTCTTTACAATCGACCGATCCCATAGCCGACTCCGCCATGAGCACCAAACCCCTGGTGATCTCTCCATCGATCCTGTCTGCTGACTTTTCTCGCCTAGGTGAGGACGTCAAAGCTGTTGATGAGGCAGGTGCTGATTGGATTCATGTCGACGTCATGGATGGTCGATTTGTTCCCAACATCACGATTGGCCCTCTGATTGTTGAGGCCTTGCGTCCGGTGACGAAAAAACCCTTGGACGTGCATCTGATGATTGTGCAGCCTGAGAATTACGTCGAAGATTTTGCGAAAGCTGGGGCAGATATTATTTCTGTACAAGTTGAGGCTTGTCCTCATTTACATCGCAACTTGGCTCAAATTAAAGACCTTGGCAAAATGGCTGGGGCTGTCCTCAATCCCAGCACCCCACTCGATACGCTCGAGTACTGCTTAGAGCTGTGTGATCTTGTTTTGATCATGAGTGTGAACCCAGGTTTTGGCGGACAAAGTTTTATCGATAATCAAGTCAAGAAAATCAGTGATTTACGTCGTATGTGTGATGAAAAAGGCCTAGACCCCTGGATTGAGGTTGATGGTGGCGTGAAGGGTGGCAATGCATGGAAAGTGATTGAAGCTGGTGCTAATGCAATTGTGAGTGGTTCTGGGGTGTTCAATCAGCCTGACTATGCTGCGGCTATTCAGGGAATTCGCAATAGCAAGCGCCCATAGTTTCCTGGTTAGCAGCAAACGAGCACATTGTTGATGCTATAGATTTTTTCTTGTGTTTTCTTCTCAACCTCTGCCTAAGGGCAGGGGTTTTCTTTTGGGAAAAAATGAAGGGGAGCCTTGCGCAGGATGATCTGATAAGAATGCAAAGATCGACGTTGGTTTCAGTTGATTTGGTGGCTAGTGATGCAAGGTGATCTTTTGTTTACGAGACGATTGCCGATGACTCCTTGTTGATTAAATCGTTATTTATGTGGCGATTGCTTGAATTTTTTGATGCATACATGCCCGTATGATTGTCCGGTTATCTCGTTCAATGATTAGATTTTTTCTTTGATGGTTTTTCTGTATTCCCTGCACTGGTAAGACGAGTGAATGCTTTCAGTGGCTGCATCGATGGCACAGCTAAAGCCTTCGCGGAAAGCGGCGCGCTTCATGGCCTCGATTTGAGAGACGGCGTAAATGCCGAGAGCAATCAAGATGAACAGTGAAATGCCAGCTCCCGTGCCTTTTGGATACAGCCTCATCGCTTTTCGTTGATGTCTTGAATGAGTTTAGGGTGCTAAAAATAAGATGTAAATCATTAGGGGCCAAAGCTTTTGAATTGATGCTGTCCAGCGATGGATTTTGATTCTATGGGTTGTGTTATGGGGTTTATACTTCCTTGTGATTTTTGCCAACAAGCAAGGCGCTAAATGCAAGCATTAGGACACAGCCGCAGAATTGAAGTAATTCTGAAATTGATTGCACTTGAAAGCTAATCATGAGCTTAAATGCTGTTACGATTAGGGCAACAATGATGACGTTGGTTAGTTTTTGTTTGAGGCCTTCTAGTGATGTAATGCTAAGGATATTTCGTCTTTCTTGGGATAGGTCTTGAAGCCTTGGGTCGATATCAGAAATAATCAGCTCATACACGCCATAGCCGAAGATAAGAAGGGCAATACCAATCACATAGTAATCAATGCCGCCTACAACTTTGCCGAGTAATAAAATGCTGTTTTCTGAATTCAGGTGACCGTTGATTAGTTTGTTGAGAGCGTGGATTTCCTCCTGGGTGCCAAGGATGAAACAGCTAACACTGCCCAGCAGGCTCATGACAACAGGCAGGATGGTTACTAATCGGAATCTCCAAAGCAACTGTTCAAAACGCGATTCGAATCTTGCCCTGCGAGTTTTTTTGATCTCAAGTTCCATCATGTACTTATGCGTGGTGCAATTAAACAGTTGTGGCTGGAGGATTGGTTTGAGGCGGTAAGGGGCGCGGCGTAAAAAGTGCCGGTATGGACAACGTGATTAACGCGCTACCCACGGCCAGCAACACGAGGAGCGGCAAGGGTTTGACCAGGGGCTGCTTCTCTAAAAGCGTTCCGCAGCGAATACAGATTGGGGTTGCTCCAGGGGGTGGGTGTAGAACAACAGCTGGTCCACAACAGCACTCGGGGCAGCGAAAACGGGGCATGGCTGTGTTTTAAAGATGATTCCGTATTGCAGAAAATTTAATCGTGACGATCAACGTTGGCTGCAACATTGGGTGGTCAAAGTCTTTTGCATCCAAGCGTTTGTTGATGGCTGTTGGTCGTTTACATCCTGATTTTACGCTCTGGATCGCTTGATTGCATCTTGTTCGGGCCTCGAGTTGATTCTAATGGATAGCCAAGGCATTTTTTTATGATTGATGGCATGAATGCACGCAAAATAGCTGCGAGCCCTGGAGCAACGTTACGGAAATGATTTGTGAACGGAGTCTGACCAGATCCCGATAGATTGCCAATGGTTGATTGATGACATCGTCCTTGAATGGTGCTGGCTTTTCCGTTTTCTTGGCTCTTGTTTTTGCTGAAAGACCAGGCAAAAATTCATAGAGTTTAAGCCTTGATTCTGCTGTTGCCTATCATCTTGTTTCAGCGTCTTGGTGTTCTTTTCTGTCACGCTCTTTAAGGGCTCTGCCTGCAAGTCGTGCCAGGTCTTCGAGTTGATGCAGGTGCTTTATTTGGTTGATGTCGAATAGAGAGTTAAGTTGATGTTGGAACTTTTCTTTGTTTGTAAAAACCACTAAATACTCTTTTGTATTAATGCAGCGATTCATTTAGGAGGCAAAGGCAAAGGTAAAGGGAGGAAATCCTGCATCTGGGGCCTCGTTCTTGACAGAATCATGCGTTGCCGAAAGTTGTTCTGCCATGCCCCTCAGCTCTTTGGTGCGTCTGCTGCAGACCTCAGCGCTGAGCGGTGAGTTGTGCGAACGAGCCCAACGGGACCAGCGATTGTTGATGCGCGGAGCTGGCAGAGCTGCTCGGGCCTTGGTGGCTAGTGCGCTGGCTCGTCGCATGGACCAGCCCCTGTTGGTGGTAGTTCCCACCCTGGAAGAGGCCGGACGTTGGGCAGCTTTGTTGGAGCTGATGGGCTGGTCTAGCGCCCAGCTTTATCCCACCAGTGAAGGGTCCCCTTACGAACCCTTCGATGCCACCACCGAAATCACTTGGGGCCAGCTCCAAGTTTTAAGCGAACTTCAAACAGACAGCCGCAAAAGCGACGTCGCGATCGTGGCCACAGAGCGTTGTTTGCAGCCCCACTTGCCGCCTCCGCAGGCCTTGGCAGAGCATTGCAGGGCTTTGAAGAAAGGCGATGTTGTGGATCTCGAAGAGCTATCGACCTACCTAAGCCAGCTTGGCTACGAGCGCGTTTCGACCATTGATCAGGAAGGCACATGGAGCCGTCGTGGCGACATCGTTGACGTCTATCCCGTGAGTAGTGAGCTCCCCGTGCGCTTGGAGTTCTTCGGCAATGAACTCGACAAGCTTCGTGAATTTGACCCGGCCAGCCAGCGCTCCCTCGACAGCGTCGACACGCTCAAGCTCACCCCCACCGGCTTCAGTCCCCTCATCGCTGAACGTCTGCGCGAGCAGGTTCCTGACGATCTTGACCGGTTGCTGAGTGAGGCGCAGATCACGGAGTTGTTGGAGGGTGGAACCCCTGAGGGGATGCGTCGATTGATGGGGTTGGCTTGGCAGACCCCTGCTTCCCTCCTCGATTATTTGCCTGCCAAGTGCTGCATCGCCATCGATGAGCGTCGGCATGGCAGCGCCCATGGTCAGCAGTGGCTTGATCACGCTGAAGAGCAGCACGCTGAGCTTCCCGTGCCCATTCCTGTTTTGCATCGCCCGATCAAGGAGGCGATGGAGCTTGCAGAGGCGTTTGCTGGCTTCGACCTGGCAGAACTTCAGGAACAGGACAGCCACCCCAATGCGTTTGATCTCGCCAGTCGACCGGTTCCGTCTTACCCCAATCAATTTGGCAAACTCGGCCAAATGATCAAACAGCACCAACGGGAGCGTCAGGCTGTTTGGTTGTTGTCAGCGCAGCCCAGCCGTGCTGTGGCTTTGCTGGAGGAACACGACTGCATCACCCGCTTCGTACCCAATGCAGCGGACACACAAGCGATCGATCGCTTGATGGAGCAGGGCACACCTGTGGCTTTGAAAACGCGAGGAACCGCCGAGCTCGAAGGGCTGCAGCTTCCCGCCTGGAGGGTTGTTCTGCTGACCGATCGCGAATTTTTCGGACAGCAGTCGCTCACTAGCAGCGGTTATGTGCGTCGGCGCCGCAAAGCCGCGAGCCGCACCGTTGACCCCAACAAGATGCAGCAAGGGGATTTCGTGGTGCATCGCAACCATGGAATTGGTCGATTTAAAAAGCTCGAAAAATTAGCGATTAGTGGCGAGGTTCGCGATTACCTCGTTGTTCAGTATTCCGATGGCATCTTGCGAGTGGCTGCCGATCAGCTCGGAAGCCTGGGACGGTTTCGCGCCAATAGCGATACACCGCCGCAGCTCAGCAAGATGGGTGGCTCCGCCTGGGTGAAGGCGAAGGAGAGGGCCTCCAAGGCGGTTCGCAAAGTTGCGCTTGATTTGGTGAAGCTGTACGCCGAACGCCACCAAGCGGCAGGATTTGCCTTCCCGATCGACGGGCCTTGGCAGGTTGAACTTGAGGATTCCTTCCCCTACGAGCCAACCTCTGATCAGCTAAAGGCCACGGTGGATGTCAAGCGCGACATGGAGAAACCAGAGCCGATGGATCGGTTGGTCTGTGGTGATGTGGGCTTCGGGAAAACGGAGGTGGCCATCCGAGCGATTTTTAAAGCGATCACCGCTGGCAAACAAGTAGCGATGTTGGCTCCCACAACGGTGTTAGCGCAACAACATTGGCGCACGCTTTCGGAACGCTTTGCTCCCTATCCAATCAAGGTGGCCCTTCTCAATCGTTTCCGTACGGCAGGTGAGCGCAAGACGATTCTTGAGGAGTTGAAAACGGGCACCATCGATGCCGTGGTGGGCACGCACCAGCTGCTCAGCAAGAACACCGCCTTCGACAAGCTTGGTTTGTTGGTGGTGGATGAGGAACAACGGTTTGGGGTGAATCAAAAGGAAAAAATCAAGGCCTTGCGCAAGGACGTGGATGTTTTGACGCTCTCGGCGACACCCATCCCGCGAACCCTCTACATGAGCTTGTCTGGCGTGCGTGAGATGAGTTTGATCACCACTCCACCACCCTTGCGCCGTCCGATCAAAACCCACCTAGCGGCTCTGGACGATGAGGCCGTGCGAAGCGCCATTCGCCAAGAACTGGATCGTGGTGGTCAAGTGTTTTATGTGGTGCCCCGTGTGGAAGGGATCGAGGACGTCGCAGGCAAGCTTCGTGAGATGCTTCCCGGCCTCAAGCTCCTCGTCGCCCATGGACAAATGGCTGAAGGCGAGCTCGAGAGCGCCATGGTGGCGTTCAACGGTGGGGAAGCCGACGTCATGCTCTGCACCACGATCGTGGAGAGCGGTCTCGACATTCCGCGTGTCAACACGATCCTGATTGAGGATGCCCACCGGTTTGGACTTGCTCAGCTGTATCAGCTCAGGGGCCGCGTCGGCCGCAGCGGCGTCCAAGCCCATGCCTGGTTGTTTTACCCCGGAGATGCCTCG
The DNA here is from genome assembly GCF_900474245.1 of Synechococcus sp. UW179B. Lineage (NCBI taxonomy): Bacteria > Bacillati > Cyanobacteriota > Cyanophyceae > Synechococcales > Synechococcaceae > Synechococcus > Synechococcus sp. UW179B. Next base: position 121,372 of record NZ_UCNZ01000002.1, read on the forward strand.
CTCAGTGAAGCGGCGCGTCAGCGCTTACGCGCCATCCAGGAATTCGCTCAGCTCGGTAGTGGGTACCAATTGGCGATGCGCGATATGGAGATCCGCGGAGTGGGCAACTTGCTCGGTGTGGAGCAAAGCGGACAAATGGAGGCGATTGGCTTCGATCTCTACATGGAGATGTTGCAAGAGTCGTTGGCAGAAATACAGGGACAAGACATTCCAGCTGTGGACGACACGCAGGTGGATCTACAGGTCACTGCCTTTATTCCAGCGGACTGGATCGTCGATGCCGACGAGAAAATGTCTGCGTATCGAGCTGCATCCGAGTGCCTTAGTTCAGAAGCCCTGGTGGAACTGGCTGCAGGTTGGGCCGATCGCTATGGGGCCCTGCCTGGACCGGTTCAATCCCTGCTGCAGTTGATGGAACTCAAGCTGCTGGCAAAACGCTGCGGATTTGCGCGGATTCGCCCTGAAAAACCAAATATTGCCCTCGAAACACCGATGGAGGAACCTGCTTTTCGTCTGCTTCGTCAGGGTTTGCCCCAACATCTCCATGGACGACTTGTTTACCAGGCAGGAAGTGGAAGCGTTGCCAAGGTCCTGGCACGAGGCCTCGGCGTCCTGCCCATGGATCGGCAATTGGATGAGCTCAAAGGTTGGCTAGAGCAGATGGCATCACAGATTCCGGATACGGATGGATTGACGCCTGAGCAGCGCGACCAACAGCAAAAAGAACGGAACGAGGCTGTTTTGAGGGTTTGAGCTCGCGCTTGCGCTGGAAAAATGAGAAAGCCCAACACATTTCGCAATTCTTCGTTACCATGTGGTCATACGACGTGATACCCCGTGGCCGAATTCATCGATCCGATTGCAACGGGAAGTTCCCTCGGTCTTCTGGGCAGTTTGGTTGGTGCAGCCGCCCTCGGAATCTTTGCTCTGTGGCAGAACGATACGGAAAACGATGACGACGACTCGTCTCCAGGCGGTGGCTTGATGCAGCCTGTTGCCTGAGCGACCCCTCGCTCACATCTAGTCACAGGAATCACCCATTTGGGTGATTTTTTTTATGCGTTGATGCCTGACTCTGGTGAGGTGCCCCGAGAGCGGACCATGCCAAAGCCGCTGAACCAGTTTCAACGCCAGGTTCGACGCCAGGTTCAACGATGGACCTTGATTGCTTGCTTCACACCTGCGCTGCTGGGAACAGCACCTGTGCGCGCTCAATCGTGGGAAGCGGTTGATGCCTTGCGCAGCAAGCTCACCTCTCATGGCGTCAGGGTGCTTCAACGCGATTGCTCGACCCGGGGGTTGCAGGGGGCTTACCACCCCAAAAATGACATCTTGATTGTGTGTCGCACCCACCGAAATGCAGCACAAGTTTGGAACACCCTGGCTCACGAAGCGACTCACAGAATGCAGAGCTGCGCCGGTGGATCGATCACCCTTCCCAGCCAACATCGGATGATGTCTCGCGTTTTAAGACGAGAAACACCGCAGGAATGGAAATCGATTAGGGCGTATCCCCGTAGTCAGCATCTGGCAGAACTTGAAGCTCGTTATACGGCCAAGCTTCCCGCGAATGATGTCCTGAAGCTCTTCGATCGCTACTGCGGCTCAACCGTTCGCGTTTAAGACCATCTCCCTCACTTACCAAGACCAACCGACTGATGAATAATCTTCTTCTCCAATTAGCGATGGCAGCCCTCGGGCAAATGTCTGGAGGCGGCGGACTCGCGCAAAGGCCGCTCAACATTCCCTCGATGCCCTTTCCCGTGGGTCGCCAGAGCCGCCCTGTGTATCCCACGCGTTCGTCTCAAGCGCCCAACCTTCAGGTTGCCACCTTGGCAACGACCACCTGTTTGATGCGATCAGGTTCGATCGGACGTGGAGAGGCGGTCGCGCTGTTGGAACGTCAAGGCCAAACCTGGGGATGGCCTCGCACTTGGGGCCAACGCATTCCGGTGAGCAGCGTGGATGAGGCGATTGAATCGGCGGGGGGTTGCAATGCGCTTGTGCAGAGGGCGCGCCAGGCGGCCCCAGGCCGGACAGCCACGATTCCAGCAACCCACCGAGGTACTCGCTATGGAGGCAATCGCTATGGAGACTCGCGTTATGGAGGCAACCAATCGCAAGGCAATCGAAGTGAACGCGAAGGGTTTGGATTAGCCCCTTATCGCTGAAGTGCCGACTGAAGGTTGGCCGCTCCTGGTTGATAGGTTTTTCCTGTTTTCGGAGCTTGCAAGGATTTGAGCAGGGTGGTTTCCGCGACGCGGTACTGCCCATCTTTGTTGGTCCCTAACTGTTCAACAGTGAGGGTTTTAATTTCTTTCTCACTCATCTCCACCGCAACATCCGGGCGAATGCCGTTTTTGTGGATGTCGGTGCCCTTGGGTGTGAGGTATTTGGCAATCGTGACGGTCATTCCAGATCCGTCAGAGAGCCCGCGCACGGATTGCACGAGTCCTTTCCCAAACGTTTTCTGGCCCACCAGAAGCCCGCGCTCGTTGTCTTGGAGAGCGCCTGAAAGAATTTCACTGGCACTCGCTGAGCCTTCGTTCACCAACACCACGACGGGACGGTCGGTTAAGGCATTCCCTGTGGCGCGGCGCACGTCCTGAATGCCCTCACGGGTTTTAGTGCTGACAATCGTGCCTTCATCTAGCCACTGACGCGCAATGTCAACGCTGGCTTCAAGCAACCCTCCGGGATTGCTGCGCAAATCAAGGACGTAACCCTGTGATCCTTGCTTCTCAAGCTCGCGAATCGCGGCACGCATCTCTTTCGATGCATTGGCATTGAACTGCTTCAGGCGGATGTAACCCACCTTGGTGCCATTGGCACTGGTGTTGAGCTGACTGTCAACGGCCTGAATTTCGATCCGCGCCCGCACGAGGGGCACGTCGATGATGGAGCCATTCCTGCGCAAGCCCAAGACGACGTTGCTTCCTTCCGTTCCACGAATGAGCTTCACCGCATCTTCCGTGGTCATCCCCTTGGTGAGTTGACCATCAATCGAAACGATCACGTCTTTGGGTTGGACCCCGGCTTTTGAGGCCGGTGTGCCTTCGATAGGCGACACCACCACGATCTCTTTGGTGTCTTTGTCCAGTGAAATTTGAATGCCGACACCGGTTAATTCACCTGACGTGTCGATTTGCATTTCCTTGAACTCTTTCGGGTCTAGGAATCGGGTGTAGGGGTCATCAAGACTCGCCAACATGCCGCGAATCGCTTCATAGGATTCCGCGGTTCCGGCATAAGACTTGGAGAGCAAATCCTTTCGAAGAATGGACCACTGATCCAGGTCATAACTTCCCGATGAATCCAGGAAATCTCGATAGACGATCTGCCATACCTGATCAATCACCTCTTTCGGGCTGTTGGTGATGGACGACGAAGTCGTGCTTGGCAAACCCAACCCAGGATTGGCCACAACCACGGCAGCTGTGACAGCCCCTGCGCCCAGAGCCACAAACCAGCCGCGACGTTGCGTGACGTTGATGCCGAATTTTTTAGCGCGCATGCCGTCCACTAGGACCTTTTCAGCACCTTAACGACATCAGTCGGGTTCAACCCAGCGACCGTCGTCTTTGATCAACTGAACCAAGGCTGCTACACCCTCCGACTCGGGGACTTTTCGGATCTCATCGCGGTTGCGATAGAGAGCGATCACCCCAGGCCCTTTGCCCACATAACCGTAGTCAGCATCGGCCATCTCGCCAGGACCATTCACAATGCAACCCATCACAGCAATGTCTAGACCGGTGAGATGAGAGGTGGCGTTTCGGACCTGATGAAGGACCTCCTCAAGATTAAACAAAGTGCGACCGCAGCTCGGACAGGCCACGTACTCGACCATCGTCTTTCGGATTCCAAGAGCCTGCAGGATCGAAAAGCACACAGGGATTTCCTTCTCTGGCGCTTCTGTTAGGGAGACGCGGATGGTGTCTCCGAGTCCTTCCGCCAGCAGTGTTGCGATTCCGGCCGTGCTCTTGATTCGTCCGTAGTCACCATCACCTGCTTCGGTGACGCCCAAGTGCAGGGGGTAGTTGAACCCCTCCCGATCCATGGTGTCGGCCATGAGTCGGTAGGCCGCCAGCATCACGGGCGCACGCGATGCCTTCATCGAAATCACGATGTTGTGAAAATCGAGTGAATCGCAGATCCGCACGAATTCCATGGCCGATTCGACCATGCCTTGGGGGGTATCTCCATAGGTGAACAGCATGCGTTCAGCCAAGGAGCCGTGATTCACTCCAATCCGCAAGGCCTTGTTCTGCTCTTTCAGCACCCGCACGAGAGGAGCAAACGTTTCCTTGATCCGATCTCCAATCGCATCAAATTCTTCTTGGCTGAACTCCTGGCGTTCGGGATCCGGTTTGTCGAAAACAAACAACCCAGGGTTGATGCGCACTTTGTCGACGTGCTTGGCAACTTCTAAGGCGATGCGCGTGCCGTTGTGATGGACATCAGCCACGAGTGGGATGTTGCATCCCTGAGCACGCAAGGCTGCACGAATTTTCCCCATCGCGATGGCATGGCCAATCGAAGGAGTCGTGACCCGCACGATTTCGCATCCGGCATCGGCCAAGCGACGGATTCCTGCGACCGACCCGTCGATATCCAGCGTGTCCTCATTGATCATCGATTGCACCGCAATCGGATGCTCACTTCCAATCGGCACATCACCAACCATCACCGTGCGGGTGACCCGGCGATGAATCTTTGTGTCGTAGCGCTGCGAGGCGGTCATCAAGGATCGCTCGAATCTGGAGCTAACCCTGACACAACCCCGTTCAAAGCGTGCTTGACACTGGTCAGATCGGCCATGAACAACGCGCGTGGCTTCCCTGGCTCCCGCGATGGATTGCGCAACAGGTAGGAGGGATGAAAACTCGGCATCACATAACGCCCGTTCCATTCGGTCCAAGCACCTCTTAAGCGACTAATCGGTGTGCGGCATTCGAGAAGGGTTGCGGTGGCAGTGGCTCCAAGAATGAACAGGATCTCCGGATTGACCTCACGAATTTGACGATCAAGCCAGGGTCTGCAGGCTTTGAGCTCAGCTGGGGATGGGCGTCGATTGCCAGGCGGCCGACATTTGATCAAGTTGCAGATATACGCGTCCTCTTCTTGATCCAGGCCGACGTCCGCCAGGCATTCGTCCAGGAGCCTGCCGGAACGCCCCACAAAAGGACGCCCCTGAGCATCCTCATCAGCCCCTGGCGCTTCGCCAATCACCATCAGCCTCGCTGAAGGATGCCCGCGACTGACCACCACATGCTGGCGTTCCTTTGCTAGGTCGCAGCGCTGGCATTGGAGACAGGATGCCTCGAAGTCTTCTAAGGACACGCGCATGGGTAGCTCAGCTCAAAACCCTATGAGCCAAGCGACCTTTGCGGCAGCACCAAGGTGAGAAAAGGCTGCTCCTCTGGATCCTCCATCCAGCATTCCGCTCCAAACGATTCGAGACGCGCTGCTTCGCGCCTCTTCGCCCCCAACGCTTCCAGTTGCTCGATCCAATGGCCGAGCTCAGTCTCTGGATGGTCGGATCCGACCCGTTGAAAACAAGGGGCGAGGGCCGCACCGCGAATGGGCCAAGGCCGTAGACGCGAAGGGCGATAAATCTGAAGCGTTCCTCCCGTTGGTAGAGACACCATCCAGTGCTGGTCAGACAGTCCTGATCGGCAGGTACATCCAAGAGCTTGCGCATAAAACTCGGCGAGCGCTTGGGGATTCTTGGCTGCCAACACCCAACTCAACGAGGTCGTTCCAGCTGACATGTTCGGCATGGTCAACATTTCGATCCAGGCTGTCATCAGCACATCGGTGTTGTCACTGACGCCACATCAGGCAGGATGTTGTTTCACATATCCGAGCATCCATCGAGGGGGTGCCGTGCTGATGCCAGGCCCCCCATCTCTCTCGCACCGAGCTTTGGCATTGCAGCCATCGCTCACACTTGCCATCAGCGCCCGAGCAAAAGCCCTGCAGCAACAGGGTGTTGATGTTTGTAGCCTCAGTGCAGGGGAGCCGGATTTCGGCACGCCAGAGTTCATTGTTGAGGCAACGATCCAGGCCCTCAGGGATGGCATCACCCGGTATGGCCCTGCTGCTGGCGATCCAGAGCTGCGCGCGGCCATTGCTCAGAAATTGAGTCTTGAAAACAACATCCCCACCCAAACCGATCAGGTCTTGGTGACCAATGGCGGCAAACAGGCGATTTACAACCTGTTCCAAGTTCTGTTGAACCCAGGCGATGAAGTCCTCATCCCTGCCCCGTATTGGTTGAGTTATCCAGAAATTGTTCGCTTGGCCGGGGGGAAGCCGGTCACGGTGGCGTCGTCAGCAAGCGATGGGTTTGGACTCGATCTGAATTTGATCGAGCAATCCATCACACCGGCCACCAAGCTTTTGGTGCTCAATTCACCGGGGAATCCCACCGGTCGGGTGTTGGATCTCCGTGAACTCGAGGCCTTGGCAGAGCTGGTGCGAAGGCATCCAAACCTGATGGTGATGAGCGACGAGATCTATGAATATCTGTTGGAAGACGGGGAATCTCACCACAGTTTTGCTGCCGTAGCTCCAGATCTCAGACAGCGTTGTTTTGTGGTGAACGGATTTGCCAAGGGCTGGGCCATGACCGGCTGGCGACTTGGGTATCTCAGTGGTGACAGCACGGTGATTAAGGCCGCGGCCGCCCTACAAAGCCAAAGCACCAGCAATGTGTGCAGCTTCGCTCAACGTGGAGCGTTGGCGGCGCTTCAGGGATCACGGGACTGCGTCCGTGAGATGGCCGCTAGCTACAACACGCGGCGTGCTGAGCTCTGTCGTGGGCTTCAACAGATGGAAGGCATCACGCTTGTGCCCCCAAGGGGCGCCTTTTATGCGTTTCCTCGCCTGCCCGATGCGATTACCGATTCGTTGGCCTTTTGCGAACGTGCCCTCGAAGAGGAAGGATTGGCGATTGTTCCGGGTGGTGCCTTTGGCGATGATCGTTGCGTCAGGCTGTCTTGTGCCGTCTCGCGTGAGACGATTTCAGAGGGGCTGAGTCGGTTTCAGAGATTGCTGACTAGTCCCTAAATCCATTCTTCTTAAACATGACCAATCCTTTGACACGGGTCCGAAAAAAAGGGGCCGTTGTTCTTTTGGCTCTTCTTTGCAGTCAGGGCGCAACGGTCCTTCCTTCTAACGCGCAAGCAGTACTCCGGATCGGAGCCATCCCCGATCAAAACCCAGAACGTTTAAATCGTCGTTACGGCCAACTTGCCGCGGAATTAAGCGACACACTCAAGGTTCCAGTGCGGTACGTGCCAGTTAGCAATTACCCAGCAGCCGTGAGTGCTTTTAGGACCGGAAGTTTGGACCTTGTTTGGTTCGGTGGACTCACAGGTATTCAAGCTCGACTTCAAACGCCAGGCGCCCAGGTTTTGGCACAACGGGCCATCGATGCACAGTTCAATAGTGTTTTTATTGCCAATACTTCAGCGGGTTTAAAACCCATTAGCAGCCTTGATGGTCTGAACGCTCTGAAGGGCAAGCGCTTCACGTTTGGATCAGAAAGTTCCACGTCGGGACGTTTGATGCCGCAGCATTTTTTGGCTAAAGCAGGGGTGACCCCGAAGCAATTCGCTGGTGGACAAGCCGGTTTCAGTGGAAGCCACGATGCCACCATCGCATTAGTGCAGAGCGGCTCCTACCAGGCCGGTGCGCTTAGTCAGCCCGTCTGGGATGTGGCTGTTAGGAACGGGAAAGTGAGCCCTAACAAGGTGAAGGTGATCTGGACAACCCCTGCGTTTGGGAATTACCACTGGGTGGCGCGACCCAATCTCGATCAACGTTTCGGCAAGGGATTCACCAGCAAACTCCAGCAGTCCATTTTGGGTTTGACTCCCACCAGCAAGCGGCAGAAAAATATCTTGGAATTGTTTGCTGCCAAGCGTTTTATTCCAGCGCAGGAATCGCAATATCAACCCATTGAGCAGGTGGGTCGTCAGCTCGGCAAGATCCGTTGACCTCTCTCCTTGAGTTGGTCAATGTCAGCCTGAGCGGTCCGAGGGGCGATCGACTGCGCTCGATTTCCCTCTCGGTTTTCGAGGGAGAGCGGATCGCCTTGTTGGGCCGGAGTGGGGCTGGCAAGAGCAGCTTGTTGGCCATCGCCAATGGCAGTCTTCGTGTGGAACAAGGAGAGGTGCGTTGGTGTGGTGCGTCGATTCGCACCCTGCCTCGCCGCAAAAAAAGGGAGATCGGAATGCTCTGGCAAGACTTGCTGCTTGTCGAGGAGCTCAGCGTTGGACAAAACGTCAACAGCGGTGCTTTGGGCCGTCACACCCTGATCTGGGGATTGGCCAATCTGTTGTTCAACGTGGATCAATCCGCCTGCAAGCATTGCCTTCAGCAAGCTGGGCTGGATGCTGATCTGATCGAGCGTGGATTAATCGATGCTCCGATTCGCCAGTTGTCAGGGGGGCAGAGACAACGCGTGGCGCTCGCTCGTTTGCTGCGTCAGCAACCGCAACTGATCCTGGCGGATGAACCGATTGCGAACTTGGATCCCGCCATCGCCTCTGACCTATTGGATCATTTGTTGAATCGTTCGCCAGAGGGGCAGCTGAATTGTGGCGCCAAGGCGATTGTGATCAGCTTGCATCAACCCGAACTGGTGCATCGCTTTGATCGTGTGATCGGTTTGCAGGATGGGGAACTTGTGATGGATCAACCTTCAGACCAACTCACTGCTGCTGATCTTTCGCGGTTGTACGAGGCCGGATGAACCGCCTGAAACCAGCGGCACCGCTTCTCACCCTGTTGCCTTCCATGGCGCTGGTGCCCGTTTTGATCGTCACTTGGACAGGGCTGCATGGCGGTGGTCTGTCGATTTGGCAGCAATGCCTTTCGGGCGCCCTGCATCCATCCATGGATCCCGATGTTTTGCATGCGGTTTGGCATGGTCTTGGCGTCACCATGGCCACAGCTCTATTGAGCTGGAGTCTCAGCTTGCTGTTTGGCGTGTTGCTAGGCAGCGCTTGCGCGGATGTGGTGTGGAGAAGCTGGACGCTTCCCTCCTGGCCAGCCAAAGCACTTCGAAGCGCCCTCGCCATCCCGAGAGCGGTGCATGAGTTGGTTTGGGGCCTGTTGCTGCTGCAAGTGTTTGGGCTCCATCCCTACGTTGCTGTCGCTGCTATCGCGATTCCTTACAGCGCTCTCGTCGCCAGGATTTGGCGCGATCATCTTGATAGCGCTGACCACCGTCCCCTCGATGCCTTGATCAGCGCTGGGGTGCATCCGCTGTCCGCCTTGATGACGGCTCTCAACCCAGGGATGGGCCCTGTTTTGCTGAGCTACGGGGGGTACCGACTCGAATGTGCCTTGCGAAGTGCCACCTTGCTCGGGGTTTTTGGTTTGGGGGGGCTTGGCACCGAACTGCAGCTCACCTTGCAGTCGTTGCAGTTCCGCGAGCTCTGGACAGGTTTGTGGGTGTTAGCGGCCGTGATGCTGATGCTTGAGCAGCTGTTGAGGGTTTGGCGAGAACGTTCCGATGTCGGCGTTCATGGTCAGCGTCGAATGCTGTTGTTCGTCAGCTTGGCGATCATTTTGGGAGTGATCGGCACGGTTTGGCTCAGACACCTCGTGCCTGATTTGTTTTTTGGCCTCAGTTGGCTCGGGTTGGAGGTTCCTTCTTGGACCCAGCTGAATGCCGCCGCCAAGGAATTGCCCTGGTTGCGCATGATCTTGGAAACGCTGGGTCTCACCGGGTTGGCTGCGGGGATTGCCATCGGACTGCCCCCCCTCGCCTTGCTCCTATGGCCGTCGCCAAGGTGGCATCAGTGTTGCTCGATCTTCTGGGCTTGCATGCGTTGGATCCCACCGCCGTTGATGGTGCTCCTTCTGCTGCTCAGCAATCGGCCGAGCCTGGCGATTGGAGCCTTGGCGATCGGTCTGCACAACAGTGGAGTGATGGGGCGTTTGCTGCTTGAAGGACTGCAGCAACAAAGCGGTCAGCGTCAAGAAGCGCTCAGGGCGATGGGGAGTTCAGAGCGGATGAGTTGGTTGTATGGCCTGCTCAGTCCTCAAAGTCCCAGTTATTTGGCTTATGGGGCCTATCGCAGCGATGTGATTCTCCGAGAAACCGTGGTGGTGGGGGTGATTGGTGGAAGTGGTTTGGGTTGGCAGCTGCTGGAATCACTCAGCTCTTTTCATTGGGCTGCTGTGGTCTTGGTGCTTTGTTGTTACTGCGTCCTCACGATCAGTGGGGAATCACTCAGTGACCGCTGCCGCGCGCTCTGGCTGCAAAGCTGACATCTGGATTGCGTGACCGCCAGTGATAACAACAGCGCCCCGCAAGCTTGTCGTCATCGGTGATAGCGGTGTGTACGGATGGGGGGATCCAGAGGGGGGGGGATGGTGTGAACGCTTGAGGCGTCAATGGATGACGATGCCCTCTGCCCCCGTGGTGTACGGGCTTGGTGTTCGTGGAGATGGACTGGAGCGCATCGCTCAGCGTTGGCAACAAGAGTGGAGTTGCCGCGGCGAGCTCCGTCGTCAGCAGCCCGATGGCTTGCTCCTCTCTGTGGGCCTCAATGACAGCGCTCGTGTTGGCAGGTGCGATGGACGGCAGCAACTAGCGGCTGAAGCGTTTCGCTTCGGGCTGGAGCAATTGCTATCGGTGATGACCCCTGCCACCAACGTCATGGTGATGGGGCTCAGCGTGGTGGATGAAGCGGTCATGCCGTTCGCTGACTGCCTTTGGTACAGCAACGAGGCCGTGGCCATCCATGAAGCGCAATTGGAGGAAACCTGCCTGGAAGCTGATGTTCCGTTTTTAAGCCTGCATCGAGCGATGGCAGCAGAACCTGATTGGCTCACCTGGTTGGAGCCCGACGGGATTCATCTCAACAGCACAGGCCATCACTGGATCCATCAGCGTCTTCAGCACTGGAAGCCCCTTCTCAATTGGGCTGGTCTGGAGCCCCACGCTCAATGCACACCTTTGCTGATGTCTTGATGCCTCCACTCGAAAAGATGAACCGGCTTTCATCCTTTCGAGTGGAGCATTTCATCGCAAAGAAGGAGGGGAGAATGCGCGATGAAAGCGACGTTGAAAGGGTCGTACATACCCACGCTTCATGCTTTCCTCTCAAAGTCTTCGACGCCGCGAGCAGCGCAGGTCGTTGCCAAAGCCAATTCTTGAGCGCAACGATGCCGTGCTCGAACACCTTGGCCTGGCGCACCATGCCGCCATTCGTCAGGCGGCCCGCTATCCAGGGGAGCAGGACGAGTTAGTGCAAGAGGGTCGCTTGGGGTTGATCCATGGCTTGGCCAATTTCGACCCTCAACGTGGATGTCGCATCAGCACCTACGTGCTGGCAAGGGTTCACGGTCAAATCCTGCATTTCCGTCGCGATCGCCAACACATGCTCAGGATTCCTTGGCGCTTGAAGGACTTGCACAGCCTGGGGATGCGTCTTCAGGCTCAACGGTTGCAAGAGAGGCTGGAACCGCTGGATGAGACAGGCCTTGCTGCATCACTCGACGTGACTGTTGAGCGCTGGCGGGAGGCCTTGATGGCTCACGCCTTGGGCCATGTGGATTCGCTTGATGTTGCCCCTGCCATTCAGGCGGTGGACGGAGAATTGAGAAGCTCCCTGCTCGATCAGATCGAGGCTCCCCCAGTCATGTCTGCATCGACCTTTGCATCGACCTTTGAAGCGGATGAGGAGGAACCCAGGCTTCGCTGGTTGCAGGGGGCACTGAAGGCTCTCGAGCCACGCCAGCGCTGCTGGCTTCTGGCTCGCTACGTCGACAACATTCCCATTAGAGATCTTGCTCTGAAAGAGAAGGTGGCACCAGGGTTGCTACGCAAAGCCATTCGAGAGGCGCTGAGCCTGCTGCGACAGGCAGCACGGACTCCGATCAGCCAGCAAGACCCAGAGGAATCGCGACCAGCATGGCTAAAACCGCAGCCCAGGCCGTCTGCAATCCGTTGACGATTTCATTGGTTAACCAGTGCACCCGCTCCTGAGCCAGAGCTCCCAGCAGGCTTTCCAGCAGGGTTGCGATGAGACCCACAATCGCCACCACGGCCATCGCCGTGGGCGTGGTCACGAACGACAGTCCCGCCATCACCAACATCATCACAAGGCTGCCGGCGGCACTGGCCAGGGTGCCTTCCAAGCTCACGGCCCCTTCCGTGCCAGCTGGCACTCTGCGCAGGGTGGTGATCAAAACGGTGGTTCGTCCCCAACGTTTGCCGATTTCACTGCCAAAGGTGTCGGCAAGTTTGGCAGCGAAGCTGGCGGCGAATCCGATCAGCAAGAGCGTTGCCGAGCCAATGCCTGCGCCAATCAAGAGAGCGATCACGGTGCCAGTGAAGGCAGACCCCCAAACGTTGGCGGGTCCTCGCCTTCCTCCACGCGCCTCTGCAAGCCCCTGCTTTTGTTTTTGCGCAAAGCCGAGGCGCGTGACCAGTGATCCCAACACGAGGTAGATCACAACGGCGACCCAGCCTCTCCAGCCAAGGCAGCCCCAGAGGATCGTTCCCAGAATTCCGGCATGCACCCAACCCATGCGCGTGAGTAGGGGGAGGCGCTGCGCAAGGGCAATCAGCACGCCATTGAGAAGCAGGGCTATCCCCCACATCGTGATGTTTTGGTCTGGCAAAACCATCGAGCTGTGTTGCACTGCCCTAAGCATCAGCCCATTCAGACAGTTTGGGTTGGATAATCAGCCCACGTTGTCCACCGGAACCTGGCATGGCGCTGAAGAGCAAAGGCTTTTTCCTCAACCTCGAGGAAGGCGCTTCGAGCGACCAGGCGATTCAGATCGCGCCTGTTCGAGACCTTCCTGAGGAGGACGGTCAAGAGGAGGCTCTTGCCCCCATTCCCGCCATCTCCAAAACAACGGATGGCAGTGTTACCACTGAGATCGCCAAACCTGCTCCAGCGGTTACCACCCCAGCCACGGCTTCGGCTCCTGCAGCTTCTGCCCCTGTCGCTTCCGCACCGGCAGCTTCAGTGCCAGCTCCATCGGCACCAGCGCCATCAACACCAGCGGCCGCAGCAGGTTCTCTCACCACGGCTGAAGCGATTGCAGCGGAACTGGCAAAGGCGGAAGCCGAGCGTCCTGTCGTCACGCTCAGCACGTTCGCTCCGGAGATGGTCCAGCCCGGTCGTGCACTGCGTCCTGAGCGTCGCCGTCCGGGAAGAAATTTGAAGGGGTTCAAGGACATGGCATCAGAGCTATTCAGTAGCTGACGCCGCTTCAGGTCTGTTCTCCAATTGGCGTCGTACGCCGCCAACTGCTCAGCGTTGCCACCCCGGCAATCGCTGCAGTAGAAGAGCGCAAAATGTCCTCGCTAAGACTGACCGCGGACCATCCTTCCCTCAGCGCTTGCGCTTGCTCCTGAGGGTCCCAGCCTCCCTCCGGGCCAATCGAAAGCCAGATGCAGTTGTCCCCAGGGGTCTGGCGCTGCAACCAAGGCCCTAAAGCAGGAAGCCCTTCTAAGCGTGTGGTGGCAATGGCCAGCGTGTCGCTGTTGTCCGGCCGCGTCCACCAACTACCCGTGGATGTCAGCGGGAGGAGCTGGGGCATCCAGAGCCGCTCGCATTGCTCGACCGCTTCTTTGAGGATCAGCTGCCAGCGCTCTGGTTTGTAGTCCGCTTGGGGTGTGGATCGCGTTGCTTTTAAGGGTTGGATGCAATCCACGCCCAATTCACAGGCCATGCGCATGACCTCATCCATGCCCCGTCGAACCAGAGCAATTGCGAGGCCTAACCGAGGGGTGCTGGCAGGGGTTGTGGTGTGACAACTGCCGGGAAGCATGAGTTGCCCCTTCTCCTGAAGCAATCCCTCCCAAAGGTGGCCGCGGCCATCGACAACCTCCACAGGTGCTCCAGGACGCAGCCGTAACACCCGGCGAAGGTAATGAGATTCGTCATCGCGAAGCACAAGGTATCCATCGCCATCACGGTCGGCCATGCGGGAGGGTTCGATCAGTAGCCGACGCAGCTCCGCCACCATTCGATTCAGTGCAGTCCTGCTTGCCGGGCTTCGCGATACAGCGCTTCCACCCCAATCCTGTTGAGGGGTAGGCGCAACAACTCCAGAGCCAGGGAGGGTTGGCCCCGTTGAATCAGCCAGGCCATCAGCGGGCGAAGGCTGCGTTCATTGAGGAGACCTCCGAGGGTGAGCAAGGACCAAAGCAGGCGATGCAACCAGGTGAATTGAATGATGAACCGGACGCGACGACTGGGATGCTTGCGATAGAACACCAAGCCCATGCGTGCCCGTTCCCGTTCGACGCGAATCAGGTCTGGGATTTGGTCCAGGCGAAATGCTGGATGCCAGTGATATCCAACCGCTTCTGGACATTTCACTAGCTCAACGCCCATTTGCCTCAGCCGTTCTCCAAGCTCCAGGTCTTCCCATCCATAGAGGCGAAAGCCCACATCAAATAATCCGGAACGCTCTAAAACATCCCGATCGATCGCGACGTTCCCCGTTGCGAAATAGGCCCAGGAGAGATCCCGCAGTTTGTGTCGTTCCGCTGTTGGTTGATCAAAATTGGCTGTATTGATCACAGCGCCATAGGTGAAGCAGAGACGATTTCCCTGCTGATTCCAACGACGACTTAAGGCGCGTGCATGGGATGCGAGAAAGCTTGATGTGACCACTAAATCACTATCGATAAAGACGATCACATCTCCTTTGGCATGATCAACGCCGCGATTACGACCTTCTGCAGGTCCGCCATGCTGTTGTTCCACAAGGCGAACATGGGGGAAGCGAGCGGCGTCCTGTCGCAACCAGTCGGGAGTGCCGTCGCTGGAACCGTCATCGACGACAACCACTTCGTAGTTTTCGATTTCCCCGCTGGGATCTTGATGTTCCAGTGCCAGCAGGCACTTCTCAAGAATCGAGCGCCGGTTATAGGTGGGGATGACGACGCTGATGAACATCCGCGCGAAATAGGGGCAAGAGGGGTTCAGCCTAAAGCCATCAAAAAAGAGGGGTCTCCCCCTCTTTCTGGATGCAAATGGTTTTGATGCAAACGGTGCAGGGTCACGCCAAAGCGATCAATCCGCAGCACCACCGTTGTTTGCTGTTCCGGTTACGCCGTTGCCAGCACCTTCACCACGGCCGTCATTGCGGAGCTTGCGCTTCTTGAATTTGCGGGCGTAAGCGCGATTGCGCTCCTGCTTTTCCTTCTTGAGGTTTCTGCGCTTAGCCATGCGTTTTGGAAGATTCCAACTCTTTTACTCACACCAACTTAACGAATCGTCTGGTAGAGACGCCCATCTTCCATTCGAACAAGACGATCTGCCACATCAAGAATGCGCGGATCATGCGTCACCATCAGCACAGAACAAGACTGTTCGCGCGCCAAGCGCTTCAGTAGCTCCACCACTTCGCGGCCAGTGCCGCTATCGAGGGCCGCTGTTGGTTCATCGGCAAGGAGAAGCTGGGGTTTGGCTGCCAGGGCTCTGGCGATCGCTACGCGTTGCTTTTGGCCCCCGGAAAGGTCATGGGGGAGCTTCCCTAACTCGTCTTCAAGTCCCACAGAGCGCAACCATTCCCGTGCCTGATCGCGGCGTGCCCTGTATCCAAGATTGGGCAACAGATCAGCGCCCATCTGCACATTTTGTTCAGCGGTGAGGCAGCGCAAGAGATTGTGGCCCTGGAAAATCATGCCAATGCGACGGCGCAACCGCTGACGCTGGCCGCGAGCTGCTCCGCGTAACTGCTGTCCAAACACCTCAACGTCCCCCTCCTGCACCTTTCGCAAGGCTCCGATCAAGGTGAGCAAGGTTGTTTTGCCGCAGCCGGAAGGACCGGTGAGCAGCACCACTTCACCAGCCGCAATTTGTAAGTCCACGCCTTGCAGCACCTGCCTGCGGGTGGAGCCTTTGCCGTACCAATGGCTTAGCTCATGAATATCAACGGTGAGTGAGCTCGTTGCCATCGCCTTAAAAAATCTCCGCCGGATCGGCATCCACGAGTCGACGCATGGCAAGACCAGCGGAGAGCATGCACATGATCAAAATCATGCTGAACACACTCACGGCCCGCACCGTGTTCATCGCCACGGGCAACTGGGTGGCATTGCGCACCAGCCAGTACAAGCCCTGACCAGCGGCATAAGCGGGTAGATAACCAAACAGAGCAAGCAACAGGCCTTCTCTGACCACCACTCCGAGCAAGCTGTTGAGCTTGTAACCCATGGCCATCAAGGTGGCGTATTCGGGCAGATGATCGCTGACATCTGAATAAAGAACCTGATACACAATCACGCAGCCCACCACAAAGCCCATTGCGGCACCGAGGGTGAAAATGAAGCCGATTGATGTACTTGTACGCCAATAATTTTGCTCGAAATCGATGAATCCTTGCTTGGTCAGCACTGTGACATCGGCGGGAAGTTGGGATTGGAGGCGTTGCGCTACCTGCTCCGCATCACTCCCATCTTTTAAGCGAACTAATCCCACTTCGATGCTTCCCGAAGGGGTATTTGGAATTAAATCCAAAAATGTTTCGCTGCTCGTTAATAAGTTCCCATCAGCACCAAAGGACGCTCCAAGGCCAATCAAACCGGCTACGCGAACTCTTTTGCCAGCAATTTCGCTTTCAACGGTGCGTCCCTCCCGAAACCATTGAGCAACAGGACCAAATTCTGCTCGCGATTTTTCGTCAAATAAGACGCGGCCTTTCTGGGTGAGCAGCTTGGCTTTTGCTGCCAATGTTGGGTCGGTAAAGAGGGGATGGTTGGGTTCAAACCCCAGCGCAAGAATGGATCGTGTCCCCAGGGTTTCGGGATTTCTCCAAAGCAGCAGATTCCAGTGGACGGGCGTAATTCCCTCCACTTCAGGAGCGGCCATGGCCTGAATCAGTCGCCTGCGGGGGAAGCCGGCCATGCTCACGGAACTGGTGGAGCGCGGGCTGATCAACACAATGTCTGCATCGAACAGACGATGCACGGTGACGCTGGCGTCAAACAAACCGTCGCGAAAGCCCAGCTGCATGAACATCAGAATTCCGGCGAAGCTGATGCCTGCCAGAGCAACCGCTAAACGCACGGGTTGGCGGATCAGCATCAAGGATGCCAATGGAATCCTGCGCCGCTGCCAGAAGGCTCGGATCATGGGGTCTTGAAGCGGGCTATCACTTTCAAACCAGAGAGTTGCGTCACTCTTTTTTCCGACTCTGGAGAAAGAACCACATCCACTTCAATCACCCTGGCATCGGCATCTCCGGTGGGATCGGTGGAAAGAACTTTTCGCTGTCGCACCTGCGGAGTGATGCGCTCGACACGCCCCTCGAGTGTTCCTTTAAATCCGCCGTTTTCGCTGGTCAGGGTGACGGATTGGCCGATTGAAATTCGATTGATATCCGACTCGTACACCTCCACCAGGGCCTCCATGGTTTGGCTGGCTCCCACCTCCATCACACCGTCGCTGCCCGGACGCTCGCCGACGCGGCTATGAATTTTGAGCACGACGCCATCAATGGGAGAGAGCAGTTCGCTTTCAGCAAGGTCGGCCTCGAGGCTTCGTCGCTTTGCGCTCAGCTCGACGCCTTCCCGTTGAAAGCGTTTGAGCTCATCTTGTTTTTCCTCATAGAGCACCATGGCAGCTGCTCCCACCTTGGCCGCGGCTGCATAGCGGGAAACCTCTCGCTGTTGCAGTTTCACTTCGAGCGCAGCCGATTGGATTTGGGCGTCCACCTCAGCCATTTCGGCTTCGATTTGGGGTCGGTTATCAAAGATTGCCAAGGGTTGTCCCTTGCGAATCGGGTCCCCTCCCTTCACCAGTAAGGCGGCAATGCGCGGAGTACCACCAAAGCCACTCACCGGAGCCGCCAAGCGACGGACTTCTCCTGCTGGCTTGAGTTGGCCGAGGGCAGCAACCGCTTCCGGTGCACGTACTTTTTGAACCGCGGCAGCGGGTTGGACTTTCGTTGCCGGCCGGCGCGTGATCCAGACACCGGCTCCGACAACGGCAGCTCCGAGCACCCCAACCATCACCCATAGAGGTAATTGCTTCATGGAAGAGGTGGAGGATCGTCGAAGAGCATTTCCTCGATGTAGCGATCGGCCCAAGCGCTTCCGAAAGCTTTCTCTAAGACGCGTCGGGTCTTGTCGTTGCGTTTCTGTTGCCGGCAATAGGAGAGTTGGCCTTGATGACGATCGATCGTAGGGAGTGAATCAAGAGCATCGGGAGCGGTTGCCAGAATCGCTTGGCGCAGGATGTTGAGATAGTCAGCTACAAGGTCAACGAACCAGGTCTCTTCTTGCTGATCAACGGGTCGAATGAATTTCACATAGGGGGAAAAAATGGTTCCCCACGCGGGCAGGTCTCTTACCTGCTGAAACGGCGGTAATTGAAGAGCACTGAGCGGTTGACTCACCGCCTCTGGTAAGGCTTCGCAGACAGGGGAGAGATCAACGATCGCCGCTGAAATTCCCGCTTTGCTGGCAACAATATCGGCACCAAATACGGGTAGGTCGAACCTCGGATCTGGAAAAAAGACGCAGTGGAGGATCTGCAATCCCATGCCTAGGCGAGCAATCTCAAGGTGGAGTTTGCGGAGACCAAGGCATTGATGCAGCTCGTTGCGAATGAAGAGCGTTTCACCATCCAGCATGCCGCTGATCGCCTCCAATGCTGGGTCTACAGCGAGAGGAGAGAGGTCGGGGAGAGCTGTCCGGCACGTGCGAATTTGCTCCGCTAGGGAGGTCACCAGCGGATGCAATTCAAGACCGTTGGTGGATTCGGACATCAGTCCAGCGAGGGACAGAACAGAATGGGACTTTGACACGGGACCCTGAACGAGATCGCCTCCGGCCCTGGGCTGCAGCATCAGCTCTTGAAAAACGGTTGTCGAACCGTGAGTGCCCTGATGCCAGACGCAGACCTCACCTGTCTCGACTTTTGGTGTCGAGCTGGAAGTACCTGGGAAGACCAAGGGGAAGAGGGCCTTGCCCACTTTTTAGAACACATGGTGTTTAAGGGCAGTGCAACGTTGCAGGCCGGTGAATTTGATCGTCGGATTGAGGCCCTTGGTGGCAGCAGCAATGCGGCTACGGGTTTTGATGATGTGCACTTCCACGTTTTGGTGCCTTCCAGCTGCGCTCAAAACGCCCTCGACCTGTTGCTTGACCTTGTGCTGAATCCGGCGCTGAGGGAGGACGCCTACGGCATGGAGAGGGATGTGGTGCTTGAAGAGATTGCTCAGTACCGAGATCAACCCGACGAGCAGGTGTTCCAAACCTTGTTGTCTCAAGGCTTTGGACAGCATCCCTACGGCCGTCCCATTCTTGGTTGGGAGAAGAGCTTGATCGATAGCACTCCAGAGGGAATGCGCCAATTTCACAGCAGGAGGTATCGCGGCCCCAACTGTTGTTTGGCCATCAGTGGCGCTGTGACAGCGAGTTTGTTGGAGCAGATCCACTCGAGCCGCCTCTCCGAGCTTCAAGGCGATCTTGACCAGGGGGACAAACGTGCATCCGCCTCTCGTTCGCTTGCGTTTCAAAGCGGACGACAAAGCACCCGATTCCCTCGCCTGGAAGCAGCACGGTTGCTGATGGCATGGCCGATGGCGACAGCCAACGATCAAGACAGCGTGATGGGCGCAGACCTTGCAACGACTCTTTTGGCCGAGGGAAGGCGGAGTCGATTGGTGCAACGGTTAAGGGAAGATCTACAAATCGTGGAATCCATTGATATGGACGTCACGGTGATGGAACAGGGAAGTGTGGTGATGTTGGAAGCCTGCTGCCCAGAGGACCAGATCGATCAGGTTGAAGCCGTGATCGAGGAGGAATTGAGACGGGCTTCGCTGGAAGCCATCGCTAGTGAGGAGCTGCATCGGGCACAGCAATTGGTGGGAAATGGCCTGCGCTTCAGCTTGGAAGCGCCTGGATCCGTGGCTGCCATTGCTGGATCCCAATCCCTATGGGGGCGAACCCAAACGTTGTTGTCTCCGCTCAGCCATATGCAGACCTGGACGGTTGAACGCTTGCAACACTCCTTGCTACCGCTTTTGCAACCTGATCAAGCCTTCACTCTGTTGGCCTTACCGGAGGACTCGGAGTGAGCACAACCGATTTGGTTTTGGATCCGGTTCAGACACCAGGTGTGTTGGCTGCCAAATTGTGGATCGGACGTGGAAGCGCTGCTGATCCAATCGGCCAGAGGGGAGCGCATCAGCTGTTGGCATCCGTCTTGACTCGCGGCTGTGGCTCCCTTGATGCCATGCAAATAGCCGATCTCGTGGAGGGTTGTGGCGCAGGTCTGCGCTGCGACACCAACGAAGATGGCTTGCTGATCAGCATGAAATGCCGGGATCTCGATAGCTCCCAATTGCTTCCCCTCTTGGGCTCGATGGTTCATGAACCCCATCTGCAAGCCGATCAGGTGAATCTGGAGCGGGAGTTGAGCCTTCAGGCGTTGCAGCGTCAGCGAGAAGACCCTTTCCATGTGGCCTTTGATGGCTGGCGGCATTTGGCCTATGGCGAGGGCCCCTATGGACATGACCCCCTGGGTGTTGCGGAGGAGTTGGAGCAACTGAATGCTGAGTCTCTAAGGCCGATTGCTACATCGCTCAGCGCCGAGGGAGCGATTTTGGCGTTGTCGGGTTCGATTCCAGCTGGATTGTTGGATCAACTTCAAGCGGATGGAATTTGCCCTCAATCCAAATCAATGGAATCGGATCTGGCCGCTCAGGATTCTCTTGATCAAGCACCCCTTCGTGCGAAACAAACCGTTCACCTCCACCCTCAGGCCACCGAACAGGTTGTGCTGATGCTGGGTCAGCCAACGCTTCCTCACGGACATCCAGATGACCTTGCCCTGCGCTTGTTGCAAACCCATCTGGGTACTGGCATGTCGAGTCTGTTGTTTCGCCGGCTTCGCGAAGACCATGGCGTGGCCTACGACGTAGGCGTTCACCATCCAGCAAGGGCCAAGGCCTCACCATTTGTTCTGCATGCATCCACCGCTGTTGATAAGGCCTTAACCAGCTTGGATTTGCTGATGATGAGTTGGAAGGAACTGATGGAACACACGCTTGTCAGCGCGGACCTCAATCTGGCGCGTGCCAAATTTCGTGGTCAGTTGGCCCATGCCTCGCAAACAACAGGTCAGAGAGCCGAACGGCGAGCCCAGCTCAGAGGCCTTGGCTTGCCCGATAACCATGACCATCGCTGTATGGAGGCTATGGAGACTCTCGATGGCACTGCACTGCGCTTGGCGGCTTCTCGTCACCTGGCTGATCCGCTTCTCAGCCTCTGTGGACCACAAGCGGCTATCGAATCACTGGCTGATCGATGGCAACAAGGGCTTGGCAAGCGCTGAGCGTCCAAAATCTTCCACCTGCCTTAAAACAAGCGCCTAACTCCTTCGGCCAAAGATCTTTCGCAAGCGACTTGATGGATTGATTTTTGATGGAGTTTTTTGTGAATGAGAAAAATAGATTCACGATGGCTGCATCTTGTTTTGCTGTTTGCAAATATTTTTAGATGTCTGTGCGGATTGTTTCTTTTGTTGAAAATAGTTGCAACTTTAATATGGATGTTGTCACTGTCTAGATCTATTGATTCTGGAGCATAAAAACTGTTTTGAAGGTTTAAGTTATTATGGTATTGCTGATATTATTATTTCTAGTTGTCGTAATGGCAGCCAATTCTTTTGTGGGTATTGAAGGCCTCTTTGGAACTCTTTGTTGGTGTCTGTGGGTTGCTGTATAGATCGATAGCTTTCAGGTACTGATCCTTGGTGATGATGCCTTGCATATAGATTTGACAAATCCCTGAAAGGGTTGAGGTCAAAGCGAAGAATTCACAGAACTCTGTATCTTCACGGCAAAGCTTCTCCCCCCGCCTTTCCCACTCACTGGTCTCAGCCGCTATCAATGGTGAAGTTGTTGCGAGAAGAAGCATCAGTCCAATTTTTGGAAGGCGCATCATCTTTAAATTCATTTTTCTAACTATACCCTATCTTCGTCCCACATATTAATTTAGCTGAGAAGTTGGGTGGGTTCGAGAATAAAGAAAGGAGTTTGTGGCAAAGGTTTTGAAATGGCTCGTGTTGTGAGGCGAATTTGCCATGCATGATGGTTAGGAGAGTTGATAGCTTCTGCATTTTTTCGAGAGCTCTGAATGTTTTGTTGTTCCTTTGTTCTGTGGTCGTCACGGCTATATGATTAACCATGCCTCAAAACTGTAAGTTGCCTTCTGCTCAGTGAATGCGGTGAAAGATTCTTTTTGAGGTGGTCGTGTTGATCGATAAGTCCCCAGGATTTTTTAGACCTGTCATCACTCTCGTTCATGCATGGTGATTGCGACGTGCTCTCGCTTTTCCTGCGCTCCTGAGTGAAATGACTCACGGCATGGGTCGTAACACGTCAAAATGTCTACATGAAAAATTTACTCTTCAAGCTCATTGGCCCGCTCTTTGCGGCAATTGGCGTTTTTGGTCTCGCGGGGTCAGGAATTATTTGGAATTTCTTGGGGCGTTCACTTGGTCTTCCCAGCACGATGGCCTCTCTTCTGTCATTGATGCTGGGGTTTGTGCTTCTCCGTCCGCTCGCTCGTACGCCGGCATCTCCTTCCACCTCAACCACGTCAACGTCTTCTCAGACGGAAACTCTTGTCGGGGACGTTGATGTCGACTCGACTGAGGCTGTTCCCGCCCCAGCACTGACAACAGCAGAATCAATTGCTCAAGAGCTAGCGGAATCGCAAAAATTGCTTGATGTAGCTCCTCAGGTTAATTTTGCACCAAAAATGTTGTTGCCCGGCCAAGGTTTGCCTAATCGGAGGCGTCGTCCAGGTGCATCGCTCAAGCGCTACAAAACCATGGCAGGTGAGTTGTTTGTAACTAAATAACTCATCAAAATCTCACTTTTTGCTGGGCATGGATGATATCTGTCTTGTGTGATTAAATTTTTTTGATGATTGATCGGTGTTTTTGATTAACGTTGCGGTTTTATCTTTTGGTTAGGGATAATCGGCCTGTTTGCGATAGACCCATCCTTTAGTTCGAGGGCATGAGTTCAGAGCGGAGAGATGAGTTGGCTTTCAGGCGTTTTTTGAATATGTTGCTAAAGAGTGTTTATGGTTATCGGCTCTTCGTTATGAAAGAGATTCTTCTATTTGCAGTTGCCACCATAGTGATCGGTCCCTGCGGTGTGCCTGGGCCGGATCAGCGACTCAAGAGGCGATGGATGAAGAGGTTGCAACCAGTAGGGCCTTGTCCAAAGTGCCAGAGGGGAAAAAAGTAACCGGTACCTCATGCACATCCATTGAGATCGGCATGGGAGGCGAAACCTCTTATCGCTGCACAGCGACCTGGGAGTGAGCCCAGAGCAAGGCATGCCGCAAAAGTCTTTTTTGCCAGCTCGCTTTAGGGAGACACCACAGGTTTCAGGGCGATTCGCTCAGCTTTCTCATGGGGTTTTGCTGTGATCGCATTGCCGTCCTGCCGATTCTGCTAGAGCGGGGTTCCAAGGGATGGGATCGATCACACCGAAATTCTTTTGCACGATGAAGCGTCCGCTTGGATCTGCTCGACCCAGTAGGGAGAGTTTGCGCAGATGCTGCGAGGGCATGATGGAAAGCAATCCTTGAGGGGCTTCAAAACGTGTGCCGATCAGTGCTTTGCGTACCTTGGTTGGATCGGTGCTGTTAGCGGTTTCAGCGGCTTTGGCCCAGAGATGCACAAGGCTGTAGCCCGCTTCTGCTGGATCATTGATCACACGGTGAAAGCCATAGCGTTGTCGAAACCGTGCAGCAAACTCTTTGGATGCCTCTCTGTTCAAGCTTTGGAAATAACTCCAGCTGGCGTAACTTCCGCTCATGTTGTTAGAGCCGATCGCGATCGCCTCTTCCTCTGATACCGACAGGCTGAGCACGCTCAGGTTTGGATCGCCGATGAGCCCAGCCTTGTTGAGAGCCTGGAAGAAAGCGATATTGCTGTCGCCATTGAGTGTGTTGATGACGACCACTGGCTTCGTCGCACGAGCCTTAGCAATCGCTTGAATGAGTGGTTCCACGGCTTGGCTCCCTAGGGGTAGGTAGAGCTCATCAATCACCGTGCCCCCTGCCTGAGTGACCTGGACGCGGATGATCTGATTAGCGGTTTTTGGGTAGACATAGTCCGAGCCAATCAAGACCAATTGCTTGCTTTTGTTGGCGAGCATCCATGCCACGGCCGGTGTGGATTGCTGATTGGGAACGGAGCCGCCGTAGACCACAAATGCTGAACATTCCTGCCCCTCGTATTGAACCGGGTAGAACAGCAGCCCACCTCTCGCTTCGAAGACAGGGATCATCGCCTTACGACTAGAGGAGGTCCATCCACCGAAAACAGCGACAACGTTTTGCGTATCGAGCAACTTGGCGGCTTGCCGAGCAAACGTTGCTGGATCCGACCTTCCATCTTCTTCAATCGCTTTCAGGAGGACACGTCGCCCATTGAGGTTGAGGCCGCCGTCAGCGTTGATTTCCTCGATCGCCAGTCGTTCCGCCTCAGCGACCGTGTTTTCTGAAAGCGCCATGGTGCCGCTGCGTGAATGCAGAATCCCAACATTCACACTGCTGACAGGTTGGCTCGACGGGGAGTTGTTGCAAGAACTCAGCAGCGAGGCCCCGACTAGTCCGGTGAGCCAGAGCAGGCGTCTCATCGCACCCCCCAACTAATGAATCCGGTTAAACCCAGAAGAGAGAGCGAGATGATTTGGAAGGTTAAATCGGCTCGATTGATCATCTTGATCGCCTTGGGTTTGTCGGCCTCAGATGCTGCTGCAAAGCTGTTGTATCCCCACGTGAATAAGGCGAAGAGCGCCATGGAGATCAGATAGCTCGTTGTGAAGAGGTCGTCGAGAAAGGTGGTGTAGGGGATCTTGGGAAGGGATGCGTGATACGACTGCTGCAAGAAAATCAGGGTGAGCAGAGCTGTGGAGGGGATGGCTAGGCGAACGTCGGAGAGCGTTCCTTCCACCGATGGTGCCATCAGCACGATTGAGTTGATGATCATCAATGGGATGATCCAATTCACAATGCCGGGCCAAAGATTGCTCTGGTAGTTCAGCTCTAATCGAACTTGCGCGAGCGTTGGTCTGTACCAGGTACCGAGTTGGTTCGTCGCCTGACGGAGGTACGGCGTGAATGAAACGCTTTTGAGTTCGTAACCACTGAGGGATCCCAGAGCACCTACTAATCCGTAGGGGGTTGGTTCCGGTAAAAGGCGAATGTCCGCGTATTTCTGTGATGTCCAGCGAGGTTTGAGCTCAACGATGATTGGGAGTCGAAGTACATCGAATGGATCACGACGGAAATCAACCGCATCGTCATAGAAACGGCTGGAAAAGTGATAAGACTGTTGATGGCGCCCCCCAGACAGTTCCGTTGGGGTTTTGGTTGTTGGCTCAAATGTGGAGTCCCAGGTTTCGATTCTGTTTGTTAGATGGATTAGTTCTGCTGGATCTGTGTTGTTGGCTTTGAGCAACTTATCGACATTCGGAAGCCACTCCAGCCAAATTTCCCCATCTGCGGTGAAGGTGCGTGAGTGCAGATTGAGCTCGTATATCTTCTCGAGATTGATTCCTGCGTAGATAAAGGGGTGCTGCTCCAGCAGCTCCGCCGACATCGTGACCTCCTCTAGCCCCGCCGGGGTCTCGATGGGGGGTTTGGTGGCGGTTTCGGTGGTTTGGTGTTGCCTTGCGCTCTGGTTCGGGGGGATGAGAGGCCCTCGGTTCGTGAGCACGAAGCCCATGGCCAGTGCCGCAAGCACAATCAAAATGATGAACTTACGGCGATGACGCCATCCTTGGCGTGACCAATCCGGGGAATGTCGTGAGAACCGGCCCATAAGCTGTCACTCTTTGTTCAGCATGACGCCTTCTGGCGATGGCGGCGTCTTTGGCTTGCTAATAGAGACCAACGGCAACGTAGGGCTGTTGCTCCAAGCTTGTGGAGTGATTCTGCAGGGAGGGATCATGATTTTCGAGGTTGATCAGTAATGGAATTGTTTTGCTTTTTGCATCTTGCCTCTCATGCCCTCTTCATCCTTCCAGGATCCATCCTGTATGAGTTTGTTTTCATAGCCTTCAAATAATCTTTGCTTTGGTACGTATTTGCAAAGGCGTGAATGGACTTTTATTTTTTTGCTTGGATTTCTGGCTGCAAAATCCATCCTGGCTTTGTTTCAGTCATATCTGTCTTTAGCCGCTTTCAGTTTTTCTTTCTCGGTTCCGTGAAATTGAGAATGAGGTTCGGGGTGTTCAATCCCAAACCTTGAGGCCTCTTCGGCGATGTTTGTCTTTGTTTCGTAAATCAGGACTCTGCCTTCATCTTTCCAGTCTTCGCATTTTCCAAATGCGCGTGCTTTTGATGAAAAAAAGTCTTTCTCTTGTTCTAGTTCAAATCCGGACACGCCCATGATTGCGAGGATGAATAAGAGTATTTTTACCGATTTCATGACATCCCTTGCTTGATTTCATACTATACTCAAAGATGTGATTGTTGACTATCAACTATTTTATTGCCGTGAAGCTTTATGACCTGGTTGAAGTCATATCATCATGGGGGATACTTTCTTTTGGGTGTTGTTATAGAAAGAGTGCTTCATTTCTTAGGATTTTCTCATTATGGCTTGATGAGGGTCACTCTTGTGGCCGCTCTCGTTCTGTGCGTTTTGCTTTCTTGGTGGATTCATCGGCTTGAGAATAAGTAGGTGGGGTATGGAGTCGATCGGTTCTGTCGCAATGAATTTGTTTGGTTATTATGTTTTCAGGAAGTGTGATTGTTGTCTATTGAGCTTTAGAAAACTGCTGTTGGCGGGACAGATCGGTTGTCTTTGCGGCCTTCTCGGTTTTCATTGCTTTTCAAAAAGGACCATTTGCTTCCGGATCAAGCGGATGTGTATGGGATAAACCTGCTTGGCGAATCGATGCTGCTGATGCAACGTCAATCCAGATCACAAAAAAGCCGGCCTTAGAGGACCGGCTTGATGAATGGGATTTGAGTTTTTGTTTGAAATCGGAGCGGCGGGATTTGAACCCACGACCCCCACTACCCCAAAGTGGTGCGCTACCAAGCTGCGCTACGCCCCGTCAGGAGGAAGCTATCACAGCGCATTCCCCCCTTTGTTGAAGCGTGCAGACCGTCTCAGCAGGCGGTCTGTCAATTCGCTTCGGCTGTCGCTGCTGTATCCCCAAAGGCGCAAATTCTTGGCAAGGAGGCGCAACTCACAGAGCGTCATCGAAGCCAACTGGAGCTCCGGCAGTGTGCGCCAGGCTCTGCTGGTCATCGGCATTGCTGAGCGGCTCGGGCGCTCATTCAAGGCAAGCGTTCCATCGGCCAGCCATTCAGGAATGAGCACAATTAAAACGGCAATCAAGCCATAAAGCTCTACCAATCCCTTAGGCAATGGGTGTAGCCGACGGCGCTGGCGTGGGTCAGGTGAAGGCTTCACAAACCTCTTCTAGGTGCCTTGGTGGATCTCAATAATCTAAGTTTCACATTCAAAACTCTGTTTGTGATCAAATCGCTAAGGAGCTTTCGCTGGGCGAGGATTGCTCCTTCCACAGCAACGGCTCCGCGTTGTTGTTATTCGGTCTCAGACTGAAGATCAAAGCGAACACCACAACGAGGGTGAGAGCAATGGCTGCCATGACGACCCTGTCTGGCAAGGCGTTATTCATGGGTTTAGGCCCTCAGAGAAATGGGGCTGTTGTCACCGCGCAAAACACAGTGACTGATGGACCAGTCGTAGTGGCTCCAAACAGTGCTTGGGAGTTTGTAATTGGCACCAGGGAAGTCACCAAGCAAGACACCGCTTGGCATGGCTGAGCAATACGGCCTGCTGCCCGGCCTGGCCAAGTATTGCTGGTGGTACTCCTCGGCTCTAAAAAACACTTGATCGGAAGCGATTTCCGTTGTGATGGCAGCATCACCTTGATTGTTTAAGGCTGCCTGATACCAATCACGGCTTGCGATTGCTAGCTCTGCTTGCTGTTCCGTGCTGGTGTAGATCGCTGATCGATACTGGCTGCCTCGGTCGTTCCCCTGTTGATCGCCTTGGGTTGGGTTGTGGCATTCCCAAAACAGCTTGAGGAGATCACTGAAATCAATCGCCGTCGTGCTCCAGACCACTCGCACCACTTCCGAATGGCCTGTGCGTCCACTGCAAACCTGTTCGTAGCTTGGATTCTCGACTTTTCCGCCTGCGTAACCAACTGCTGTTGACACCACACCAGGCAGTCTCCAAAAGCCTTTCTCAGCTCCCCAGAAGCAGCCGCAACCAAACAGGGCTTCCTCCTGATCGTCCATCAAAGGCGCATTCAGGGCAGTGCCAAGCACGACATGCCGCCCTTGATCGCTGGACGGCTGTGACGGTGTTGTCTGTCCGGTAAGCCAGGAGGGCAGCATCGCGATGAAGTCAGTGCCGAAACCCTAGGCAACTGATTTGGGTTCCAGTTGAATGTGGTTCAGCAAGGTCGTGACAAAGGCGAATAGAAGAAAGGGCAAGCTCAACACAAGAATCAGCCCTACACCCACAAGCGCGAACAACGGCTTGGATGACCCCATCAGAGCCAGGCCAGAGGCCAAACTCACAAAAATCACTGCCATCCAGGCCAAAATCTGGCCGTAGATGTCGCCGAAGGTGAGGGTGCAGCGCACCGCGAAGGGAGAGCTGGAAGACATCGCTAAAACCTTTTGAACTAGCTAAGCCCCGAACGCCACATTTGTCGTGGCTTTATGGATAAGCGTTTCATGTTTCAAGCCACAGCATCCAAGCGTTCGGCAGCCTGCTCCCGCTCCCAAAGGCTGCGGTAGGGGCCCTTCACCGTGATGAGTTCGTTGTGATGACCTTGCTGGACGAGGCGTCCCTGCTCCAGAACAAGAATCCGATCGCAAGCCGCAGCTGCCGACAGCTGGTGGCTGATCATCACAATGGTGCGTTGCGTTTGCCGACGGACGGACGCGAGAATTTCAGCGGCGGTGTTGTTGTCAACGCTGGCTAAAGCGTCATCCAGCACGAGCAACGGTGAGGTCATTAACAACGCTCTACCAAGGGCCGTCCGTTGCCGTTGGCCTCCACTGAGCGTGATACCTCTTTCCCCCACCAAGGTGTCAAAACCATCGGGGAAACCCTTCACATCATCCAGAAGTCGGGCTTGATCAGCTGCTGCTTCCACCCGATCCATGCCTGCTTCTGGATCTCCATAGCGGAGGTTGTCGGCAAGGCTGCTTGTAAACAGATAGCCCTCCTGGGGCACGAGCGCAATTTGCTCTCTGAGGTCTTGAAGCCGGAATTGGGTGAGATCGCAGCCATCTAAAAACAGCTGTCCCTCCGGGACTTCCACCATGCGACCCAGGGCTCGGGCAAGAGTGGTTTTTCCGCAACCAACAGGACCCACAACCGCCACCAATTCGCCTGGGGCAATCCGGAATGAGAGCCCCCTCAAGGTGTCTTGATCACTTCCGTCGTAACGAATATGCAAATTCCTTGCTTCTAGTTCGCCCAGCATCTTTTCTTTAACATCGACAGGCTCCAATGGATCTGCAACACGGGGACGGCGCGAAAGGAGCTCTTCGACTCGCTCCAGGCTGACCTGACCCGTCTGAAAGGTGTTGAGCGTGAAGCCCAATAAGGCCGTTGGAAAGACCAGTCGCTCCACATAAAGGATGAGAGCAACCAAGCTGCCAATGGTGAGTGCTCCTCGCTCCAACTGCCCACTGCCAAGGGCAATCAAGAGCAGCAAGGAGATGGAAGAAATCCCCTCTAAAAGTGGAAAAAGTGTGCTGCGGGTTCGAGCCAATCGAATGGCCGAATCCCGGTAATTTTGATTTCGTGTGCCAAAGGCATCCAGTTCCTGAGCCTCTTGTCCGTAAATCTTGATCGCTGCAATGCCGGAAAGATCTTCTTGAATGAGTTCACTGAGACCCGCCAAATCTTCCTGTTGGCGTCGCTGTTGGCGCATCATCCGGCCGCCAAACAAACGCACAGATCCGAGCATGACCGGATACAAGGCGATCGCTGCCACGGTTAGTCCTGGATCAATGGCCAACATCGCTGGGAGCGTGAAGGCGTAAGCCAAGACGGTGTTGGTCAGGCTGAGGACGGCAAAGCCAAGAAGCCTTCTTACGTTTTCAACATCGCTTGTGGCACGGCTAATAATTTCGCCGCTGCCGGTTTGCTGCACCCAGCCGGGTTCCTGCAGCAACATTTGATCGAATAACTTTTGGCGCAATTCCACTTCAACTTGCCGCCCAACCCCAAACACCAGCTGACGCGAAATCAGCCGCGCAATCCCCATGCTTGTGGCCAGCAACACGATGAAGCCGGCTTGACGGAGCACGTCGGAGATTGCGAACCCGTCTTGTAGGTCATCAATGACCCTTCTCACCTCAAGCGGGATGGTGACGCTGAGAATATTCACCACCACCAGCGTTAGGGCTCCCACCACAACCGTGCGACGGTGCGGACGCAGATAGCGACCGATCAAATCGAGACGGAAGGCGGCCATGCCTGGTGCAGAACAGCTATCAACCTAGGCATTCGTCTTGGTTAGAAGTTGGTCTGCAACCGCTGACTTCGAGAGTCATAGCTAGTTACTTCTCTATCTGGTCATTGCCTGGTTTGTGGGTGATAGTGGAGATGTCCCCATCATCCGGCCCGGCGTGCATCTGCACACCGGGCTTTTTTCTGAGCAGACACTTCAATCGCGTTTCTCTCATGGTCACTGCATCAGCGTCCTGGCCCCAACTTCTTGAGCAGTTGTTGGGAGGGAACGTCCTGTCCAAGGAGGATGCTTCTGCACTGATGGAGGCTTGGCTGGCGGAAGAGCTCACGCCCGTTCAGACCGGTGCATTTCTTGCGGCTTTGCGCGCACGCGACGTTCAAGGCACGGAACTCGCCGCGATGGCCCAGGTTTTGCGCAAGGCGTGTGCGCTTCCAAACGCGAAACCAAACCTTGCTCTTGTCGACACCTGTGGCACAGGTGGAGATGGAGCTAATACCTTCAATATTTCAACGGCTGTTGCCTTCACAGCGGCGGCCTGTGGGGCCAATGTCGCCAAACATGGCAACCGCAGCGCCAGTGGAAAGGTCGGCTCCGCCGATGTTCTTGAGGGATTGGGATTGCAACTCAAGGCTCCATTGGAAACAGTGGTTGGAGCCTTATCTGCTTCGGGAGTGACGTTCCTCTTTGCTCCTGCATGGCATCCAGCACTCGTAAACCTTGCTCCGCTTCGCCGCAGTTTGGGGGTGCGAACGGTTTTCAATCTGCTCGGCCCTCTGGTGAACCCACTCACCCCAGAGGCGCAAGTTCTCGGTGTTGCCAAAATGGACCTGTTGGATCCGATGGCGGAGGCCTTGCAACAACTGGGGCTCAAGCGTGCCGTGGTGGTGCATGGCGCGGGAGGGCTGGATGAAGCCTCGCTGGAGGGAGCGAATCAAATACGCATTCTTGAGAACGGAACGATTCGTTCCGATCAACTCAGCGCCTCTGATGTTGGCTTGACCTCTGCTCCCCTGGAGGCCTTAAAGGGTGGGGATTTGGTGACCAATCAGCAGATTCTTGAGGCGGTCTTGAAGGGTGAAGCTCCTGCTGCGCACCGGGATGCCGTCGCCTTGAACACGGCGCTGGTCCTTTGGGCTGCAGGCCTTCAGTCTGATCTGTCCAAGGGTGTTCAACAGGCTTTGACAAGCTTGGGGGAAGCGCAGCCGTGGCATCGACTTGTGTCTCTCCGCGATGCCTTGGAAGGTCGCAAGGAAGAATGAAGAGGCCATGGCTGACACTCGCTTCTGCTAATGACCGCTCTTAACCCATTCACAGCGCGTCTGGTCCTGCAGGACGGCACGGTTCTCGAGGGCTTTGCCTGTGGTCAGCGCGGCAGCGTGATCGGCGAGGTGGTGTTCAACACCGGAATGACGGGATACCAAGAGGTCCTGACCGATCCCAGTTACTCAGGTCAGCTGATCACCTTTACCTATCCGGAGATCGGCAATACGGGTGTCAATTCAGATGATCAAGAGGCGGATCAACCTCACGCCCGGGGCTTGATCGTGAGGCAGCTGGCCCCTCAAGCGAGCAACTGGCGCAGTCAACAATCTCTTCCTGAATGGATGGAGCAAAACGGTGTGATCGGAATTCACGGCGTGGATACCCGAGCTCTGGTGAGGCACCTACGCGAATTGGGCCCCATGAACGGAGTGATCAGCAGCGATGGTCGCCCAGCTCTTGAGCTTTTAGAGGAACTCAAGCAAGCCCCTTCGATGGAGGGGCTCAACTTGGCTGACCAGGTGTCGACCCCAACCGCCTACCAGTGGACGAAGCCCTGCGGCGTCCCGTTTGATCAACGGTTCCAAACGCGTCCTGAGCGCCCTTATCGGGTTGTAGCCATTGATTTCGGGATCAAGCGGGCGATTCTTGAACGACTGGTTAGCCACGGCTGTGACCTAACCGTTTTGCCCGCTAACACCGATATCAAGACCGTGCTCTCCTACGAGCCTGAAGGTGTTTTTCTGTCCAACGGACCTGGTGATCCAGCGGCTGTGCAATCGGGCATCACCCTGGCCCGCAATCTTCTGGAGCACAGGCAGCTGCCGATGTTTGGGATCTGCCTGGGGCATCAAATTTTGGGATTGGCCCTCGGGGGCACAACCTTCAAGTTGGCCTACGGCCATCGTGGCCTCAACCACCCTTGTGGCAGCACTGGTCAGGTGGAAATCACGAGCCAAAACCACGGTTTTGCTCTTGATGCAGCGTCCCTGCCTGCGGACCAAGTAGAGGTGACGCATTTCAACTTGAACGACCGCACCGTGGCGGCCTTGGCCCATCGGAATCAACCGGTGTTTGGCGTTCAATATCACCCTGAAGCCAGCCCAGGCCCCCACGATGCAGATCATCATTTCGCCCGATTTGCAGGCCTGATGGCTGATCGCCGTTGATTCGAGATCAGATCGTGGTGAGAAGGAGCCAATCTCCCTAGTATTTATCGCAACAGAATTCCGGGGGATTAGTCCCATTACTGAACTGCAGCGATTAACCGTTTCGCTTCGGGGTGGCTTCGAGCAAAAGGGTGGCTGTGTGGTGTTTCATTTCACCGGTCAGCTTGATGCCTATTCCGAGAGTCAGTTCATGACCTACGTGACTGATGTGCTGAAAACGAATAAGTCCCCGGCCGTGATCGACCTCGTCAAGGTTGATTTTCTCGACTCTTCTGGCTTGGGCGTTCTTGTTCAATTTGCCAAGCAATGCAAAGACTCCAAACGACGTTTTGCAGTTGTTGGCAATGCCCGCGTTGTTCAAACCGTCAAGTTGGTGCGACTTGAGGAATTTCTCCACCTCGTGGAAGATCTGGATAAGGCTGTTAGCCAATTTGCAACTTGAGTGACTGGATTCGTTCTCAGTTGCCCCAAGAGCCTGAGCGTGATCTTGGATCGTTACAGCTCGCTTGGCTGGGGGATGCTGTTTGGGAACTGCATCATCGACTGAGATTTTGCAAAACTCCAGGACGATCTCAGGATTTACACCAAGCCGTTGTGTCTCTCGTTCGGGCTGATGCACAAGCCGCTGCGTTAGAGAAACTTGAGCCATTTTTGACCGACCAAGAACGCGATTACGTAAGGCGTGGACGCAATCGGGCTGGCCGGGGACCCAAGCGGGCTGATGCTGGCGTCTATGGAAGAGCAACGGGATTTGAGACAATGATTGGCTGGCTCTTTTTGCAGAATCCGGCGCGGCTTGCGCAGCTCTTGGATCGACTCGAGGAGACCGACACCGTCCTGTAATAACCACCCCTGCTATGAGCTCACGATTCGATCGCCGCCCCCCCTCTGGCTCTGGCAGCGGCTCAGGTTCACGCGGGCGGCGTCCGTTTCGTGATGGATCACCACCCATCCGTCGCGATCGTGATGACAGCTGGGGAGGACGTCCTGAAAACGGAAGCAGCGACCGACGTTCCAGTGACCGTCGCCCGTCGGATCGGCGCTTCTCAGAACGTCGTTCTGGCGAAGCCTATGGAACGGATCGTCGACCGGCTTTTGATCGCCGCTCCTCCGATCGAAGACCCTCGGACCGACAGTTTTCCGACCGAAAGCCTTCCGACCGACAGTCTTCCGATCGACAGTCTTCCGATCGCCGTTTTTCAGAGCGTCGGTTTGGGGATTCGGGATCCCATGATCGCCGGCCTTCCTTCGATCGTCGCTCGTCTGAGGGTCGCTCGTCTGAAGGGCGCTCTTCAGGAAATCGTTTTTCAGAGCGTCGCTTTAAAGATTCAAGCGCCAGTGACCGCCGCCCTTCCTTCGACCGCTCCTCTGATCGCTCCTTTGATAGTTCCTCCGATCGTCCCAGCGGGGATCGGTCGTTGACGGATCGCTCCTCCTCAGACCGGTTTTCTGACAGTCGTCCGCCTGAAGGCTCTTTCAGCGATCAGCGTTTTTCCGATCGTCGCTTCAAGGATTCGGGCTCAACGGATCGCCGTCCGTCTTTTGATCGTCGCTCCTCTGACCGTTCTTACGGAGAGCGTCGAGCACGTTTTGCTGAGCGTCGTGGCCAGGCTGGGAGTGGTCAGGGTGGGAGTGGCGGTAAAAGATTTTCCCCACGTTTGGATGACAAGCCCCGGGGGGAGTCGAGTCCTCATGCCCCAGAGGCCGTGGCCGATGATTTGCTCTGGGGGCGTCATGCCACTCAGGCGGCGCTAGAGGCAGGCAGGCCCATTCATCGCATTTGGTGCACCTCTGAGCTGCGCAGTGCTTCGAAATTCCTTCAGCTGCTCAGAGATGCCAAATCGTCTGGAGTGTTGGTGGAGGAGGTCACCTGGGCCAGGCTTGGCCAGCTCACCGGTGGCGCTGTGCATCAGGGCATTGTTTTGCAAACGGCAGCAGCTGAAACCTTCGACCTCGGGGATTTGGTGAAGGGATGCAGTGCCTTGGACGAGGCCCCGTTGTTGTTAGCCCTCGATGGTCTGACCGATCCCCATAATTTGGGCGCCATTGTGCGTTCAGCTGAAGCGCTCGGAGCGCATGGCGTGGTCCTCCCTCAGCGAAGAAGTGCTGGCTTGACAGGGTCTGTCGCCAAGGTTGCTGCCGGTGCCCTTGAGCACTTACCCGTTGCTCGGGTCGTCAATCTCAATCGATCCCTTGAAACCTTGAAATCGTCTGGGTATCGGGTGATCGGCTTGGCTGAGGAAGGTGACCTCACTCTTGAGGAGGTGGATCTGGATGGCCCGCTGGTGATTGTGACCGGCTCTGAAGGACAAGGGCTGTCGATGTTGACGCGTCGTCATTGCGATCAGTTGATCCGCATTCCCCTGCGAGGCGTCACCCCCAGCCTGAATGCATCTGTTGCCACAGCCCTTTGTGTGTATGAGGTGGCTCGGCGCGGCTGGATGAAAGGTCTCAAGGGACAGAACCCATCTCCACGAATCACCCGCCCCCAATTGGCTGGATCCGCTCTTGCAACGGCCCCTGCCAGCGCAGAGCCCGGCGACGCCCCCATCTCGGATCCGTCCCCAGAACAACCGGTTTCTCAACAACCTGCATCTCAACAACCTGTTTCTCAACAACCGGCATCTCCACAAACCTCTGTCCAGCCCTCAGATCAGCTGTCTGAGCAGGCTTTAGAGCAGCCTTCTGATGAGGGTACGGAGGGTTCAGTGGTCAATCTTGATTTAGGGCGTGAGTCCGAAATGTCAGGACCTGATGCTTTTGCAGTGAGTATTGATCTCTAATTTCGAGCAAATGTCTTGAACCGGGGCAAAATACGTTTACCTCGACAGCTCTTCCATGAGCCCCTTGATCAGGCCCCTGCGCAGTCTCGCCAATGGCCTCGGCTTTGCATGGTGGGCTCGTGTCCAGACCCATGGGCCTGATGTCACCTATTGGTTCGGTCCCTTTGTCACCAAGAATGGACTCGAGCAAGTGCTCCCAGCCTTTCTCGATGACCTTTCTTCAGAAGCACCTTCGTCAATCGATCATTCGGTTCTGCGTTGCCGTAGATCGGAACCGCTAACAATCAACGGTCAAGGCTGATCCTGCGGCTGATAGCGTCGCTGTTGGAACCCAAATCCTGTCGATGGCGATTGCCGAGTGGCGTCAGCAACTTGAACGCGGTGAAGTCTCCGCCAGGGAGCTAACTGATCATCATCTGGCCCGAATCGAGGCAGTTGATCCAAGTGTCCATGCCTTTTTGGAGGTCACAGCCGATCGAGCTCGCGCGGATGCGGATCGCTTGGATGAAGCGCGAGCGGCAGGAGAGGACCTGCCTCCCTTAGCGGGTGTGCCAATCGCCATCAAGGACAACCTTTGTACAAAAGGAATTCGCACAACCTGCTCCAGCCGGATGCTGGAGTCTTTTGTCCCGCCCTATGAATCCACCGTGACTGATCGCCTCTGGCGTGCAGGAGCGGTTCTGATCGGAAAGACCAATTTGGATGAGTTCGCCATGGGCGGCTCAACCGAAACATCAGCTTTTGGACCAACCGCCAATCCTTGGAATACGGGCCACGTGCCTGGAGGGAGTTCTGGGGGAAGTGCAGCAGCCGTTGCCGCAGGCGAATGCATGGCCTCCCTGGGGTCCGATACAGGTGGATCCATCCGACAGCCAGCATCCTTCTGTGGCGTGGTGGGTTTAAAGCCCACCTATGGCCGTGTGAGTCGTTATGGGTTGGTGGCCTTTGCCAGCTCGCTGGACCAAGTGGGTCCCTTTGCGACATCCGTCTCGGATGCAGCTGAACTGCTGCAAGCGATCGCTGGGGAAGATCCTCGAGATTCCACCTGCCTCAAGGCTCCTGTGCCCAATTACCGCGATCGTCTCGGACGCTCCGTGAGTGGGCTTCGTATCGGAGTGGTGCGCGAGTGCTTTGACCAGGAAGGACTCGATCCGCAGGTCAAAGCGTCGGTGCTTGCCGCCGCCGATCTTTTGCAGTCTCTAGGGGCCGAGCTCGTGGATGTGAGCTGCCCTCGCTTTAACGACGGCATCGCCACGTATTACGTCATCGCCCCATCCGAAGCCTCAGCCAATTTGGCTCGCTACGACGGTGTGAAATACGGCTTCCGAGCTGAGGATGCCTCCAGCCTTGCTGCGATGACGGCGCAAAGCCGAGCCGAAGGCTTTGGTAGTGAAGTGCAACGGCGCATCTTGATTGGCACCTATGCCCTTTCCGCTGGGTACGTGGACGCTTACTACCGCAAGGCCCAGCAGGTTCGTACCTTGATCCGTCGGGACTTCGAGACGGCCTTTGCCTCCGTGGATGTGTTGTTAACCCCCACGGCTCCGTCCACAGCCTTTGCCGCTGGTGCCCATGCAGACGATCCCTTGGCGATGTACCTGGCGGATCTACTGACGATTCCTGCCAATTTGGCGGGTCTACCGGCCATCAACGTGCCTTGTGGATTCGACAGCGAGGGGCTGCCGATCGGGGTTCAACTGATTGGCAATGTGCTCGAGGAACCTTTGCTTCTCCAAGTGGCCCACCAGTACGAGCAGAGTGCGGATGTGATGGCCCGACGCCCCGAGGGCAGCTTTATCCCTGCTTGATCCTTAGCAAAGGGTCTTAACCCCCTGCATGTGGTGCGTGCAGGGGTTGATACCCCCATATCTTGCGCATGCGTTTACGCTAAGGGTATGGCATTTGTTCCCCTTCACAACCACAGCGATTACAGCCTTTTGGACGGCGCCTCGCAGCTTCCTCAGATGGTTGAACGTGCCAAAGAGTTAGGGATGCCGGCACTGGCACTCACGGATCACGGAGTGATGTACGGAGCCGTAGAGCTTCTCAAGTTGTGCAAAGGAGCAGGCATCAAGCCGATCATCGGCAATGAGATGTATGTCATCAACGGTTCCATTGATGACCCTCAACCTAAGAAGGAGCGCCGATATCACCTCGTGGTGCTGGCGAAGAATGCCACTGGTTACCGCAACTTGGTGAAGCTCACCAGCATCAGCCACCTGCGTGGAATGCGAGGGCGAGGAATTTTTTCCCGTGCCTGTGTTGATAAACAATTGCTGAAGCAATATGGCGAAGGTTTAATCGTTGCCACCGCTTGCCTTGGTGGTGAAATTCCTCAGGCGATTATGCGTGATCGTCTGGATGTAGCCCGTGATGTGGCCCGTTGGTATCAGGACGTCTTTGGCGATGATTTTTACCTGGAAATTCAGGACCATGGCTCACCTGAAGATCGCATTGTCAATGTAGGAATTGTTCAGATTGCCAAGGAACTTGGAATTCGCTTGATCGCTACCAATGATGCTCATTACCTCACGCGTAACGATGTAGAAGCGCATGACGCTTTGCTGTGTGTTCTCACCGGCAAGCTGATTAGCGATGTTAAAAGGTTGCGTTACACCGGCACAGAATATCTTAAAAGTGAAGAGGAGATGTCACGGCTCTTTGCTGACCATCTTGAGCCAGATGTGGTGTTGGAAGCAATTAGCAACACTGTACAAGTTGCAGAAAAAGTTGAGGATTACGACATTCTTGGCCGGTATCAGATGCCGCGTTTCCCAATCCCAGAGCCACACACTCCTGTGAGTTATCTCCAGGAAGTGACGGAGCAGGGTTTACGCAACCGATTGGAGATTGATTCCGAAACAGCCATTGATCCGATCTATGGAGATCGTCTGTCCCATGAATTAAAGATCATGGAACAGATGGGATTCCCCACCTATTTCCTTGTGGTGTGGGATTACATCCGCTTTGCGAGAGAGCAGGGAATTCCCGTTGGACCGGGGCGTGGATCAGCGGCGGGGTCATTGGTGGCCTATGCGCTTGGAATTACCAATATTGATCCCGTGAAGAATGGCCTGTTGTTCGAGCGATTCCTGAATCCAGAACGGAAGTCGATGCCTGATATTGACACCGACTTCTGTATCGAACGTAGGGGAGAAGTGATCGACTATGTCACGCGCCGTTATGGCGAAGACAAGGTGGCTCAGATCATTACTTTTAACCGCATGACGTCCAAGGCGGTTCTAAAAGATGTGGCAAGGGTTCTTGATATTCCCTATGGCGATGCTGATCGACTCGCAAAGTTGATTCCTGTTGTACGCGGCAAACCAGCGAAATTGGCAGCCATGATCGGTGAGGAATCTCCCAATCCTGAATTTCGCGAAAAGTACAAGAAAGATCCTGTCGTTAAGCGTTGGGTCGACATGGCAATGCGCATTGAAGGGACGAATAAAACCTACGGAGTGCATGCTGCTGGAGTTGTGATTGCAGCGGATCCTCTGGATGAACTTGTTCCCCTTCAGAGAAATAATGATGGACAGGTCATTACTCAATACTTCATGGAAGATGTGGAGTCGATGGGGCTTCTGAAGATGGACTTCCTGGGTCTAAAAAATCTCACGATGATTGATAAAACTCTGGAGCTTGTTGCTACCACGATTGGAGAAAGAGTTGATCCAGATAAGCTTCCGCTTGAAGATCCTGAAACGTATGCCTTGCTTGCTCGTGGCGACTTAGAAGGCATTTTTCAGCTGGAATCAACGGGGATGCGTCAAATCGTTCGCGATCTCAAGCCCTCATCTTTAGAGGATATTTCCTCGATTTTGGCTCTTTATCGTCCTGGTCCTTTAGACGCAGGACTGATTCCAAAATTTATTAACCGCAAGCATGGTCGTGAGGCGATTGATTTCGCGCATCATTCGATTGAGCCGATCCTTCAAGAAACCTACGGGATCATGGTTTATCAAGAGCAAATCATGAAAATTGCTCAGGATATGGCTGGCTATTCATTGGGAGAAGCGGATTTACTTCGTCGCGCCATGGGTAAGAAAAAGGTGTCGGAAATGCAGAAACATCGTGGAATCTTTGTGCAAGGCGCTTCCGATCGTGGTGTGGATAAGAAAATTGCTGACGAACTCTTTGACCAAATGGTTCTCTTTGCTGAATACTGTTTTAATAAAAGCCACTCCACGGCCTACGGAGCTGTTACTTATCAAACTGCGTATCTAAAAGCGCATTATCCGGTGGCTTACATGGCCGCCTTGCTCACGGTGAATGCTGGAGCCAGCGACAAAGTTCAACGCTATATCTCCAATTGCAACGCAATGGGCATCGAAGTGATGCCTCCAGATATCAATGCATCTGGAATTGATTTCACTCCTAAGGGAGATCGCATCCTGTTTGGGTTGTCAGCTGTTCGCAATCTTGGTGATGGCGCGATTCGCGCCGTGATTGGCTCTAGGGAATCAGAGGGGCCATTCCAATCCCTTGCTGATCTCTGTGATCGTCTTCCCTCTGCGGTGCTTAATCGCAGAAGTATGGAGTCGCTGATCCATTGCGGAGCGATGGATGCTCTTGAGCCCGAGGCGAATCGGGCTCAACTGATGGCTGATTTAGACCTTCTTCTTGATTGGGCTACGTCCAGGGCCAAAGATCGCGCCAGCGGACAGGGCAACTTGTTTGATTTGATGGAAGCGTCCAGTGAAGGCGCTGATGAGGCGGGAACTGACCTCAGCTTGGCGCCCAAGGCTCCTCCGGTGAAGGATTACCACCCCACTGAAAAGCTCAGGCTTGAGAAGGACCTTGTTGGTTTCTATCTCTCCGATCACCCGTTAAAACAGCTCACTGCTCCGGCGAAACTTTTAGCTCCTATCGGCCTCGGCAGTTTGGAAGAACAAGCCGACAAAGCCAAGGTCAGTGCGATTGCGATGGTGAGTGAGATGCGTCAGGTCACCACTCGCAAAGGGGATCGAATGGCGGTGTTGACCTTGGAAGATCTCACTGGATCCTGTGAAGCGGTGGTCTTCCCCAAAAGCTATGCCCGTTTGGCTGATCACCTGATGGCTGAGGCTCGTTTGTTGGTTTGGGCCGCCGTGGATCGCCGCGACGAGCGGGTCCAATTGATCGTGGATGACTGTCGAGCGATTGATGATCTGCGTTTACTGATGGTGGAACTTGATCCAGAACAGGCCAGCGATGTGGCTGTTCAACACAAATTGCGCGAATGCCTTCAGGCCTACCGCCCAGATCAGGAACAGTTAGGCGTCAGAGTCCCGGTTGTTGCCGCAGTGCGCCAAGGAAATACGGTTCGCTATGTGCGTCTTGGACCACAATTTTGTGTTCGCGATGCCTCTGAAGCCGCTCTTCATCTTCAAGAGAAGTCATTCAACGTGACATGCAGTGAACCTCTCCTGAATTAAGGCGCTGATTTAGGTCTGTTTTTGAGCACGAATGGATTCGCGCATTCTCTGGATGTTGGGCTTGATGTGCTCAAGTCCCAGCAAGGTCCCTGCATTCTGTTCCCAACTGGCTGATAAAACGCCATAGCTGAGACCCCCTAGTCCCAACAAAAAGAAACCGCCAGAGGCCAGCAAGGTGATCCCAGGGGGAACATCCATGATCTGACGTGAGACCAGTAAATAACTTCCAACGAAAACACCCATTCCCATGATTGAAGGGATGCCTGTGGAGATCGCCACGCGTCGTGCCATTCGGTTGGCAACAGACTTGGGAATGGGTTGACTGCTTCCTGATTGAGAGGCAGACCGTTTGGATTTGGATTGTGCTTTCGATCCTTCTGCTGACCGGCGCGGCTCGAAGGGCAGAGAGTTGCGTCGATCAGCCATGGGGTCCCTGAAATCCTGTGCAGCTTGCTTAGCCGCGGATTCCAAGCTTAGAAATGAGATCGCTGTAGCGCTGCTCACTCTTGCCTCGGACGTAGCCAAGCAGACGCTTGCGACGACCAATCATCTTGAGAAGCCCCTGGCGGGACGAATAATCGTGGATGTTTTGCTGAAGATGGCTGCTGAGCTTCGAGATGCGCTCGCTCAGCATGGCGACCTGAACTTCTGCCGATCCGGTGTCGGTGGCGTGGGTTTGGTGGCTGTTGATGAGTTGCTGCTTTTCAGTTGTATCGAGCGACATGCGAAGCGTCCGGCCCTACTTGTGCAAACAACTAATTTACCTCTTCATGGGCACATTTAGGACGAAGGGCGGTTCAACCAACGCAGGCTTGCGCGTAACCACCCATCCCCGTCATCCGATGCCGGGACGTCTTCTCCATTGGTCACAGCGCGCATCGCGCGGCGGATCTCTAAATCCTCATAGCCGAGTGTGCTGAGGGTGAGCTGTAAATCCTGCAGGGGGTCGGGATCAATCGGCAGCGATTTGAGATCACTTCTGTCCACAAGGGAGAGGTCGGAACGATCATTGTCTTGATCTGCACTCCATGCACCCAGCCGATCGCGAAGTTCCACCGCAAGGCGTTCTGCCGTGCGTTTGCCTACGCCCTGCGCTTGGGTGAGGCGTCGCAGGTCTCCATCGATGATCGCTTCAATCAACTCGGCAGCGCTGCAGCTCTCCAACAACGCCAGCCCCACTTGAGGACCGACCCCATTCACGCTGATCAGAACGCGAAACAGATCTCTTTCTCTGCGATCTGGGAAGCCAAACAAACTCGAGCCATCGTCCCTTTGCACCTGATGAATCCAGACGGTGCAAGTTGTCCCTGCGGAGAGAGGTTGTAGGTACCTCGAAGCCAGTTGAACCTCGTAGCCCACACCTGCGCAGGCAATCACCAATCCCTGACGTCCGCCCTGACTCCAGTGTTCGATGCGTTCTCCTTGTAGCCAGCCGATCATGCGAGTTCTTTCAATGGCCCCATCGAGGCTTCTGTGGGCATGACCTGGGGACAGTCATCAGATAAGTCAACCACCTGTCTTGAGCTTGAGGAAGCGACCGTGCTTGATCGCGGCGCGCCAATGATGGATTGCAAGAGCACACAGGGGAGTGCTTCGTTGCAATGACTGGCAAAAAAAAAGAAGGCGATGAAGCCTTCTTTGGGGGGTGTGAGGAGCCAAATCTTGTGAGGAGATGGCCGCATCCATCTTTATGAAGAATGTCCCACTCAGTCAACTAACCGACACGTAGAGACTTGTTTGTTTCGATGTCTGTGGGGCTTTGCTCGCGAAGAGTGCTCTTTTGGAGTTTTCAAGCCATGCAGGCCTACGGCGGCAAGGGCTCAAGAGATGGATTGATCACCGCATAAAAAAAGAAGGTGTTTGATGCCTTCCTTGGGGGGTGTGAGGAGTCAATCCTTTGTCAGGAGTTGACACGTTCTTTATAGGTCAAGGCTCCGGCTTTGTGGCAATCCAACAAGTGACAAGACGTGCCTTGCACACTGTTCTTCTTCATTCACAATGCTGGTGTGAGGAGGACTTCTTCGCGGAGTGGAAACAAGGCAACACGCCTGTTAAGAAGTCGAGAACCCCTGCCTTTGGCGGGGTTTTCTTTTGGCCAAAGCTTTCATCGGCTGGCTGATGGGAAGAAGCAACTCACGAATCAGTGTGATCACTGCAATGCCAAGTCTTTGGCTTCCTTAAGGGGGCTGGATCTGTGCGGCATCCATGGCGTGGGGGATCGCCGCCCTTCTTGGCAAATGTCGTGTCCCCCTCCCAATCCTCAATGTCGATTACGGGGCTCCATTTTACGAAGAGATGATGCTAGAAGGTCGGGAAGAAGACGCCTTGAAGATGAACGAGAGCAGCTCCATAACCTTGCTTCAGCTTGTCCAGGAGGTTGCCTACTGCGATGGCTCAATGTCTGAGGAAGAAGAGGAATTGATCCTGTCTCTTATTGATAGCCATGGCCTTCAGGAAGATCGTGATGCCTTGAAAAACCGTTTGGTTGAAGGTTATTCATCGCCGTCACGCAACATCAGCGTGGCAAGGGGAAGTACTCAGCGGATTGAGCATGATGATCTTTTCAAGCGCTTGAGTGCACTGAAGTCAAAGGAAGAACGAGATCTTGCCGTCAAACTGGCCTATCTCACGGCCATGGTCTCCAGAGATCAAGGTGATTTGACAGACATCAATGCCCAAGAGCTCGCTCTTTTTCGAAAGATCACTGAGGCCGTTCATTACTCAGAAGAACGGGTTCGGGCTATTCAGTGGGCGGCAGATGAAGAGCTGCAGCAATGGAGCATTCCTTCTCTGAAGCAGGTGCTTTTAAGTTGGCTCGGCTAACGCGACTTAAAAGAAATTTCCGGCATAAAAAAAGATCTCCTTGGAAAGAGATCTTTTTTACTAATTGGAAAATCGCTTCTTCAAGCAACATTCGTTCGCAGATGCCGTCCAAGGAACGCTTTACATCCAGTAACAGCCTGATGAAGCTTTGTAAAGCTCACTGTTGAGGCGCTTGATTCAATTTGTAGATATTAAGAGCGAAGCATGCGGTTCCGAAGCTCACAAGAAGCACGAGAAGATCTTGAGTGTTCATGGGTTGAATCGTTAAGGAGTGTTCTGTAGGGGATTCAGCTTTGAGCTGCTTTTGCTTTCTTTACGACTGGCAGATCGGAAGGCTGGGCAAGGATGTAGACCACGGCAGCGGAAACGATTCCGGTGAAGGCGATCAGGCCAAAGATGGCGGTTGAGTAATCGGTCATCGGATAAGGCTCTTTTC
This sequence comes from Synechococcus sp. UW179B, assembly GCF_900474245.1. Lineage (NCBI taxonomy): Bacteria > Bacillati > Cyanobacteriota > Cyanophyceae > Synechococcales > Synechococcaceae > Synechococcus > Synechococcus sp. UW179B. Next base: position 165,776 of record NZ_UCNZ01000002.1, read on the forward strand.
GTTATGTAACAAAGCTTAGGCCATTTGTAACGAAAGGCAAAGCCCAGCTGTTTTGCTTGTGGGTCTCCAGGCAGCAGGCATAAAAAAAGAAGGCGACGAAGCCTTCTTTGGGGGGTGTGAGGAGTCAATCCTTTGTCAGGGTTGACGGGACTATTAAATACAGAAATCTTGTGACAGTCACCTAAGTGTTGGCAGAAAGTGGCACAGTGCCAATCGCCAAGCATAATTGACCTGTGAGGAGGGCTTCTTCACGGAGTGGAAACAAGGAATCACGCCCGATAAGAAGCCGAGAGACCCCGCCTTTGGCGGGGTTTTCTTTTGTCTCTTTGTTTTGGCTGCTGCTTCATCGCCTGGTCGCTGTCTCTGGTTGGGCGTTCACCAGCACCACGACTTCCACCGTTTAAGCTAGTACGTCTGTACTGAAGCGAGGGGGTTATGGAGGAGTGGGGCTATGTGGATGATCGGGAGCTGCAGAACTGCCGGTGTTCCAATGTGTGCGTGGCGTGCCAGCACTTCAGGCATGGTGTTGATCAGCACTGCCACACGCTGGTTGCTTGCAACATCCGGCAGCAGCAGCTGCAGCAGGGCCAGCACCTCACCAAGACTTGCAAGCTCTGGGCGCCCACCTGGCAAAGCAGCGCAGGCTGGGCACCCGAGATGGGGTGAAAGAAAGTGGTATCAAAAGCAGTCCCATCTGTTGAAGCTGGTTATCTCCATGCCTCTGAACTGTTTGATGCGCCAAATCAGGTAGAGCTTGCAGGAGATTTGGTTCCGGTTCAGACGTTGTGGGTCAAGAAAGCGTTCGTCGCTTTTATGCAGAACAGTTAATCGGCCAGTTCTTTCCACCCGATGCCGAATTCGTGCCGGTTTCACGAACCATTGATGGAGAGCGCCTCGTAGATGAGGTTGTGATCAAATTTACCCACACCCAGAAAATCGAACACCTCCTTCCCGCAGTGGAACCCACCGGGCGGAAGGTAACCATCGCTGTTGTTGTCATTGTTGGCCTTCAAGACGAGAAAGTGGCCTGCGAGCACATTTATTGGGATCAAGCTGGACTGCTGGTGCAACTCGGGCTCTTAAACCCCAAGGGTCTCCCCATTGATCCGATTGCTCCAGAGCGATTACTTAAGGTCATGAACCATGAATCTCACCTTTCCTTTCTGGTGTGATGTGAAAGGCTTGTCAGTCGTTTCTTTGATGCTTAGAAACCTGTCTCATCGGCTTCTGTTCGTCAGCCATCTTTATCCTTAAAAAACAGAACAAAAAAACGAGCGGTTTCTCAGGCCGCTCGTGCTCTCCCTTTTGTCAGCAGCTCGACGCCGCTGCGCAAAGGATCCTGCATGTCCATGGTTTTGTTTGTAGCGATACACACCCTGCTGAAGACTCAGAAAGAACGCAGACACATTGGCGGAGCGTCCCTGCTTGTCATCGTTGAACGGATGGGATGTATCCGCATGGCCGCCAGGATCTATCTGCATTGGACCGCCCGCACCTGGTGCAGGGTGGTTGAATTTGCTGAAGAGTTCGGCATTTCGATCGCCTACAACCCTTTGGTGCTCGGAGAACGAAGAGGGGGATGAGCTGCGCATCAGAGACCTGGATCCAGCTGTTGATCACCACGGCTCATCCCATGAAGAGAGGCCGCCCCTCCCAGATAGGAAAGACGGCCTAACTCGCTCGTTT
>NZ_UCNZ01000001.1:0-145067 GCF_900474245.1 Synechococcus sp. UW179B
GAAACAAAACCGACGAGATTGGAAGTGGCGTGCTTGTTGCTCTTGCCTGAATGGTCTGGTGCCATTCACTACTTAACGGCCCTGGGAGACATGGGCAAAAGTGGAACGGTTTGTGCGTGCCAATGGGCCAGGTCTGCTGGAACTAAGCATCATTTGATTGGGCTTGACTTTCTTTTTCTCTCTTCTGTTGGATTTTTTTGGCACGCTGCTGCACTTCGTAATTAGAATTCCGCGTAAAGGAATAAAATAAGACCACCACAATTGCTGCAAGCCCGAGTGCTAAGAAAACAACATAGTAGCCGGGTAAAATATCTAGCATAATGATTATTTTTCTTGAATATAGCATGAAATGCATTCAGGCCCTGGTGTGCCATCTGTTGTTGCTGTGGAACCGCATCTCGCAATCAAGCTATTGCAGACATAGGTAGCGTGATTTGTTCTCTCGATCCTTACTGCATGGGATGATCCTGTGGACATTGAATCTTTTTGCATGCTCAGCTTGTGGGAGTCATCATTTTGAGTGAAGGGCTTGTCATCAAGCTTCGGCCATTACACCCGTCGGACGACATAGCGTTGGCCAAAGTAATTCGGTCGGCACTTGTTGAATTTGGTGCTAATCGCCCAGGTTTTGCTTGGCAAGATCCAGAACTCGATGCAATGAGCAAGACCTACGATGCCTCTGGATGCCTTTATTTCGTTGCAGTGGAGGGCACCAATCTTCTTGGCGGAGCCGGAATAGGACCCCTAAGGGGTGTGGAGGGTACTTGCGAATTGCAGAAGATGTATTTAGCTCCGTCAGCGAGAGGCAAGGGTGTTGGTTGGCGCCTGATGGGGAGCTTGTTGGAACAGGCTCATGTGATGGGCTATCGCTGGATTTATCTCGAAACGCTTTCGGGAATGGTTGCTGCTCAACAGCTTTATCGGGCCTGGGGATTCCTCCAGATGGAACATCCTCTTGGCCAAACAGGGCACGGTGGTTGTGACTGTTGGTTTCTCAAGTCACTGCACGGGGCTGGGGGGGGGGGAACGACGAGATTGACGCATAGAAAACAGGAATCACGAGGGCAAGACCAAGGCGGAATCCATGATCCTGATCATTGGTTTCCCTAGAGGCCTTTCATTCGTTGTTTTTTTTGTCCTCTTTCAGATCGATTCCGAGTTCTTTCATGGATGAAATCGTATCGCTTACGGCTGGGACGTAGGCAATCCTTCGTCTGATTTTGTCGATCAGATTACTTAGCTTAGGCGGTATTCGTTGTCTTATTTTCATGGGTCTCTCCAATCGGAATAGATCGTGCGTTGAGCTCATAGCAAGTTTAGTGGTCTCAATTGCCTGCTCCTGATGCCCTTTATGGAATTTCATCGCGATGGGCGATGCCGTGCTGGGCGCATCCAACCTTCTGTCTCCCCTGAATAGGTGATTCATTCGATGTCTACGATCACCCGTTTGGGGGAGTTCTTTTGAATGTGTGTGGGCGATAGTGATCTCATCACTCAGAACCAACTTTGATGCCTGAATTGCCAGTATTTGCTATGAAGAAAGAGCGGAGAGAGCTTGTTGAATTAATGTCTTTTCCGTTTAAATGTGAGCCTAACTATTGTCAAACGAAGATCTCTTTCTCGAAGTTCGTTTCAGAGATGCCTGCGCCAACTTTGCTTCACTCCCTTTCGGTGATCAGGGGGTAATGGGCATTGGATCAAAAACAACGAGCAGCTGCATATCGACTACTTGCAGCAATAGAGGCCAATGAAATCACGAAGGAGGATGCTGTTGCGTATGGTAACTGGTACTCCTATTTGCTTGAACATTTGAAAGCGGATGAGAAGGAGTGTAGTGAATGAGCAAGCTTTGCCATCAGCTGAAGCCATTCAATAGGCTTCTTCACTTGATGTTTTTATTGTAGGCGAGTGCTTCTTTTTCCATTTGTATCCTCAGAATTTTATGGAAGCGGATGCAGGCTCACCCTGCTATTGATTGTTCTGGGGATCGATGAGAACTGTGGTTGGCACATCTTTCTCTCCCGCATAAAATACAATCAGATCTACATCGGTTGCTCCTAATGCTTTACCTTCGTGAATCGTGTTGACAACTTCTATGAGAGCATCGCCTTGTTGGTACGTCTTTCTGGTGCCATCTTTTAATTTGAGTTCTAGTGTTCCCTGGAGAATGACGGCGGCATTGATCACAGGATGGTAGTGCCAGGGTAATGTCACGCCACTTGGTACTTGGATCCGAAGTATTTTGATATTGGGCTGTCCCTTGGGATAGCTGGGTAACACTCTGCCATTCCACATTTTAGTGGAGTTTGCTAACACCTCAACCTTGACTCCATGGCTTGCTGAGTGCCCGTCATCGCTATTCGCGAATGATGGCCACAAGATTGATGTTGTAAAGACGAAAGATAAGGAAATGAAAAGATTTTTGATTGCCTTACTTCGTAAGAATGTTGTTGATAGGTTCGCGCTCATCCCTAATGCCTTCTTGTCAATATGTCTCGATAGACTAGAGAATTTTTTTGTACTGGCCCGCATTTGTGGATTGGCTCAGTGGCTGTGCTCTTCTTGATGGATGTGTTCAGAGTTTGTATTGGATAGCATTCCAATCATGCGAACCCTATCAAGAGGTGGTGCTTCGGAAGGAATGGAAGCCACACAACAAAAATTTTGCTGGTGGCGAGAGTTCCTTCCTCCGGTTGAAATCAGCTGTAAACCTTGGCCATGAAGGGACCTGCCTGATCGTCCGTAAGAACAGGGGTCACTTCCCAATCCAAGCACTCGGCCCATTCGGCAGCGTGTTCGTAGCAGGCATCAGCATTATCGGCTTCCACCAAAATCCAACCTTCTACTGAGCCAGGACCGTGAAACCGCTTCCATGATTTGCATTCAGGGAATGGAGCCCCTGTAGATAAAAACTTTTTAGCAGCAATGGCGTGATAACCAGTTTTAAATGACCAATGCATTAAAAATGTCATGAACCTTTTGTTAATCGACTGCTCTGCACGACTGCTCAAAAAGTCATGTAGCTTTTGATACATACAGAATTGGCATTTTTGCTGCATTTTGCACCTGATGATCCAGTCTTCTTTCGCTATGTTTTGTTATATGATGCGCTTAATGGCAGCAATCCGGCGCAATTGATGACTTGCTGAAAATGATATGAAGATCGCTATTACTGTCGATCCTAATCCAAGCAACCAGATGTTTCTTACCCCTAGTGAATAGGAGGTGATCATGGTTCCGGCAAGGAGTGGTATGTGGATTAAATAGGCGCCAAAACTATCCTTGCCTGCCTTGACCAGCCAATGCTGTTCTGGCTGTTGGTGGTCTTGACTCCAAGCTAAAATTGCAGCCATATATCCCCAGCCAATGAGTGGTGATAAAAATTCCATGATTGGCGTAACCGTTTGCGAGTCTGTCTCGTTAAGGGGAACTTGAAATGGTGCGTGGTTTGTAGCCACGAGTACCAGTGTGATCAGTGATGAAAGTTGTAGCCATCGCAATGCGTGCCGCTTGTTAATACGTTCTAACCATTGATGCGATGCGGCTTTGCATCCCACAAAGAATAAAAAACAATAGGTCCAAAGGTGCATTCCCTGATAGCCAAGACCATCTAAATGGGAGTTTTTTAAGTTTGACCAGAATCCTGTGAAATGTCCCATTACGATCTCTAGTATCCCAAGAATTGCAGCGCTCTTCAGCCAGGAACGCCAGCCTGGTAACGGTTGGGTGCTCTCAACTGAAAATCGGCTTTTTCGAATGAAGGCCCAGCAGCAGTACATTGCATTCAATAAAATGAGTATTACAAGAAACCATTGAGGTCCAATTCTATTCAGTGGAAGAGTGTTAATTTCTTGCGCAAATACGGTGCTGTTGGGGATGGCGAGACCAGCTAAAGGCGTTATGTTGTTAAGGATCAAAATTGCAATAATCAGAGGGATCCCAAGGCGAAGAAGGCGGTGCCTGGCAAAGTATCCGACCCCTCGCTTATGCACTGAATTTGGTAATAGGTAGCCTGAGATCAGGAATAGGATGTTCATGTAAAAAGTGTTGCAAATCCAGCCAAACCAATTGCTCGCTGCCTCGTAAATAGGTGACGACGCGATCATTTGCCTCGTGTCTGTAGTGAACAGTACGCCTACAAATATTGTATGACTGGCGATGACGAGGGCTACCATGATTGCTTTAATTTGATCTAAAAAGATCAGCCGTTCTGGCGCTTTTGTGGGTCTGGAGAGCAAGATTGTCCTTCGCTTTGGTTTTGTTGTTGTCTAATGAGATGGTCTTGTAGGAGGCCTTTGAAGTCTGTGTTGCATTTCAAGATTGCCACTCAATTTCTGTTTGATCAAAACTGTGGTCTCACCTCAAGCAGATTGTGATAAAGGCTGCCATTGTTTTCATCTCGATGGGCTCTGATCGATGTCTGGTGCTGAAATGCCCCTGTCTGTTGCGATTGGAGCCGTACACTTGGAACTCAGGGATAAGGCCATGGCCCTGGGGTTGTGAAGGCCCATGGATTCATTTTTCACTTTGAATGGTTAATGAAATTGCTGTCGCTCTGGGTGATCCTTTCTCCATAACGACAGCAACAGCATGGCGATGAGGATGATCATCAAAGGTATATTGATGATGGCTCCTGGGGCATCACCCATCGTCTCAATGGGTTTGTAGTGGCCAATATAAAAAGCTCTTACTCCGTATTCAATGATGCCAAGAGCATATAAAAGAGGTATGAGTGCTTTGTATCTCAAGCATGCCGCTAGATAGATGATTCCTATAACTAATTGCGATAGACCCCAAAGTGCAAATATCCCAATAACGGTTCCTGATGCCTCTGCTGAATAGGTATCAAGCGGGATGGTGGCTATCGATTGTGCCCCTCCATCGGCTGCAAGCAAGTGGTGTTGGCTGCGCCAAAGTGTTATAGCAGTCAGCACATAAAAGAACCATAGTGAAGCTTTTCTGCCTGAAAAGGTGTTATCTATGGCTGTGGGTAAAAGCAAGCTTGCATCAAGCATTGATTTGAGTTTCGTTGTATGCGTTCCTTCAAACGTTAGGCCGTTCGTGCTTTTTTGAGGATTTTTTGTGGATTCGTCCCGATGTTTGGATTTCGATGTCGCGGCAAGCGGACTGACTGATTGCTTGGCGTGCGAAGGGGGCGATGGAATCGTGCCGCTCAACAGCTTGCCAGCACCTCGATGGCTTTAAGATTGTGATTCTTTGTTGAAATGGGTCGTGGCAAAGCTTGGTGAGATAAAGCTCAAGCAAATTCAGCAGCTGAATACGGCGGATAGTCCCCTTTTGATTCGCAAGCACAAAGAGCTTCTCAATTGGATGATGAGGACATTCCAGCTGGACTCCTATGGGCTGACGTGGGCTCAGTTCTTTAAGGGTGTAGGAATCGGTGGTCTTGCTGTCTGGTTTTTGATGCGTTGAGGCTTGGATTACATGCCTGGGTTGTGAATATGTTTCAGTTGCTTCATTTATTATGGATATTTAAGCTGGAAATGATTAAGGCTTGTTTTTTGGATTCTGCTGCTGATGATCGAGTGATTTGCAACTTATAAACGGTTTTAGAAATAGGGCTGAAAATACACTTCAGCGTTGCTCCATTGGTCTGAACTGCCACTCTTTTCTCAACGGCGTCCGCAGATAAAGCCATCGCGGCGTGCATCGTTGAGATTGGCCTCCCCTAGGACCGGGATAGATTCACCGGTGCGAAAGCTGCGGAAGGGCCAACCCGGTCTGGTATCGCAACTCGCACGGTCGCAGGCGCAGATGTAGGTGTTGGCGTTATTGCCGTTTTGGCGCCACTCACTGAAGATCAAGGAAAGCGGTATGTTCCTTTGCTCAAAGGCTTTTGTGGCAGGTTCCTGTGCCTGGCTAGTTGGCACGATGAGCCATGGCAGTAACAACAACCGTGCAAGGGGCATGAGGCGAACAAAACGAGGCATGACTCCAGGGCAGGCGAGCGCTGTCTTGCAACATGGCATGGATCAGCGGCTATGGGGGAAAGAAGGCCTTAGTAATTGATCTCAGGGGAAGAGTCGCTAGCCCAACAGCAATGCACAGAAGAACATCGAAGTTCGACAGTTTGCAGGCTATTCGTAAGCCCTTATCTTCGCTCGAAGCATTGGCTACAGGCATTGCCTCGGTGAAGCGGTAGGGAGCATTGCCTGTCGAGAGGATCCTGGTAGCAAAATTCTGATTGAGTCAACATTCTGCAGGAGGATTCAATCTTTTCTGCAAAAAGTAAGAAAATTTTGCCAACCTCAGTTTTTTAATGGATGGGTTCAATCCTTCGGTGAAGATCCGAATCTAAACCTAGATGACGTCACCGGAATGAGTCTTGTGCAAGATTGGTGATGACAGTGAATGAAACCAGTATTCATGACCTTGCTTTGATTCTTGCCGTTGCCCAACCATCCATATTGAGGAGTTTGAATCGTGACCCCAACAACAGGAACCAGCGCGGATTTACGGGCGTTGTTGTCACAAGAAGCCTGTCATGTCATGCCCTGCTGTTTTGATGCCTTATCGGCAAGAATTGTGGAGCAATCGGGCTGTCCGCTCACCTTCATGAGTGGATTCTCGGTGGCTGCAGCGCGTGCGGGGTTGCCTGATACAGGATTGCTTACGGTGACAGAAATGCTGGATCAGGGTCGTGCTCTTTGCGATGCCGTTTCGATTCCAGTGATCGGTGATGGTGATACAGGCCATGGCAATGCGGCCAATGTGCAGCGCACCATGCATCAGTTCAAGCAGGCAGGTTTTGCTGGGATCATGCTTGAAGATCAGGTCTCTCCCAAACGCTGTGGACACACCGGGGTCAAACAGGTTGTGGAGCGTGATGTTGCGATTGAGCGGATCACTGCTGCGGTTGAAGCTCGCCGTCAGGGCGCAGATCTGGTGATCGTGGCGCGAACCGATGCGCGATCGGCGTTTGCGGAACGCTACGGGCAGCAGCGGGCACTCGATGAAGCGCTTTGGAGATTAAAAGCGTTTGCCGATCTTGGTGCTGACGTGCTTTTTTTTGAGGCGCCACGTTCAGAAGAAGAGATGCTTCGCTTTTGCAGCGAGGTACCGGGAAAGCGCATGGCGAACATGTTGGAGGGAGGGGTGACTCCCTTGCTATTGCCTGAACAACTCGGCGCCATGGGGTTTCATTTAGTGGCCTATCCCCTCACCCTGCTTGCATCTGCCGCTTACGCCATGCGGCAAGCGGTGACGGATCTTCAGAACGGAAAAACACCAGACAACATGCTCAGTTTTTCCGAACTGAAGGATTTGGTGAGATTTGACGCCTATGACGAGGCTGTGAGTAAAAAAGACACCTAATGTTTCTTCAATGCTGAGAAACAAGAATGGGCCTATTGGTTAATGGGCATTGGTCGTTGGGGTAGTGCTGGCTTTTGGAGCTGGCTTTTGGTTGTTGTGACATCCTGTGACCAAGATCACGGGTCGAGATGATCTGGCTCGTGACCGCAGCCATGGATCGGTGGGATGGTGTGTGCATCGGAGAGGTATCACCCTCTTCGCCACACTCAACCAATTCAAATCAATGAATAACGCTGAACTGAGCCTCGATCAGCTGCAAATAATGGCAGGTGGAGGTGTTGAAAACAAACTTGCAAAAATTCTCAAGCCGAAACCGAAAGTGAAAGAGATCAAGATCCCTAAGCCTTTTGTCTACGATCTCGATAGTGCTGTGAAATGGGGAGCTTCTTCAGGACCATTTGTGCCTAAGCCAAATTATGTCTCCCAAAATATGTATCGAGGTTTCTGATTAAATCTTGATGGCCCTCATACCCTGCGCTCATGCGTGGGGTTATTGAATTGCCTGGCGCTCATTCATCCATGCTTCTGCAGGGGCTGGAGGCCATCAAAAACGAAATGACTGTCTTGCTGCGTCAAAGTTCAGTGAATTCGGCAGTCTCAAGATTGGTGCTCACGCTGCAGACATCATCCAGGGCCTCCAAGGCTTCTTGTAAACGTTGGCACGTTTCTGCAAGGTGTTGGTCTTGGATCTCCACAAGCGCCAAGGGGTGCCAGCAGTGCTCCCAATCGATCACGGACCAGCCACGATCCTGGAGCCCCTGTTGAAGTTGTTCGAGCGCTTCGAAGCCACCATGAACCATGGTGTTGCCATCGCTTTGCCACACATATCCCTCTGCATCGAGGTCGAGAAGGGCTTCCAGCAGAGGCTCTTCTTCGCAATGTCCCTCCAGTCGCACCTCGCTGCGATGCTGAAAGAGATAACTCACGCATCCGGTCTCTCCGAGCTTTCCGCCGTGTTTGCTGAAGGCCAGCCGAACCTCGGCCGCCGTGCGGTTGCGGTTGTCGCTGAGTGCTTCCACAAGGACAGCCATGCCTTCAGGGCCATACCCTTCGTAGCGAATCAATTCCAGGCTGGAAGCGGCCTCTCCTTGGCCCGATCCTTTGGCAATCGCGCGTTCAATGTTGCCTGCTGGTAAACCCGCCGAGCGCGCTTTTGTGATCGCCGTACGCAATTGAAAATTGCCGTTTGGATCGGCTCCGTTACGTGCCGCCACGGTGATCTCGCGTCCAAGCCTGGTGAATAGGGCACCTCGCTTCCCATCCACCACCGCCTTGGTGCGTTTGATCTGGGACCATTTGCTGTGGCCGGCCATACGTAGCAGGGTAGGAATCAGCCGCGCGCTTCAAACACGACCTTGGGTCTGAGCTGGCCTTCGCTGTTGGCGAGTCCGATTCCCAGCATGATGTCGTCTGAACTGAGAACAACGGTGGGCCCGGTTCCATTTTGAAGGGGAATCGCGCTTCCGCAGCTCCAGTCGTCCCGCTCGCCTTCGGAGAGCCTTCGTGTGGGGAGGTGCGTTAAGGCGAGTTGGGGAGGAATGAGGGTGAGCGGCTCCAGCCCTGCAGTGTGCTGTTCATTGGGATGCACTGGGAGTGCGATGGCATGGGCTTCCACGAATCCCAGCGCTTGGGTGCGCCTCAGCCAGTCGAGGCAGCCGCCACATCTGAGCGACTGGCCAAGATCTCTGGCCAATGAACGGATGTAGGTGCCAGCGGAGCAGTGCACCTCAATAGTGAGCTTTCCTTGCTCTGAATCCCAATGCTCAAGTGAGAGGGAGTGGATGGTCACAGGGCGGGCAGGTAGGTCCATCACTTCACCGCGGCGGGCCCTTGCATGAGCGCGTTCACCGTTCACGTGAACCGCCGAAACCTGGGGAGGGCACTGCTCGATGCTGCCGCGGAACGGATCGAGCGCCTGATCGATTTCCTCCAGGCTTAAACGCGGCCAGTCCTGAACCGCAACGACCTCTCCCTGAAGATCATCGGTGCTGGTGCTGGTCCCCAGCTGGATCACACCCCGATAGGTTTTCTCTCCTGGCAGGTAGGGAAGCAGTCGGGTGGCCTGGCCCACGGCAATCGGCAGCACGCCAGTCACGGCCGGGTCAAGCGTGCCTCCATGCCCCACTCTTTTGGTTTTGAGCACGCGACGCATCCGGCTCACGCAGGCATGGGAGGTGAGACCTGATGGCTTGTCGATCACCACGAAGCCAAGTGGTGCATCCAAGGGGTTTCAACAGCAGTTGTTCTGAATGTGGCATCCGGCCTGCACGTAAATTGACGCTGTCTGACCGGCAGAAGATGCAACGTCTCAGCAATTCTCCCCGCGTGGACATCGAGACCTTCTTGGATAGTGGCTTCTCTGTTCGTGCCCATTTGGCTGAACACCTTCAGCTCACGCTGGAGCAGGTGGATCAGCGCTTACCCGATGGCAAGGACGATTTAGCCGCACTCCATCCGGGCGCTTTTCAAGCGGATCAAGCCACGGAGTTTTATGAAAGCACCGTAGGGACGGGCCATCTCTTTGAGTTGGCGGCTTGGCATCTCAGTAGTTCTGATTACATCGCGGACACGCTGCGTTTGCAGGAGGATTTTGCTCGAGGCACCGTTCTTGATTTTGGAGGAGGGATCGGCACCCACGCTCTGGCTGCAGCGGCATTGGACGCTGTTGATCGCGTTCATTTCGTTGATCTGAATCCACAGAACAGAGCGTTCGTTTGGTCCAGGGCTGTGGCTCTTGGACTGGAACACAAGATGTCGATGCATCGTGATCTATCAGATCTCACTGGCCAACGTTTCGATACGGTCGTTTGTCTTGATGTCTTGGAGCACCTCCCTGATCCGTCGGATCAGCTCATGCAATTTCATGCACTCATGAATGAGGATGGACGAGCTTTATTAAACTGGTACTTCTTTAAAGGTCATAGCGGCGAATATCCTTTTCACTTTGATGCCCCTGATCTTGTTGATTGCTTCTTTCGAACGTTGCAATCGCATTTTCTTGAGGTCTTTCACCCATTATTAATCACCACAAGGGTCTATCGGCCACTAGGCATGACCTCTTAGTCGTGAGGACGTTGATCATTGCTTGAATGAAAGCCTTTGAAGATGTCTCTTGAGTGAAATCTTAAGTGGAACGATCAAATGCTTGATAACGGTTGCCTTGAGATGCGTGAATGGATTGTGATGTTAAGGATTGAGTTCAGAGCGATGATCTTTTTCCCTGCCTATTTGTTGACAAGGATTCAATTGATGACCAAAAGATTGATCATCAATTGATAAATCTATCTTCTTGCTGATTTAATCCTGTCGCGCCTCAGCGGGCTGCCTTAAATGCATTCTTTTCGAGAGCAGGATGATGGAAAAATCATAAGTTTAAGCCTTGGAGTTGGCGCAAGTTTTTAAAATTAATAGATGTCACCTGATCTAAAATCATGTTCTTCCTCCTTGAGATTTGAAGAGCTGCATGTAGACTGAGAATAGTGAAGAAGGTTTTTATAGCCAGCTGGTACTAATCCTGGACATAGGATTCCAACTTCAATAGCTTGAGGGCAAAAATATACTCCTTTCCATCGATTAATAAATCTTCCTTTGATTTCATCTGAGAAATCAAAACCACTCTCTGTGGCAAATTCTATAATTTGATTTGGACTCATTGATGAAAGGTGAGCACGAAAATGCTCGTCATTATGTGCTCGATCAATGAATGCATGTAATTGAGAATGAGACATAGCATGATTATCGCTACTCGATTTATACACTGCATGAACCCGTTATTTGGGTGAAAATATACTTGCTGCGTTTAATATTGAGTGCAATGCGGAAATAGTGAATGTGACTTTTCGGTTTTATGCATCCTGAACGTGCATTGCCTCGAAAATGAGTAAAACTTTGCTAAGGAGGCCTATTCGCCTGAGCCCTGTGCTCCATAGGCCTATCGGATTATCTTTTAAATATTAAAAGAGTCTTGTAATGTCTGATCGGAAAGCGAATAGTTGGTATTCTTGATTAGGTTTTACAGGGATGGCTCTAAGGCAGTATTTAGATGAAGGCAAGGAAGGCAAAAGAATATGTTTTCAGTAACTTGCTTGGAATGGAGACGTATTGCAAGAATCACTACAATGAATATTACTCCACCTCAAATTTTTCTTGCAATATCACCCAGCTAAGCAAAGGTGAACTGCAAACGAGTTCAATCTGCGCGCCGATTAATAATGTTCACCTTGAAATTTTTAAGTCAAATCAAACATTGCTTTACGAAGAAGAGGCAAATCAAAATTCAATTGCATTTTGTTGGGTAAATAATCAAGGGAAAAAGCCAGGCAGCAATACTATTATTGGTGGTCATAAAATGAAAGATTTAAGCATCGCTGGATTTAATCGCTTAAATAAAACTGGTGGCAATACATGGGATATTGTCGGGGCCAATACTCTCCTTTGTTGTATGAGCTTGAAGTGGAAATTAATGAAAGAAAAAATCGATGAGATGAATGCTTACAATGCCTATGCGAGGATAGAAGAATGTATTGGTATTGATTCAAATAGTGATGCCAGTTTTCAGCTCAAAAAATTATTTCAATATCATTTTACCAAGGGTGTAGCCAAAGCAAATGAATTTTACGATTTAGCTATTGCGACTTTGGAGGATTCTTGTGAGCTTCCTAATTACATCACAGAGAGATCTGAATCTACCGAGTTAATAGAGGATCTTGTTAAGTTATTGCATGAAGATAGACCAGGTTTGCCACCCTTGACAATAGGAGAAATATCCAAATACTTGAACTCTGAGCAAGAATCTCTGGGCCAAGCATGTAGATCGACCTTTAATATGAATACTCTTGATTTGATTAAGAGTATACGTCTAGAACAAGTCAAAAAATCTTATTTAAATCCCCCTGTTCCTCGAGGCCTGAAGCAATTTACTAAGCAGCATAATGCTTTGTATTATGGATTTAAAAATTGCAATTCTTTTCAACGTCTTTATTTTAAGACGTTTGAAGAGAGTCCTGAAGAGACAATTGATAAAGCAAGCAAAATGAGTGTTCTTGTCTCTGATTTGCATAGAGGAAGCATGTCATGAAAGTCAAGTTTTCCTATACAGATCCTTTGCAATTGTCTGAGACTCTTCAGAAATATGATCAATTTACAAGAATTACTCAGCTTGAAACTGGTGAAGGTAGTTATTCAATGGCGCATGAAAGATCTTCTGGTATGGCCATAGCCGAGATCAGTGCATCAAAACCTCTTTTATATGAGGGATGGGGTACAGGTTGGTCCGTCGATTTTAATTGGATAACACCAATACAGAAAGCAAGTTATCCGCATGGATATTGCGATGGTTTCGATATGAGCGAGAATAGTCTTGGTGGTCTTAATACTTTTCGTTCAAATCCAGGGGACTCATGGGGGAAATATTCTGAATCATGCTCTGCAACTGCATGTATGTTAGATAAGAAAATATTACTCGATAAACTTGAACAATGTCAGGCAAATCGTGCTCTTGAGAATTTACACCAATCCATTGGCTTAGTGATTGATCATGAAGCTTTTTCCCAATTACGCAGACTCACTCGAAGGGATCTTGTTCAGGGAATTTCGAATCCCTCTAAATACTATGATTTAATGACTATATGCCTTGAAGAAGGAGGTCACAGGTTATATAAAAAGAAACAAGCGAAGAATCAGGGATTGCTTGGTGAGATTGTTAATCTTTCTCATGATCCTGATAAAATGAGTTCACCAATGTCTCTATCAGATGTTTGCAAGCACTTAAATGTAGCCCAGGCTTCATTGTATAGAGTATGTCAAGATTATTTTGGCATGGGAATTATAGAGATGATGACACAAGTAAGACTTGAAGAGGCTAGAAGATCATTGCTTTATTGCTCTGCCGATTGCAACACGAAGACTATTCGTGAAATAGCTATTCGTTTTGGATTTAAGCATCAAGGCAGATTTTCTAGGAGATATTTCACAAGTTTCGGAGAATTGCCTAGTCATACGGTTAAACATTCCGAGTCCCTGTGAAAAGCTAGAGACATGATCAACCTCCAGGAGCAGCTCAACTCAAGCGAGGACTGGTTGGGCGATCAGCGCAAGCCTTGAAGCTAAGGAAAAAATTAAGATTTTTTCAGGCCTATCCGTTTCTTATCAAAAATAGTACAATTCAGTTTGTTGAGACTCATTCTGTTTCCATATTGCTGAACAATGCACTCTGCTGAAAAATGAAACGTATCACCTTTGAGCTGCATGATGATCTTCATAAAAAGCTCAAGCTTCTTTGCTATGCAGAGTCTTTGTCGATTGGCCATATTTTGAGGCAATGTGTTTCTGATTTTTGTGATAAGCATGATGCTCATTTGATTGAATTAATTGATAAGCGATCAAAGTAGCTTGTTGATTCTTGGTGTGGTGTTAATAGCCCGCTAAGGCTGATCAGGCTTGTTTCCCTGATGTCGGATCCTGTGAGTCGTTGAGGGGCATATCAGTCTCAAAAGGAAAAATTGGAAAATGACTTTTGTGAAGCTATGCCCCTTTGTTGGCTAAGATGACCGCTATCTAGGCCTATGACGATTCGATGGATGTAAAGACATTCGTCCATGTCTCAGTATGTTTAATCAAGCCAATTTGGGTGGTTGTCTGATTGGTTATGGTTTGACAAAACTATGATTTGATCTCTCTTTGAGGTCTTTCTGTCTTGATGTTGTCCTTGGGTATTGGCCTCACGGTTGGAGTTCTTTCTGCAGGTATCAGCAAGAGATGCGGGATGCGAACTGAATTTCCTTTGATGAGCTCAGCAGCAATCATTCAGAAGCTATTTGCGTCTTTGAATTTTCTGCCATGGTTGATATGAATATCTTGGCATTAATGATGAGTTTTGCCGCAGCTGTAGATTGGAATTATTGTTTGGGTGATTGCAATAAAAAAAGAGCAATGACCTCAGGAAAGATCACTGCTCTTCTATAAACCTGCTTCGATTGTTGAAGAGGCTGCTTTGTCCTTTTGTTCTACTGAGCTGCTGCGGCAACGGTGATCCGCTTGCGATTGCGGAGTCCGCGGCGGATCGACTCAAACTTGACAATCCCGTCGGTCAACGCAAACAAGGTGTCATCCTTGCCACGACCAACGTTGACGCCTGGCATGACAGAGGTGCCGCGTTGGCGGATCAGAATCGAACCAGCCGTTACGCTCTCGCCGCCGTAGGCCTTCACGCCGAGGCGCTTGGAATTGGAGTCGCGTCCGTTACGGGTTGAGCCTGTGCCTTTCTTGTGGGCCATGGGAAATCAAAGAGATGGTGAGGGGGAAGCTGGTTGAAGCAATCAGCTGATGGCTTTGCCGCCAACGGAAATGGATTCGACCATCACTCGTGTGAGCTCCTGTCTATGACCATTCTTACGGCGTGTCTTCTTTTTGGGGCGCATTTTATAGACGATCACTTTCTGACCGCGACGGTGGGCCATCACTTTGAGCTCCACGCTGGCGCCCTGGACGTACGGCTTGCCAACGGTGGCGACGTCACCGTTCTTGACGAGGAGCACCTTGTCGAGGGTGATCTTGGCGTCGACGTCTGCATGCAGACGGTCGAGATCGTAATAGCGGTTGGGTTGCACCCAAAATTGCTGCCCAGAGGCTTCGACAATGGCGTATGAGCCTGTCTCTGGAGTGGTTTGTGAGCTGGTGCTACTGGTTTCTGCCATGGGCTACAGGACGCGAACAGGCTCGGAGACTTGAAAGCCACCGATTTGGCCTGTGCCGCAATCGAAAGACAAACAAAGATCCTCGACCTTCGTGCTCTCTTTCGTCAAGATTCAATTGATCACTTTTCGTTTTGGATGAGCAGGCCGGCACTCACGATCGCGTTCTTGTTGAGGTCGCCTGAGCTTGAATCGGCTTGCTGTCAGTGGTTGCCTGGCAATCGCTACACCAGGGTTGACCTTGGACTTGAGGATTCTGCCGTCGATGTCGTTTCCGCTTTGGAGCGACAACGGGAGGCTGTTGATGCCGTTGTGATTGAACAATCTCTCCTGGAAGAGCAGACACGAGAGGACTTATTGGCTCGTGGGTTGCTCTTTCCAGCCGTTGTGGTGGGCGAATTGATGGGGCGTGTCGATTACCACCCAGAAGAAGTCCACCTGCCAGGTGACCAGCTCGAGCAGCTGGGCTACAACGTGGACGCAGCGATTTCACGGTTTCTGCGTCACGGGCAGAAAGATATTCGCCCTGAAGATGGATCCGCTGAATCGGATCAGGTGGGTGGTCAGCCTGAGGGTAGTGCCTGGAAGCTGTCCAGTCGTTTGCAGGAAAGGCTGGGCTACCTCGGGGTCTTTTACAAACGCGATCCCTCTCGATTCTTGGCCAATCTTCCGCCCCATGAACAGCGTGAGTTGCTGCAGTCGCTGCAGCGCACCTACCGAGATTTGCTGATTGGTTATTTCCGTGACCCCGCGGCGGCCAACCAGGCTTTAGAGAGTTTTGTGAATACCGCTTTTTTTGGCGACTTGCCCATTACCCAAACCGTTGAGATCCATATGAATCTGATTGACGACTTTTGGAAACAACTCAGACTTGAAGGACATAAAGACGACTTCCTTCAGGATTACCGCCTTGCACTGCTGGACGTCATGGCTCACCTTTGCGAAATGTACCGACGTTCGGTCCCTGGAGATATTCCCTTGGTTCCCTCTGGATCTCAGCGTCGCCAGCTTCAGGATTCGGAGGTGACCTTGTGAGCCCCCGGAAGACTTACATCCTCAAGCTCTATGTAGCTGGGAACACCCCGAATTCGATGCGTGCACTCAAAACGCTTCGAAATATCCTTGAAACTGAATTCAAAGGTGTTTACGCCTTGAAGGTCATTGATGTCTTGAAAAATCCTCAGCTTGCAGAAGAGGACAAAATTCTGGCTACACCCACGTTGTCCAAAATTCTTCCGCCCCCTGTGCGTCGGATTATTGGCGACCTTTCTGATCGCGAACGGGTGCTGATCGGACTCGATCTTCTTTACGACGAGCTTGTTGACAACAGCCATGGCTCTTCGCTGATGGACGCGTTGGAAGACCCGGACATCGCCGAAGCAGATTCTTAAGTCACAGGGTGATCTAGCGGATGCGAAGGATTTTCCTTATTAACGTTGGAGAGCAAGGTCGCGGTTATGCAGATTTCTAGCTCAAGTGGTTCTTCTCAGATGCAGGTCCAGAAGCTTCCGACTGGAATTGAGGGCTTTGATGATGTGTGTCATGGCGGCTTGCCAGTTGGACGCAGCACCCTGATTAGCGGAACGTCCGGAACGGGTAAAACTGTTTTTTCCTTGCATTTCCTCCATAACGGAATTGCTCATTACGATGAGCCGGGGATTTTTGTCACGTTTGAGGAGTCGCCGCTCGATATTTTGCGTAACGCAGCAAGTTTTGGTTGGAACTTGCAGGAGATGGTCGAGCAAGACAAGCTCTTTATTCTTGATGCTTCACCGGATCCAGATGGTCAGGATGTGGCGGGCAGTTTCGATCTGTCTGGCCTGATTGAAAGAATTAATTACGCCATCCGAAAGTACAAAGCCAAAAGGGTGGCAATCGATTCGATTACGGCGGTCTTTCAGCAGTACGACGCCGTGTTTGTTGTGCGCCGGGAGATCTTCCGTCTCATCGCTCGGCTGAAGGAGATCGGTGTCACCACCGTGATGACCACGGAGCGCATTGACGAATATGGGCCCATCGCGCGCTATGGCGTTGAAGAGTTTGTGTCTGACAATGTTGTGATCCTGCGCAATGTGTTGGAGGGCGAGCGCCGACGGCGCACCGTTGAGATTCTCAAGTTGCGAGGCACCACCCATATGAAGGGGGAGTTCCCGTTCACGATGGGTGCTCATGGGATCAGCATCTTCCCTCTTGGCGCGATGAGGCTGACGCAGCGTTCATCCAATGTGCGTGTGAGTTCGGGCGTGCCGCGGCTTGATGAGATGTGTGGTGGCGGCTATTTCAAGGATTCGATCATTCTTGCAACCGGAGCAACTGGTACCGGTAAAACGCTACTGGTCTCCAAATTCATTGAAGATGCATGCAGTAACAAAGAGCGTGCGATTTTATTTGCCTACGAAGAGTCGCGTGCTCAGTTGCTACGCAACGGCACGAGTTGGGGCATTGATTTTGAGCAGATGGAGCAAGATGGATTGCTGAAGATCATCTGTGCTTACCCAGAGTCGACTGGTCTCGAAGATCACCTCCAGATTATTAAAACTGAGATCAGTCAATTCAAGCCCACGCGCATGGCGATTGACTCCCTATCAGCGCTCGCACGTGGTGTTAGCCATAACGCCTTTAGGCAGTTTGTGATCGGGGTGACTGGATATGCCAAGCAGGAGGAAATCGCAGGATTCTTTACGAATACATCGGAAGAATTCATGGGAAGTCATTCAATTACTGACTCGCACATTTCTACCATCACCGACACGATTTTGTTGCTGCAATATGTAGAAATTCGTGGTGAGATGGCTCGCGCTCTTAATGTCTTCAAAATGCGTGGATCCTGGCATGATCGCGGGATTCGTGAATTCTTGATCACCGGTAATGGTCCCCAGATTAAGGATTCATTCTCAAACTTTGAACGAATTATTAGTGGCGTTCCGCATCGCGTGACGATGGATGAGCGAAGTGAATTGTCGCGTATCGCTCGTGGAGTGGCTCCAGAGTAAATTTCAATCATTCTGGATTCTGGATTCTGGATTCTGGATTCTGGATTAAACGAGCCTCGTTGATGCTGAGTTGATGCAGAAATGCATTAACTCAGTTCTGTTTCGTCTTGCTCGTAGCGACTTTGCCGCTCAGCTTGCAGTTTGATTTCGTCTTGGTCGGATTGGGCTAGCGGTAAGTCAAACCAAAATGTTGTTCCCACATCTGGTTCGCTTGCCATGCGAATCACGCTGCTGTGTTTTTCTAAAATTCCCCTCACGATAGAGAGGCCAAGCCCTGTCCCTACCTCCGTATGGACGGCATTTTCTACGCGGTAAAACCGTTCGAAAATTCGTTGTTGTTTGTCTTCGCTGATCCCATAACCCGTGTCACTCACTTCCACACGCAATTTTGGAAGAGGTGAAACCATTTCACATTGCGGTGCTTCAAGCGAATCTTCGGGAAGCGGACCCATCAAGCAACTATCAGGCCAGGTGTAGGCCCTCAACACGATGCGGCTGCCACTCCGGCTGAACTTGAGAGCATTTCCAACGAGATTATCCAGGACCTGAAGAAGTAAATCCCAATTGCCAAGAATGTCTGGCAGATCAATCGATGCCTCGAGATCTAGCTCGACCTGTTTGTCAGATGCATTGAGTTGATAGCTGCGTAGGGTTTGCTCCAGACCAGGCCTGAGATCGAGTTCAGAAAACTGAACGCTGGGATGGGATTCGAGCCTTGAAAGATCGAGGACATCGTTGACGAGCCGCGTCAGTCGATCTGTTTCTGCATTGGCAATGCCGAGAAATTCTTGCTTGTCTGTTTCGCTGAGTTGATCCCCCATTTCGTAGAGGGTTTCGACGTAGCTCTTGATGTTGAACAGTGGCGTGCGCAGCTCATGGGACACGTTGCTGATGAAGCGGCTTTGGGCTGCATTGAGCTCCACTTCTCGGGTGAGGTCCTGCATGGTCACCGCGATCCCTTTCAGGTTTTCTCCACTGGGTTCGCGTACGGCTTGGAGGACGAAACGGAGGGTGCGCGGTGGTTCCCCGATGCTGCTTCTTAATTCATTGCTGTCACGGCCTTGATTCAGGACTCCATCGAGAGGCTCATGCAGCTCAATGGCTAACAGGTCAGGCATGGCATTGAGAAAGTCCTGGCCTTCAAGATTTCGCCCTTCCCAGCGAAATAAGCGTCGAGCTGTTGGATTGGCCAAAACAATTTGACCTTTTTCATCCAGCAAAACCGCACCATCCGCCATCGTTGCGATCAGCGAGGCCTGCTTCACCTGGGCAGCCTGTAACTCCTCGATGTTGGCCGCGTCATAGTCCTGGAGCTGGGAGGCCATCGCATTAAATCCATCCAGCAACTCCCCAAGTTCGCCACCAACAGGGAGGCCGATCCGGGCTTGGAAATCTCCCGCTGCAATCGAGCGCACGCCGCGTAGGAGTTCCTTCACTGGTCGGGTAATGGTCAGCGCATTGAAGACAGCGCCAAGAATCACAAGCACCCAGATCGAGATGAACACGGCCACGGTGACCTCTCGGGTGAGGGAAGCACTCGCCAGGGCCGAGTCGTTGGGATTCACTCCAAGGGCGAGGACGCCGAGATAGCGACCCTCCTGAATCAAGGGCACAAAAACATCGGTGACCTGACCATCAGGGGTGAGATGTTGACGAACGAGCGGATTTTTAGGTCTCGATTTCAGTTCGCTGGGGAGTTCCAAGCGTCGATTGAGACGGAGGTCACCCCTTGTGTCAGCGTCATTCCCACTGATGGGAATCCCTAGATACACAACGCCTTCTGGATCTGCAAAAAAGATGTAGCGAAGGCTGCGGCTTGAACGCCAAAACTGTTCGGCCACATTGGCCAGTTCTCGGTCGTGTCCGTCGGCCACCAGCTCGGTGACGTTGCCCGCCAACAACAGCCCCAAATCGCGGGCGTAGCGGGTGTCATTCATCACCGCATCACGCTGGATGCCGTTGAGCGCAAAAAAGGTGATGCTGGTCATCATCAGGCTCACCACAAGCGTGGCGATGGCCAGAAGTTTGGTCTGAAGGCTGAATTCGGCCCACCAGAGGCGGATGCCACTCCAAAGGCCATACTGCTCTGGGGCCGTATCCGAAGAGACTGACCCTGCCCATGAGGACGCAGTGGAGTTCGCAGAAGCTGGTGCCGAACCGCTACTCATGGCGCATCAATGCTTAACAAAGCTTAGGTGCGCGCACTTGATGGCCAATATCTTTTCGGAATTGCATTCCGTCGTATCGAACCTGCGTTAATCCCTCGTAGGCCTTCGCGAAGGCCTGATCAAAATCTGGTGCTTGCGCCACCATCGCCAGAACGCGGCCGCCGGAGGTCTCCAGCACCCCCTCCGAGCTGTGACGCGTTCCCGCATGGAACAACTGAAGTTGGTCCGTGCTGCTTGGTTCGGAATCGAGCGCAACGGTAATGGGATCGCCTTTGCGGGGGCTGTCGGGATAGCCAGCGGCTGCCGCCACCACGCAGGCACTGCATAGCTCTGTGTGCGTGAGTGTTGGAGCGTCCTCTAAACGTCCGAGGGCGCAGGCCTGCAGCACGCGAGCCAGTTCAGGCCCCATGAGAGGCATCAGGGTTTGGCATTCAGGATCGCCAAAGCGGCAATTGAATTCGATTACCTGGGGCCCATCGGGCGTCAGCATCAGACCCGCATAAATCACCCCTCGATAGAGGATTCCTCGCTTGCGCAAGGCCGCAAGGGTTGGTTCCAGGATCCGTTCGCGCACCTGCTCTAGTTGCGCTTGATCGAGCAGGGGGGCGGGTGCATAAGCCCCCATCCCCCCCGTGTTCGGTCCTTGATCCCCCTCCAGGAGTCGTTTGTGATCCTGAGCAGGCGGAAGCAAAACCATGTTCTCGCCATCGCAAAGGGCAAACACGGAGACTTCTGGCCCCGTTAGGCGTTCTTCCAAGACGAGCTGCTCACCGGCTTGTCCGAACCGTCCTTGAAAAGCCTCTTGAATGGCGGTGGCCGTCTCCTCCACGCTGTTCGCCACCGTTACCCCCTTCCCTGCCGCGAGCCCATCCGCCTTCACCACCAGGGGGCGCTGCAGTTGTTGGAGGAGGGCAAGACCCTCCTGTTCGTTGGACACGGTCCAGTACCCAGCCGTGGGAATGCCTGCTTCTTGCATTAATTGCTTTGCCCAGGCTTTGCTCGCCTCGAGCTGGGCACCCTCCGCGCTCGGACCGAAGACAGCGATGCCTTGCCCGCAAAGCGTGTCTGCGAGTCCAGCGGCCAAGGGGGCTTCTGGACCGATCACCACCAGATCGATGCGGTGGTCTCTGCATGCCGCAACCATGCCGTCGTGATCGGCTTCTGCAATGGCCAGTGGAGTGCAGCCGTCTAAATCGCTGGTGCCAGCGTTGCCTGGGCTGATCCAAATGCCTTCAATCTCTGGGCAGCGCCTGAACGCCCAGGCCAACGCCTGCTCTCGTCCGCCACCTCCCACCACGAGCACATTGCGCAACGGTGGGAGCGAGAGGGGACGGGTGGTGGAGATGGACATGGGCGGGTGCGGAACGGGGGGTGACCCCTAGGTTTGGAGTTCAGGCGTAACGCTCGGCGCGTTGTCCTGACCTGTCCATCTTTGTTGAGCGACTGTCAGCCCATGGGGCTTTCCTCCCTGCCACTGTTGTTTTTGTTGGCGGCAGCACCGCCGTTGGCCCCGGCCCTTGTGCAGCCTGTCGTTCTGCCGATGTCCAAAGAGGCCTTTGAAATGGTCCTCAAAGACGGTGGCATTCCCCAGTTGTCGGCGGCTTGTGCCGATGCCGATCGCTTTGGCTTGCAGGAGCGCCTGCGTCTGCTGCGCGATCGTTTGATGCTGGTGGCACCTGCTCCGCAACCGTTTGCTGTAGTGATGGCGAATGCTCGGGCGCTGATGGCCTGCAAGGCTCCAGACAGCACCCAGATTGTGCTGAGTCGATTTGGGCCTGGACCAGGATCAGCGCGAAGGGAGTGGTTGCTTCTGTCATGGCAAGCCGCGAGTGCGGCCCTTGATCAAGACCGCGCAGTGCTTGCACTTCGGCGTCTGGCTGATGGAGACCTTACGCGTCTTGATCCTGAAATGTTGATCGTGGGCTATTCGGATGATGGCTTGCCACTCACCCGTTCAGCCCTCGATCTGCTGGCCAACCATGAGTTGGCAGCCGGCCGGCCGGAGGAGGCCGTCACGGTTCTCCTGGCGGGTCGTACTCCAGGAGTTGTGGCATCGCGGAGGCTTGGTCAAGTCGCTGAGCTGCTGGCACCTCTTGATCCAGATCGCAGTGATCTGTTGTTGGAATCAGCCTTGGATCAAGCGGCCGCTGAGCAAGCTTGGGGTTTGGCAGAGGATTTGCTGCGTCTGCAGTTGCGTTTAGCCCTGCAGCAGGGTGGGGATGCTGATCGGCCTCGCGAACGGCTGCGACGGTTGGCCAGCCGGGTTGATGACCGATTCACGCTGCTTGAGCTGGAACAGATCTCCCCTGACCTGGATCCTCAGCGTTTGCAAGACCTTGAAGATCAGCTGCGCTCTCCTCGCGCGCCCGGTGGCCATGCCTCCCTGGGAGAATTGGATTCATCCGAAGCTCCTGCTTCTAATCCTTTGCCCACGCCATGACCAGCACCCATGGGCCTCTCCTTTATGAGGGCAAGGCCAAACGCATCTATGCCTCAAACAATGAGGCTGAGGTTTTGGTTGAGTTCAAGAACGATGCCACGGCTTTTAACGCTCAAAAGCGTGCACAACTTGATGACAAAGGCCGACTTAACTGTCAGATCTCAGCGTGCCTGTTTGAGTTGCTGGAACGGGAAGGAATACCAACCCATTACTGCGGATTGGAGTCCGATCATTGGATGGTTGTCCAACGGGTCCAGGTGATTCCGATTGAAGTCGTGCTGCGCAACGTGGCGACTGGATCACTCTGCCGTCAAACCCCAATTTCTCAAGGCACTCGTTTGGATCCAGCACTGCTGGATCTCTACTACAAGGATGATGATCTCGGTGATCCTCTTTTGACCGAGTCGCGCCTGTTCCTACTTGACTTAGTGAGTCAGGAAAGTCGTCAGGAAATCGAGACGTTGGCAAGACGGGTGAATGCTGTTTTAACCCCTTTCTTTTCGGGGCTCAATTTGCAATTGGTGGATTTCAAGCTCGAGCTGGGGCGCAACGCTGCGGGTGAATTACTTGTGGCTGACGAGATCAGCCCAGATACCTGCCGCCTTTGGGACATGAACATCCAAGATGCAAAAGAGCGCATTTTGGACAAGGATCGCTTCCGCCAAGACCTCGGAGGAGTGATCGAGGCCTACGGGGAGGTCTGCAAACGGGTCCAAGGGGCAACCCCTAAACCCCGCAACTACAGGTAAGGTCACCGGACGTTTCCGGTCGTTTCGGCCGATATCCGCACCACCTCATGGTCAATTCCTCCTCATGCCGAACCAGGAACGCCGTTCGGCGAGGAGCTTTGGGGCTAGCTCTGGCCCTTCCGCTTCTGACCACTCTTCCGGCTCGAGCCCAAGCTGAGGCTGACTCCGATCAGAGTTCGGAGGAACAGATCCAGCTCGAGGATGCACTCACTGGGGATTCTCCAGATTCACAATCAGCACCTCAATCAGCACCTCAATCCGTTGAGGTGGAGGCCTTTGAAGATGGTCAGGAAGCACCTGTTGCTGCTGAAAACGAGGGCCCTGAGCAGCCAAGAGTTCTTATAACTGAGGTGGTGATCGATGGGATCGATGGTCACCCCGAGCAAGAGCGGGTGGAATTGGCTGCTTATGACGCCATGACCGTGCGTCCTGGTAGCCGCGTTACCAGGGATGAACTCAAAGTTGATTTGGAGGCGATTTACGCCACCGGTTGGTTCTCAGACGTTCGCATCGAACCGGTTAACGGTCCGCTTGGCGTGCAACTTGTTGTTCAGGTTGTCCCCAACCCTGTACTGACCAAGGTTGAGTTGTTGCCTGAAGACAATGAGATTCCTCCACAGGTTATTGAGGATGCCTTTAGTTCCGACTACGGACGCACGCTGAACCTCACCGAGCTTCAGCTTCGGATGAAAGAACTTCAGACCTGGTACTCCAGCGAGGGGTATGCCCTTGCCAGGGTCACAGGACCGACCCGAGTCAGTCCAGATGGGGTTGTGCAGCTCAAAGTTGTTGTGGGTACGGTTGCGGGCGTTGAGGTGCAGTTCCTGAACAAGGAAGGCGAAACCACCAACGAAAAAGGTGAACCGATTCGTGGAAAAACCAAACCTTGGGTGATTACAAGAGAAATATCGATCAAGCCAGGTGAGGCTTTTAATCGCAACCAACTTGAGGGTGATATCAAACGCCTTTACGGAACATCGTTGTTCAGTGACGTCAAAGTCACACTGAAGCCCGTTGCCGGAAATCCAGGCGAAGTTAATATTGTTTTGGGAATTGTTGAGCAGTCAACCGGTTCTCTATCAGGCGGCTTGGGCTACAGCCAAAGTCAGGGTGTGTTTGGACAGGTTCAGGTTCAAGACAGCAATTTGTTTGGCCGTGCCTGGAACCTGGCTCTTAATCTCACCTACGGCCAGTACGGCGGTCTCGCAGATTTCACGTTTACTGATCCATGGATCAAGGGGGATGCGCATCGCACCTCCTTCAGGACCTCTTTGTTCTTGAGTCGTGAGGTTCCTCAGGTCTTTCAGAGCCAAAATAATGGCGACATTGTGACCGTCACGGATTACGAAGACAACAAATCGTCCCGTGCTTACGCAATTAATAGAAGTGATAATCCAGCCGGGCGCAAGTTTGATGATGTTGGAGATGCCTCTGATCTCTTCCCCGAGTACAGTTGGTTCGATTATCAGGGCGACTCTGTTGCCCTGCAAAGGATTGGCGGAAATATCATTTTTGCAAGGCCTCTTAATGGTGGTGACCCCTATAAGAAAGCGCCATGGCAGGTTCTTGCGGGTTTAAATGTTCAAAGTGTTCGACCCATCAATTTCGAGGGCACTTCTCGTGTGTATGGCACCCCTAGTGACCGTGATAAAAAGAGTATTCCGAATGAAAATATTATTTGCATTTCTTACAATTGCGCTACTGAAAATAATTTAGCTGGCTTGCGATTTGCTGCCACCTATAACACTTTGAATGATCCCCGTAATCCAACCTCGGGTAATTTCTTTAGTTTCGGGACCGAGCAATTCCTGTCGGTTGGTGAGAATTCACCAACCTTCAACCGTGTGAAAGCAAGCTATACCCAATTCTTCCCCGTGAATTGGCTGAAAATTGCCAAGGGTTGTCGGCCTAAGCCTGGCGAAAAAGCAAATTGCCCACAAGCTATTGGTCTTCAACTCAAGGCTGGTTCCATTGTCGGAGACTTGCCCCCTTACGAGGCCTTTTGCCTCGGCGGTTCGAACTCAGTGCGTGGTTGGTACGACTGCGATCTAGCAGTTGGTCGTAGTTACGGCGAAGCAACCCTGGAATATCGCTTTCCGATTATCAGCATTTTCGCTGGGGAATTATTTGTTGATGCGGGCACCGATTTTGGTTCCCAGACCAGTGTTCCGGGAAAACCCGGCAAATTGCTGAAAAAGCCAGGTTCAGGCTTCTCTATCGGTACGGGTGTGATCGTGACGACGCCTGTGGGTCCATTGCGTCTTGAGGTTGCCAGTCAGGATTTGACCGGTGAATGGAGATTCAACTTAGGTGTGGGCTGGAAGTTCTAATGATGTCTTGGCCTGCGGATTACAACGGGCCTTGGACGTTGGCATCAAGGGTGTCGCGCTCCGGGATTGGTTTGCACAGTGGCCAGCAATGTGAAGTCAGCCTGGTTCCTTCTGAGCAGGAAGGCTTCTATGTGCGCTGGCTTGATCAAACCTCAGAATCCGTTCGTTTAGATCCCTCACAGGTGCGCGACAGCCAGCTGTGCACCACCCTCGATTTTGGAGACAGACAGCTTTCCACCGTGGAACATCTGCTCGCAGCTCTGGCTGGCTGTGGCGTTTCCCATGTTGAGCTGCAGGTATCAGGAACGGAAATACCGCTTCTTGATGGTTCTGCTTTGGGCTGGGTGGAAGCGATCGCAGAAGCCGGATTAACTGCAGCCTCGACACCACGTCGTTCCCCGGTGGTGCTGTCTGCCCCGCTGGCCTTCTATCGCGGAAACAGCGCCATCGTTGCAACGCCTGCTGATCGCTTCACGCTGGTTGGCGTGATTGATTTCCCTCAACAAGCGATTGGTCGCCAGCAATTGGCCCTCGAGCTCACGCCTCAGACCTTTGTGGAAGAGATTGCGCCTGCTCGGACCTTTGGTTTTCGCGAGCAAGTGGAGCAACTTCGCGCCTCGGGTCTCATTCGTGGAGGCGCTTTGGATAACGCCCTCGTTTGTGACGGAGATTCCTGGGTGAATCCGCCGCTGCGTTTTCAAGATGAACCAGTGCGCCATAAGATCTTGGATCTAATCGGAGATCTCGCTCTCGTGGGTTTCCCTCAAGCCCAGGTGCTTGCCTATCGCGGATCCCACGGCCTTCATACTGATCTGGCCGCGGCACTTGCCGATCAACTCGTTCCCCAACGCTGAGCCACTTGACCGTTCTTGCCTCTACCGACTCGCCTTCTGCCGTGCTCAATGCTGAGCAGATCATGGGTCTGCTGCCGCATCGTTATCCCTTCGCCTTGGTGGATCGGGTGCTTGAGCACGTTCCAGGTGAGCGCGCTGTCGCGATCAAGAACGTCACCATCAATGAGCCCCATTTCCAGGGGCATTTCCCTGGTCGTCCCTTGATGCCTGGGGTTTTGATTGTTGAAGCGATGGCTCAGGTGGGTGGATTGATCGTGACTCAGATGCCGGATCTCCCCCAGGGCTTGTTCGTATTCGCCGGAATTGACGGTGTTCGTTTCCGTCGGCCGGTGGTTCCTGGAGATCAATTGAGGATTACCTGCGAGTTGCTCAGCCTTAAACGAAAGCGTTTTGGCAAAGTAAAGGCGGAGGCCACGGTGGATGGACAGCTTGTCTGCTCCGGTGAGCTGATGTTTTCTCTGGTGGATTGATCGTGATGAGTGAGGAGCTCTCCACATCAGTGATCACGGACGATCGCCCCGCTCAGGTCCATCCGATGGCGGTGGTGGATTCCCGAGCGCAACTCGCCAATGGTGTGGTGATCGGTCCTGGAGCTGTGATTGGTCCTGAGGTGAGCATCGGAGCGAATACCTGGATTGGTCCCAACGTGGTGCTCGATGGTCTTCTGCGCATTGGCGCTCACAATCGCATTTACCCGGGTGCCTGTTTGGGGCAAGAACCTCAGGATTTGAAATACAAAGGCGCTCAGACGGAGGTTGTCATTGGTAATCACAACACCATTCGTGAATGCGTCACGATTAACCGTGCTACCGATGAAGGGGAGCAGACTCGAATTGGGGACAACAATTTGCTCATGGCTTACTGCCACCTTGGGCATAATTGTTTGCTTGGAAACAACATTGTGATGTCGAATGGCATCCAAGTTGCCGGCCACGTGCTGATTGAAGATCGGGCTGTAATCGGTGGTTGTTTAGGAATTCATCAATTTGTGCACATCGGCGGCATGGCCATGGTTGGTGGCATGACCCGTGTGGACCGTGATGTTCCTCCCTACTGTCTTGTGGAAGGGCATCCAGGCAGAGTGCGGGGTCTCAATCGTGTGGGCTTGCGCCGCCAGGGCTTGCACCGCCTCGAGGGGGGGCAGGAATTTAAACAGCTTCAGGAGGTCTGGTCGTTGCTCTACCGCTCCGACCACGTTATTTCCGATGGCTTAAACCTTGCGAGGCAGCAGGCTTTGCTGCCTGCCGCAAATCATCTCTGTACGTTTTTGGAGGGTTCCTTGTCGACAGGTCGACGGGGCCCCATGCCTCCTCCATCGAGTCGCTGATGGTGCGTCTGCTCATCAGCACCGGCGAGGTGTCAGGAGATTTGCAGGGAAGCTTGCTGATTCAGGCCCTTTGGCGCGTCGCTGAACGTCGTGGACTCGATTTAGAAGTCCTCGCGCTGGGCGGTGAACGGATGCAGGCAGCTGGAGCTGAGTTGCTGGCCGATACCTCTCCGATGGGAGCGATCGGTTTATGGGAAGCCCTGCCTTTGGTCGTGCCAACGATTCGATTGCAAGCCAGGGTGGATCGGGTGTTGAAGCAGCGCCCACCCGATGGCGTGGTGTTGATCGACTACATGGGCGCCAATGTGCGCTTAGGCCACAGCCTCAGAGACCGTCTGCCGGATGTACCAATCACCTATTACATCGCTCCCCAGGAATGGGCTTGGCGCATTGGGGAGGGAGGCACCAAAAGTTTGCTGCAGTTCACAGATCGCATCCTGGCGATTTTCCCTGAAGAAGCCGAGTTTTATGCCGGTCGAGGCGCTGAGGTGACCTGGGTGGGGCACCCCCTTCTCGACATGGTTCCGGTTTCGCCTGATCGCCAGGCTGCCCGTCGTGCGCTGGGTTTGCCCTCGGAAGGAGCCCTCTTGCTCTTGATGCCTGCATCACGGCCTCAGGAATTGCGTTACCTCATGCCTGAATTGGTGCAGGCTGCTGCCACCCTTCAGGCCCGTGACCCATCGTTGAATGTGATGGTCCCAGCGGGATTGGAGCGCTTTGAGGAGCCTTTGCAACAGGCCCTAGACCAAGCGGGAGTTCGCGGGACCGTCATTCCCGCCGATCAGGCGGATGCCATGAAGCCCCACCTTTTTGCCGCTGCGGACTTGGCACTGGGTAAATCGGGCACGGTGAATCTGGAATTAGCCCTTCAGGGTGTGCCGCAAGTGGTGGGCTATCGCGTCAGTCGTGTGACGGCCTGGGTGGCACGGAGAATTCTGCGTTTTCACGTGGATCACATTTCGCCTGTCAACCTTCTGCTTAAGGAGCGTTTGGTTCCGGAGCTGTTACAGGAGGATTTCAACGCCGATCAGCTTGTGGCCTTGGCGATTCCGCTGTTGGATCACCAGGAGGAGCGCCAAAGGATTTTGGATGGGTATCAGCGCTTGCGTGACACCCTTGGTGAACCGGGTGTGACCGACCGTGCTGCTGAAGCCATTCTTGACCAGATCCAATAGCCATCCTGAATGTATGCGTGCGTTGATCCCGCTGGTTTTGGCCAGCATCCTGTTTTTGAACCCAATGTCAGCCCTGGCAGCTGTCCAGGATGCGGTTCTAGCTGGCGGCTGTTTTTGGTGCCTTGAACATGATTTAGAGGATGTGGAAGGTGTGATTTCTGCCGAAAGTGGTTATAGCGGCGGCCATGTGGATAACCCCACGTATCAACAAGTGAGTGGTGAAAAAAGTGGACACCAAGAGGTTGTGCGGGTGCGATTTGATTCCGATAAAATCAGTTATGCCATGCTTTTGCAGCATTACTGGCGCAATGTTGACCCGCTTGATGGACAAGGCCAGTTTTGTGATCGAGGAGACTCTTATCGGCCAGTTATTTTCACCTCTGGAGAGAATCAGGCTGATGTTGCGCAAGCGAGTGCTGCTTCTGCTGCCAGTGAATTAGGGTTGCCTAAATCTAAGATTAAAGTGCAGATTCGTGATGCAGTTCGGTTCTGGCCTGCTGAGGATTATCATCAGAATTATGCCAATAATAACGAGCTTCGTTATCGGTATTACCGTTTCAGTTGTGGGCGTGATCGCCGTCTTGATGCCGTATGGGGCGAACGTGCAAGGACGGGAGCAGCATGGGCGAGCCCTAGCCCCCAATAACCACTTTTCAAAAACCGAAGAAAATCTGTAATTCGGACCTTGGTTCCATTCAGGCATTTCTCAGTGAAGATGCGGGTTATCCCCTCTCGACGCCTTAAGACTTTGTCCTTACCATTAGCCCAAGATTTGTGGAGGGGCTGTATGTATCTGCTGACGATCAAGGATGGTCTAGTGACGCGTCACGTGGGTCCTTATCCGTCGACGAAGCAGGCTTCGGATGATTTGGATCGTGTACTTGCGACGTGTTCTGAGCGGGCGCGTTGGCAAATTCATGCCCTCGAGTGCCCACGTGCGATGACTGCGGTTGCGTCCTAATCGGCTCGTCGGCCTGGATAACCGCTGAGAAGACCGCTTTCAATCATTAAGCCGATTCCTGCATTGATGCAGATCAGGCTCAGCGTTCCATACCAAAACCAAGGGCCACGGTCCTGTCCTAGTAGCTGAATAATCCTTCGACTGATCGCTTCCCCGAACAGGCAGAGACCTGCAGGTAAAAGCAGAACTCCAAGTTGAGCTCGCACGTACCAGCGCAAGGGTCTGGAAGCCATTTGTTTTTGTGGGTTCACAGTCTTGGGAAAATTTAAGCCTCGGCTTGCTGGGTTTGAGCACACACCCAATTCACCAAGGTGCGGACTCCATAGCCTGTGGCTCCAGCAGGATCCATTCCTCTTCCTTTATCGCTCCACACCGTGCCGGCGATGTCGATGTGGGCCCATGGGATGGAGCTTTGGACAAATTCCTTGAGGAACAAAGCGGCTGTGATTGAGCCTCCTGGGCGAGGACCTGTGTTTTTCAGGTCCGCAAGCAGTGATTTCAGTCCTTTTCGATAGTCCTGGTGCATCGGCATGCGCCAGATCCCTTCCCCTGCATCCTTTGCTGCTCCCTCTAAGGCGTGGGCAAGCGCATCGTCTCCAGTCCAAAGCCCGGCAATCTCGTCGCCAAGGGCAATCACGCAGGCTCCGGTCAATGTGGCCAGGTCAACGATGGCATCGGGTTCGAGCTCGGATGCATAAACCAAGGCATCCGCGAGGGTGAGCCGGCCTTCCGCATCCGTGTTGTTGATTTCAATCGTGGTGCCATTGGACGCGGTGACGATGTCACCGGGGTGCACGGCAGATCCGTTGATCATGTTTTCGCATGACGCCACCAGCATGTGCACTTCCACCCCCTCGGGGCGGAGCTCAGCGATCGAGCGCATCGCGCCAAGAACGGCTGCACTGCCTCCCATATCGAATTTCATCATGTCGATCTGAGCAGCACCCACTTTCAGGTTGTAACCGCCGGAATCAAACGTGAGTCCCTTGCCCACCAAGACCACCCGTCTTGTGGCCGGACCTGAGGGGCGGTAGGTGAGATGGATGAACTTGGGATCCATATCTGAGCCTTGACAGACGGAAAGGAATGACCCCATTCCCCTGGCTTCACAGTCGCTGCGCTCGAGCACCTTCAAGTCCAAGCCATGCTCATGCGCTAGCTGAGCGGCGCTGTCCGCAAGGGCGGATGGGGTGACGCTGTTCGGAGGCGCCGCAACCAGTTCTCGTGCGAGCTCGACCCCCGCGCAAATGGGATGCACCGCTTCGAGGGCGCTGCTGAGCGTGTTGGGGAGAGGGCCAAGCAGTTCCAGACGCTCGGGGTGGATGCTGGGCTCGGGTTTGCTGCGGAAGCGTTGATCGCTGTAAAGAGCCAGCCTGACCGCTTGCGCTGCAACGCTGACTGCTTCTGCAGGATTCACGGCGTTCCATGGCAAGAGCAATCCGAGGCTGCCGGCTTGCTCCTTGCTCGCCCGTGCCGCAGCAGCTCCAGCCTTCCGAAAGCTATTGACATCAAGTGCTTCAAGAGGGCCCATGCCTATCAGCACGAGGGATGAGCAGTTGGGGTTGAGGAGTTGAAGGCTCGCGTTCTCTCCGCTTTTTCCTTGGAACTTGCGTTGTTCCAACCAGTCGCCCAGGGAGATGGAAAAGCGTTCCTCCATCGCTGGGATCCAGCCATTGGGATCCCCCTCTGCAATGCCTAGGGCCAAGACGGTTCCCGACCAGGCCTGTGGCTGGGCCGAAGAGAGGGAGATCTGCATGGAGATTGGGCGCGTGAGTCGATGCTACGGGGCACCCTTAATCGGCATGGAACGGTGTGGACCAACGCGCACGGGTTTCCTTGTTGAAGGGCGGTTGCCAGAGGCGAATCAAGGTTTGTTCCAGGCGTCGTCGTGAACGGGTGTCCTGGGGAACATCGGCCCAGAAACGAATGCTTGTGCTGCAGCACAAGCCCGTGCCCATGCAGGCCTCTTGGTAACTCGCCAAGTAGGCCTTGCAGTCGTGCTCGCCTTTCCAGCGACGATCAGCCGCCTTGGTTTCTCCGATGTAGAGAAGGATGGGATGGTCGAGTTCTTTCGGGCGATCCATCACGAGATAGATGGCCGCCCCTTGATGGGGACTGTTGGGCCAACGCCAGAAGCTCAACGCTAAGGGCCTGAGCTGAAGAGGCTGGAAATTGCTCAGCGGATTGGTGTTGTCGCTGGCAAACAGGTGCTGTTGTCCAGTTGGTTCATCTCGATGCCCGGCCTGAGACTCCAATGGTGGTGCGAACAGAGGTGCCTGGAACTGATGGATGCGCTCTTGCCAACCCCGCAACAGCTCCGCACTCAGGGGCAGGGAAGGATCGATCAGTCCACTGGATTCTGCTAGTGGCTGCTCGAAAAGGTTGCCCTGCCCAGGTGGAGTGCCCATGGGTTTAGCCCCTTGGAGGAAGGCTGGGGCCGGATGGCCGCGCCCCAAAACTCACGCGACCAATCAGCTGTTCCACAGCATCAGGGGGTAAACACACGCGTTCCTGGAGATCGGCGAGATGTTCAAACGGCTTAAGCCGCCTCTCCTGGATCAGACGTTGGAGTCGGGGTTTTGGCCAGTTGAGCGTCTGCTCCAACAAGGTGGGGGCAGCGGCATTGAGATCCAGGGGGGGCTGTTCAGGCAGCACGGGAGCATCCCCATGCCAGCGGAACACCAGGTGGGGTGTCCAGCGCTCCACCAGATCACTAGGAAGGTTCAGCAGAAGAGCGAGATCATCCAGCTGGGTGAACTGCACCCCACCCCGTTGGAGTCGCATTAAGACGTCGACCATCGCCTCACTGCAACCGGGCAGTTTTTGCCATTGCTCAGGGGTTGCCCTGTTGACATCCAGGCTCCAGGTTTCAGCTGGGGTAGGGGGAGCGCTCAGCTTTTGTTTCGCTGTTTGTTTTGCTGTTTGTTTTGCTTTGACAGGATCTGGAGGTAGATCGCCGGTGGCCTGCAAGAGCTTGCGAGCCAGGGGGTCAAGCCAGTGCTGGCGCGCCATTGATTCGGGAACTTGCTTCTTGGCCAGGACGATACCGAGCCCAAGCCTCAGGTGTTAGGGGTTCCAGCGTGGAGGCAGGGTTGGGATGTCGATCAGTCCCTGTTGAAAAGCCACCACCACGGCGTGGGTGCGATTGTTGGCCTGCAGTTTGCGCAGCAGGCTGCCGATGTGGGATTTCACGGTGTCGATGGAGACGACAAGGCTGTCTGCGATGTCCTGATTGCTCATTCCTTTGCAAAGTCCACGCAGCACGTCCTCCTCCTTCAGGCTCAGTTCGGGAGGAATGGCGCCGGAGGCGGTGCGTCCCAGTCGACCGTGCCGGAGAACGTCGGCGATCACGGCATCGTGATAAGTGCCATCGGATTCCATGGCGGTCAGCGCAGCTGTGACGCCTCCCATCCCGACATTTTGATGGGAGCACAATCCATCACAGGGGGCGTCGATCGCCTGGAGGATGGTGCGCAGAATTGGACGCTGAACGAGCAGCAACGCTTTCAAGCTGGGATTGTTCTGCTTGGCGCGCCGAACGAGGCTCGGGCCATTGCCACCCTCAAGCTGGTCCGTACAGATCAAGAGGTTGGCATCCGTTGTTTGCAACCTCTGAAGACATTCTTCTTCAGTCGTGGCGGCAGCAACGAGCTGCCCTAAGTCCTGAAACCAGCCCATCCAGCTGGCCATTAACACCTGATCAGCACTGGCAATCGCTGTGCGACTTCCGCGCAGAAGACTGTGACCCTGCTTGCTGCGTGTCTGAAGTCTGGGGATCTGGGAGGTGAGATCCAAGCCGTTTTGAAACTCTCCACATGTTGGCTTTGGTGAGGGGGCGTGGATCCGCACTGTGAGGGATTGCGTGAATTGTTCAAAATATGAGCGACTCTTTCTCAGGACCATGGCCTTCTTCGATTCCGAAATCGTGCAGGAGGAGGCCAAGCATCTTTTTGGCGATTACCAACAGTTGATGCAGCTCGGGTCGGATTATGGAAAGTTCGACCGAGAAGGGAAGAAGAAGTTCATCGACACGATGGAAGACCTGATGGAGCGTTACCGCGTTTTTATGAAACGCTTTGAGCTCTCAGAAGACTTTCAAGCCAAGCTCACGGTTGAACAGTTGCGAACGCAGCTTGGGCAGTTTGGGATCACGCCTGAGCAAATGTTCGAACAGATGAATCAAACCTTGGAGCGGATGAAGAGTCAGCTCGAGCAATCGGAAGGTCAGTGAGCCGTACGATCCGTCGCACAGCAAAGTCCTCCTTCGATGACAGTCAACCGCAATTCACTTCCGAACTGGTTGGCGCGGGGGATGGCCGATTTATTTCCGGACGGCAATCCTGATGATGGGGATCAGGCGTTAGCTGCGCGCTTGGCCGCGGCTGCCAAGGATGGCCGTCCACTTCGGGTGAAGTTGGGCATTGACCCAACAGGAAGCGATATTCACCTCGGCCACAGCATTTTGTTTCGCAAGCTGCGCGCTTTTCAGGATGCGGGGCATACAGCCGTTCTGATTATTGGTGATTTCACCGCTCGGATCGGTGATCCAACGGGCAAGAGTGCTACGCGCGTGCAGCTCACAACGGAGCAGGTGGAGGCCAATGCGACGACCTATCTGCGCCAGCTAGGGCAAGGACAACCCAAGGAAAGGGCCCTGCTTGATTTTGAAACTCCAGGACGCCTGGAGGTGCGACGCAACAGCGAATGGCTTGAGGGCCTGGACTTGCCTCAGGTGATTGGCTTGCTGGGAACGGCCACCGTGGGTCAAATGTTGGCCAAGGATGACTTTGCCAAGCGGTATGGGAGCGGTACCCCCATCGCTCTGCATGAGTTTCTCTATCCCTTGCTTCAGGGGTATGACTCTGTGGCTGTGGATGCTGATGTGGAGCTGGGGGGGACGGATCAGAAATTCAATGTGGCGATGGGGCGTGACTTGCAGCGTCATTTCGGCCAACGAACGCAGTTCGGCTTGCTCTTGCCGATCCTTGTGGGTCTTGATGGCGTTCAGAAGATGAGTAAGAGCCTTGGCAACACGGTGGGCTTGGAAGATGATCCGCTGTCGATGTACTCCAAGCTCGAGAAAGTTGGTGATGCGGCCATTCACGACTATCTGACGTTGCTCACCGATCTGGCCGATGAAGCCTTGCCGGAGAATCCCCGTGAAAAGCAAAAAGCCATGGCTTTGGCGGTGACGGCAAGCCGCTATGGCATGGAGGTGGCCCAAAAAGCTCAGGCGGATGCTGCCACGTTGGTGGCTGGATCGGGTGCAGCAGCGGCGGATGTGCCAGAGGCATCACTTTCTGCAGTGAATTTTCCGGCCAAGGCGTTCTATCTGCTCAGTGCGGTGGGGATCTGTGCCAGCAGTAGTGAGGCGCGCCGGCAAATCAAAGGGGGAGCTGCACGCCTTGAGGGAGAGAAAATCACCGACCCCAATCAAGAATTTGCTTCAGTATCCGAATTGGAAGGGAAGGTTCTTCAGCTAGGCAAAAAGACATTTAGGCGATTAGTGCCTTGATGTGCTGCTATGACTGCTCCAGCTCAAAACCAGGAGAAGCATGCTTGATATGAACTCTTCGCGTTCTGTCTTCGGAGTGGTCCTTGCCTGTTTGGCGGGTGTGGGAATGACAGCACCGGTCCATGCTGGGATTAAGGATGAATATGAGCGAGCTCAGGCGTGTGACTACAGCAAGGCTGACTATGGAAGCGATGTTGGTGTCTTTGATGAGGTAAACGTACGGTTTTGTATCAGTGAGGATCGTCGATTTGTTGTGTATGTGATGCGCAGCGGTAAATCATGGGCCTTGCCCTTTGATCGTGACTATCGCGAGGCCGGAGTGATGAGTTTGAATACCATTGAGGGCGATAAATTAGTTCACTACACCAAGAAAGAAGGTGTGGTCAAGCGCGTGATTCTGGGAAGGAAGCGTGTAGATAGGCCTGTTTTGTATTGATGACCTGTCGTTGTGTGTTGCCGATCGCCGCAGGGTTGGCAGAAGGACCCTGCTGGTGGTCTGAGCGGAACATTTTGCTTTGGGTGGATATTGAGGCTTCCAGAATTGGCCTGTTTGATCCTGCAACAGGTAACAATGATTTTTTTCATCTTCCTGCCCACGTGGGTGCGGTTGTTCCCACATCCGTTGG
The DNA here is from genome assembly GCF_900474245.1 of Synechococcus sp. UW179B. NCBI lineage: Bacteria > Bacillati > Cyanobacteriota > Cyanophyceae > Synechococcales > Synechococcaceae > Synechococcus > Synechococcus sp. UW179B. The sequence continues at coordinate 36,165 of NZ_UCNZ01000001.1, forward strand.
CGATTTGCTGCTAGCAACAGCAGCGGGGTTGATGAGGATGGATCCGAGCACCGGGGTTGTGACCCTGTTGTTGGATCCAGAGGTCGATCGGCCTGGCAATCGCTTCAACGACGGGAAATGTGATCCATGGGGCCGCTTTTGGGCCGGCACGATGGCCTATGACTTCGAGCCATTGGCTGGATCTCTATGGCGGCTGGATGGTGATGGAAGGATCACGCGCCAACGCCGCCAGCTCACCATTTCCAACGGACTGGCTTGGAGTCAAGACCGTGGGACGCTCTATTTCATTGACTCGCCAACGCTGAAGGTGATGGCCTTCCCGCTTACCAGCTCAGGTGAGATCGCCGCAGAACCCAGCATCTGTGTGCAGATTCCAGAGGATTGGGATGCCGTTCCGGATGGCATGTGCATCGATGCGGAGGGAATGCTTTGGATTGCCCTCTTTGGTGGTGGGGCGGTCACGCGCTGGGATCCCATCAGCGGTCAATTGCTCGAACGGCTGGAGTTGCCTTGTCGTCAGGTCACCTCCTGTTGTTTTGGCGGTCCCCACTTGGATCAGTTGTTTATGACGACCGCAAGAAGGGAGATGGATGCTGCTGCCATTGCGGCCGAGCCCTTGGCTGGTGGCCTGTTTCAGGCGGATGTGGGTGTGAAAGGTTTACCTGCCGATACTTTTCAAGTGGCGGGTTGACCTAATGGGCTGCCCATGACCCATCACGATGAGGGTCGTGCGGAGACGGTGCGTGGCTTCCTCTTTCTCGGCTGAATCAGCGGAACGGATCATCGTGGCCCTCGATGGCATGTCCCCTGATCAGGCTTCGGTTTTCAGCGCTCAAGTGAATGGGCTGCGCTGGGTGAAGGTGGGGTTGGAGCTGTTTGTGCAGGCGGGTCCCGGGGTGGTGGCGCAGCTGCGCGATCAGGGTCTGCGGGTGTTTCTGGATCTCAAATTTCACGACATCCCGGCCACGATGGCCGGGGCTTGCCGGCGTGCGGCAGCTCTGGGCGCGGAGCTGATTACGGTTCATGCCTGCGCGGGCAGCGAAGCGCTGCAGGCGGCTCAAGCCGCGGCGATAGAGGGTGCCCAGAGCGCCGGTCTTGCTACTCCAACTCTGCTGGCGGTCACGGTGCTCACCAGCTGGGAAGAGCAACGGCTGCAAAGGGAGCTGGCGATCGAGCAAGGCATCGACGAGCGGGTGCCGGCGTTAGCGCAGCTATCGGCAACTGCCGGTATCGGTGGTTGTGTGTGTTCGCCTTTGGAGGCCGCGGCGTTGCGGGCGCATCACCCTGAGCCCTTTGCACTGGTGACACCGGGGATTCGCCCCAAGGGTTCTGAAGTGGGAGATCAGGCCAGGGTGATGGGGCCTGCTGAGGCGATTTCAGCAGGTGCAAGCCAGTTGGTGATCGGCCGGCCGATCACCAAGGCTGAGGATCCCAGTGTTGCGTTTGCCGCCTGCTGCGAGGAGTTAAGCCTGGGCAGCTGCTAGTGGTGCTGCTGTATTTCCTATGAAGTCTGAGCGGGTAGGTCTTGCTTCCATTGAGCTTTCGTGGGCATGCACTGAGCTGGGTGCTTCATTCCGCACTTTTTGAATCAATACATGGTTGAAAACCTGGGTTGATCTCAACAGAATTCAAATTCTGGTTAGTCGTTTGGATGTTTGAAAACAATGTGCGCGTTTGGTCTTTTCGCGGCTTGCTGAAAGGCAATTTGTTGGCCTTCTCGCTGTTGTTCCTCGGTGCCCATGCCTCCTTGGCTCAAGTTGCAACGGCAGATCTTCCTGGAAATCCCACACCTGTTGGAGGGGTTGGCACGCAGGAAATCCCTGAAGCGGATGTAGAAGATTTTGATATCCCTGTTACATCTAAGCCAACTTGTAATCCATCACTAAAAACGGGTGAAAAGGTTGAATTAACAGAAACAGCTGAAAGTCTCACCTGTACCGGCCCAGGAGAGGAAACGGTGAGTTCAATTACTGGACCTAATGGTCAATCAAATTCCATAATTTTAGAAGGTGGCGCTAATCTCACAGTCACAGGAGATGTGGCTCTCGACAAGGACATCGTAAGCGGTGTAAGCGGTGGAACCATTAACAAAGGCAATACGATTAAGATTCAGGAAATGGTGTGCCGGGATCCCAAAAATTGTTCCAGTTTGAATATTAACGGCAATCTCTCTTTCCATCAAAATGACGGGAAAGGTAATCCTGACAGCATAAGTAATGCTGGAACGCTTAATGTCGGCGGAAGTGTCGACCTTTATCAATATGAGGACACCTTCACGAACAGTGGAACAGTTAATATCACGGAAAATATTGGATTGGGTTCTGGTGACGACAAGCTGCTTAATTCTGGAAGTCTAACAATAGGCGGTGACCTAAATACAAAACTGGGAGATGATTTGGTTGATAACTCTGGGTCTCTGACTGTGAATGGCAACCTCCAGGAGGCTGAAAGAGGAAAAGATCACTCAGGGAGCTGTCCTGGAAATGGAGAGGGGAGGGTGAAAGCAATGTGTGGAACCAGTAATAGTGATTCGATTAAGAATTCTGGTGAATTTACTGTGACGGGAAACATCGTACTTGGATCCTCGCGCGAAGAAAAAGATCGGTATCCAACTTGGGCTGATAATGACTCTATTACAAATACTGGTGTGCTTTCTGCAGCAAGTATTCAGTTCGAGAAAAAGCTGTCAACAGGTACGGACGTTGATACTTTGGTGAATACAGGTATATTAAATGTGACTGGCGATATACTTTTTGGGCGTGATAAAGATGCTTTTTCAACAGATTATAATTTCACCGTTGGTGGCGTGATCGATGGAGGAGATGGAGAAGATACCGTCACTTTTGGCCGCACTGCGCTGCCTGATTTTTTTAGTAGTGGCGTTCAAAATGGTGGTGAAGTAAGAGCTGCAAACTTCAAAAATTTTGAGTTCGGTTACCAAGATGGCGGTAATTGGGATTACGACGGAGATTTTTCAACAGACGAGTCGGGAAATCCGCGGATTGATACTTTCACGCTTAGTGATGGCACCTTGAGAGCTAGGGACGCTGAATATCCAAAGTTTAAAAAGTTCGTGTTTGAAGATGGCTCAATTGACTTTGTGAAAACGGTCAGTGCTGATCCAGCTTTGGCTGTGACTGAGCAGTTTGATTACAAAGGAGAAGAAGGGACTCTTTATATCGATGCGCGCTCTGTTGCCAGTTCGCCTGATCTCAATCCGGTTTGGACTGTGATCGAGGGGCCGGTTGTGAATGCAGAGGGGTTGGCTAAAAATACGATTCTGGTTACAGGTGATGCGACACGTAGTCAGTCTGAGTTTGAATTTACGGGGCTTGCGAATGCTGATAATTTGCAAAACGATGATAACAAGAGTGGAACAGTTGCTGTTTATCCTTTCAACTATGCCTATTTGGGGACAAAACAAACATCTTCGGCTCTTCGGGCTAATGCATTGCAAGGTCAGACAACAACAGATTTTGAAGTGCGATTGGTCCCAACGGAATCCCCGATTGGCCCGCAACCAGATCCTGATTTTTGCGTCGAGAATCCCAATGATCCTCTGTGTCAAGGCACGATTGAGCCTCCTGAGCTCATCGGCTGCGAAGACGAAGATCTTTGTGAAACACTTCCTCCGAATCGCGATCCAGAGGATTCAGAAGATCAACAGACGATTGAGATTATCGACATCATCACGGATGAGCTTCAAGAACCTCATCCTGAGCTTGAGCTCCCATTAATTGATTACGGTCAATTGGCTCGACTTCTGGGTTCCGGTCTTTCCCCACGGAACATTGATGCGTCTGGTCGTGGTCTTCAGACCTACAATAATCTTCTGGCTGATACGATTTTTGAACGCTTGCCACTTCGCCAATTCACGGCTGTGGAGCCTGAGCCCCCTGTTGCAACACCTCCTATTGAGGAGGAGCAAGAGTCTGTTCAACAGGAGCCGATTCGCGGACTTTGGAGCAAAACTGAGGCCTTGAGTGATGCTGATGCCCAGCAAGTGATGGCCCAATCACTAGCTCAATCTGAGAATGAATCCTCCTCAATAGCTAAGTCCGAGGATTCCTCCTCTGAGCTGCTTCATGTCAATGGAACCACTTACATCGAGAACCCTTCCCTCACATCTCAGTACAGCCTTCGTGATGGATGGCGTGCCTGGTTTCGTGGTTTTGGAGGGAATAATCGTGCTTACAGTTCCACCACTCTTTACAACGATTATTCTCTGAATGCCGGAGGGGTCATTCTTGGTGCTGATGTGTCATTGAGCGATTCATTTCAGATTGGTTTTTATGGCAACTATGGAAACGTCAATGTGAATCAGCTGGGTGATACCGGTGGTGGTTCTTGGAACCCTGATGGTTGGGGTGGTGGCGTTACGGCTGAATATTGGACAGACAATTTTTATGTGCAGGGTTTGATTGGAGCCTCCAGTTTTTCTGGAACGCAAAAGCGCGGCGTGCTCTCGATCACTGAGTCGTTAGGTGATGACACCGCGTCGGGAGGCAAAAACGCAACATCACTGCTCGGTGCTCTCCGTGTTGGTGCACCCTTCCAGTCAGGTGGTCTTTATCTCGAACCTCAGTTCACTGCCATCTGGACTAACAACAACGAAGATGCATTCACTGAAAGCGGTATCGATGACAATCTGCGCCTGAGTTATGGCAGCCGAAGTACGAACTATCTGGAGACAGCCCTGGGGATCAAGTTGGCGTTCCCAATTAACAGTGGTGAGTTTGCAGAGTGGGTGCCAAATCTGAAGCTTGCCTGGTTGGCTGATTGGGACACCGGAAACGGTGCTCAATCGATCGGCTACAACTTCACCAATCGCCGTGTTGATTTTGAAAGCCAGCAGAGCAATCAAAATGGAGCACTGATTGAGGCGGGCCTGGATTACACCGTGGCAAGTCTCGACACCACATCCTGGAAGGTTTTTGCTAAGGGAGGGGCAGAAGTTTGGGGTGGAGATCGTGGCACCACATGGCGTGCCAGTGGAGGCGTCACATTCCAGTTCTAATTATTTAGGAAAATTGAATTCTCAATTCTTCGCTGTGAGGGTGGAGCCATCAACTGAAGTCCCTGTTGAGCCAATTCGCGGGCTGTGGAGTCAGACGGAGGGGATGGATGAGCATCAGGCGCAACAGTATTTGCAGCAACGAGTTGCTCAAGGAGAGCAAGGCTTGGTGGATGACGTTGGCTTTGAATCCGATGGAGTTGGCTATGTCGAGGATCCATCGCTAACAGCGCAATATTCCGGTCGTGAGGGAGTTCGTGCTTGGTACCGCGGCTTTGGTGGCGACCTTGGCCCGACAACGACATTTACGTTGTATGGGAATTACAACGCCAGTGCCAGTGGGATGGTGCTTGGCGCTGATGTGTCGCTGGGCTCCAATGTGCAGATCGGTGTGTTTGGTAATTACGGCGATGTGTCGCTTAATCAGCTCGGTGGTGACACCGGCTCTGGATCCTGGAATCCCACGGGTTGGGGTGGTGGCATCACCGCTGATTGGTGGAGCGACAATTTTTATGTGCAAGGTCTTATTTCGGCGTCCAGTTTCTCCGGTAGGCAGTCGCGCAACATCATTGCCATCAATGAGCAGTTGGGGAATGAATCGGCGCGCGGGGATAAGACCGTGACCAGTTATTCCTATGCCTTGCGGCTTGGTGCACCGTTTGAGGCGGGCCGTTTGTTGCTGGAGCCGCAGTTCACCGCAGCTTGGACGCAAAACCAGGAGAGCGGATTCACGGAGAAGGGTGCTGATCGGTTGAATCTGCGTTATGGGAGCAGGACGACTAATTTCCTGCAGACCGAATTGGGGATGAAGTTTGCGTTGCCAATTCAGAGCGGTGAGCGTGGTGAATGGGTCCCAAGTGTTCGTTTGGCTTGGCTGGGTGATTGGAACCAGAACAATGAAGACCAGAGCATTGGCTATGAATTCACCGACAAAACGGTTGGAGTGGATTCATTGAAAGACGACCAGAACGGAGTGTTGATTGAAGGGGGATTGGATTACACGATGGCGAATATCAATAACGGCTCCTGGAAGTTGTATGTGCGTGGTGGCGCTGAAGTGTGGGGCGGAGAAAGGGGAACGGATTGGCGCGCCAGCGGCGGCATGACCTGGCAGTTCTGATTGCGGGAGGCAGAGGGTTGATTCATTCGCTTAAATCAACCTTGCAGTAAACCCATAGCTGTAGCCGCATCCAGCTCATTGCAGCGCTGTTTTCTTACTCGCTCCAGCGCTGCAGCTCCCTGGCATCTTCCTCCAGGGTGTCTACGTGATGTGCGGCATCGTGCTGATCGGCGAGTTCCGGTTGGCGGCAGTGTTGTTGACGGTGCATTGCCTCATGCACCAGCTGGGAGGAGCAGCGGCTCCAACCGGAACTCGCCATCAGCAAGGACATCGCCTCAGAGACCAAGGCTTAACGGGCGCAGCATCACGAGCCGTTTGCGTTGGTGATGCCGGGGATTCGCCCTAAGGGAGCGGCCGTGGGCGATCATGTTCGGGTGATGGGGCTGGCCGAAGCACTGGCACCGGCTGAGTTTGCCGCTTGCTTCAGGGGGCTTAGCCGCTGATCTGTGCCTTAAAAGGTGAGGCTGAGACCGCCCCAGGCTCGCCAGCTGGTGCCAAGCCCGCTGCCCCAGAACACCGGGCCCCCACGCACGAACACGCCAACGGAGGTGTCGCTGAAATTGAAGGTGGTGTAGTCGAGGCCAGCTTCCACCAGCAGGCCATTGGCATTTTCGGTGCTCATGCCATAGGAATAGCTTTCACCACTCTCGATGAATCGCACGGTTTGGTTGCCATTGCCTTGCCCCCAGTTGGCGATCCAACCCAACCGCAAGGAAGGAAAGAACAACGAGCGTTCATCGCTGCGAAGCGGCACGCCGATCTTGATGGCCAGCTCGGTGCCAAACAGGTCGGCGTTGCTGCCGCTGAAGCGCAGCCGCTGATCGCTTGACACGCCGGATTCACTAAAGGAATCAAACGTGGCACCGGTCCAGCTGAACTGGGCCTGGGGTTCGAGATAGATGCTGCCGGCATCGATGGGAGCGCCGAGACGCACGGCGGCATTCCAGGAATTGCCGCTGCGATCACCGCTGGCGTTGTCGCCGTTGAGCTTGCGCTCCTGGCGGCCGGAGAAGCTGGTGCCACCAAAGAGGCCTTGCACGTAGAAGTTGTCGGTCCACCAGTCGGCGGTCACGCCGCCGCCCCAGCCGCTGGGGTTCCAGGAGCCGCGGCTGCTGCTGGTGTCGGTGCTGCTGTAGTTGCCATATAGCCCGAGGCTGAAGGTATCGCTTAGATCCATATCCAAGCCGAACACCACCCCACCGCTGTTGAGATCGATGCTGCGGTTGTTCAGCTGCAGCCGGTCTCCAGCGCCGTAGCCATTCACCCAGGCTGTGAGGCCTGGGTCCATGTACGGATGGGAATAAAGCAGAGTTGTGGGCTCGAGGATCTCTAGGTAATCGGTGTCCCCGAAGCGCAGGATTTCACCGCTGACTGTGGTGGAGACCGTTGATTGCTCCACCTGCGCGAGCATCTGCTGACGCAGGTGGGTGTTCACATAGTCGAGGGCCAGGGGCTCCGGTAGGGCGCTGTCTTTGTTCCAAAGCGCCCGGATCGGCTCGGGTGCGGGCTGCGGTTGCGCGGCGGGTTCGGGCGCTGGCGCCGGTGCAGGTTCAAACTCTGGTTCCGCTTCCTGGGGCTCGAACACCCTGTAAGGCTTGCGGCGATCAAAGATCAGGCCGGCGGGAACGCCGGGAATGCCTCCCCAGACGGGAATGCGTGGGCGATCTGAACTGGAGCTCCCAGGATTGTCTGAATTATTTGGGTCAGGATCCGGCAGGCAGGTTTCACCCCCAAAGGGATCTGGGGTGCAGCTTTGGGCGTGGGCAGGCTGGGTGAGCGGAGCACTCAGGATCGCCAGCACCAGCGCGGTGACACCAGCGGAGGATTGAACCAGCGAGGGGAGCCGGCGGTGCTTCTGCGTCACAGGAAGTTCAAACAATGTGCTCGCAGGTTGGCCAGTTTCTTGCGTTATTGCATGCCATCCGTTGCAAAGTCTGGGCCAAAGAGCGTGGTGTGCTTGTGCTGGCTGATTCCCTAAAACACCTTCAGCACGGTGATTAGCGGCTGCGTTGTTTGACGCTCAAGCTGAATGCTCGATCAGGTGCCTTGATTCAAACATTGCACGATTGGAACCAAAATTTTTTTGAGCGCCTAACCCCAGTTCAGAAGCTGGTTTTTGATCAATGGGGATTGAGCCGGAGGCCTTTGCTTGGCTGATGGGAATGTCAACCCCCCAATGAGTGATGGATGCAATTAGCAGCCACTGCTAGACCCCGATTGATGCTGAATTGAAGTCAAGATGAATCTCATCGCTGCCCCTGCATGCACAGCGGCTTTTCTGGTCGGTGATGCCCAGTGTGGTCAGATTCAAAATCTGTTGCGAGGTTCCAAAACACCGGTTTTGGCTCTGGGATCTCAGACCAGCGCTCTTGCAGAGATTAGTGCGGGGCTACTCCAGCAGCGCGAGGCCGGGTACCCCACCAGCACCCTGCACCTGATTGCCCACGGCCGGGCGGGCGCATTTCGGATTGGTGAACAGTGGATTGATGCCGAGGCGTTGAAGGCCCATGCCTCGGATCTTGCGCGTTGGGGTGTGGAGACGATTGCGCTGTGGAGTTGCCATGTGGGCGGCGATGCCGGTTTTGTGGCGCTGCTGCAGGAGCTCACTGGGGCGCAGGTGCTGGCCAGTGCTGATTGGCTGGGCCGAGATGTCGACGGAACTGAGCGGTTGCAGCTGGGGGCGTGGTCTCTAGCGGATGTCACCAATGCATCGGTATGGCCGGAATCGTTTCGTTTGGCAAAAAATGATGTAGATAAAACTGAGCCTGGAATTTGGTTTACGGCTGATAATGGATCACACATTTATCTGAATGGAAAACAATTAGAGGTTAAAAAAAATGGTGAAATCCAGCCTGGCACTTGGAATTGGAAGGAGGGTTTTTATCTTCCACTTGATGATGTTGTTTTAAGAGCGGGCAGGAATGTTTTGGCTATCACTGGCTGGGATAGCGAAGCAATTGCGGCTATCAATGGCCATTTTAAGTTTTCGAAGGATGTAGAAATCGGCACATCATCTGTCGGCTGGAAGGTTTGGAATGCGGACACAGTAAAGAATGGTGATTCCTCAACTAAAGGCACTACGGGGCTTTATTCCTATTACCTTGGATATGACAATAACGGCAAGGTAATTAGTCATGATAATTCTAAAAAGCACGATGAGTTTCCTGAGGATGAAGAGGCGCTTATAGCTCTATTTGAAAAGAAAAATCCTGGCTATACTCCTAATATACCTAAGGATTGGAAAAAAATTGGTTTTAATGATAGAGGGTGGGTGACGCCGGGCGTGAGTACGGGTAATCCCGATCCCTGGGGGGACCAGACACCAGATTCAACCTGGATCTGGTATGGGGAGAGGAAGACCGATGGTATCAAGCCAGATCAAGATAGTACTAATCCCTGGGTGAAGCATAACTTGTCTCTTTTCAGGTTTAGTTTTGATACTAAATTTAGGATAGAAGGAACAGGTTTCTGCGAAACAGAAGTCGATTCTGGAACGTCGTGGCCGACCGCGAACGCAGAATTTGAGATCCTGTTTAATGAGCCACTAAAAAGCGATGAGAGGTTCAGTTATACGCTTGTTGGTAATGGAGACGGAGGAGCTTTTGAGCTTTTAGATCTGGATCTAATTGCATATGATGTGGAAAACAAGATTGTTCCAGGCGGCGTCGAGAAACTCGAAAGAAGTGATACGTATCAGGGAAATATTGTTGTTGCTTTTGGAGTGGAACGAGTTGAGTGGGCGGCAAGCTGGAAGAAGACGGATGGAGATCTGACGGGTCAAGAGAGCGTCACGCTGACCTTTAAGCAGGGGGGAGGTGAGAGTAATGGCGTGATTACGACTGATACGAAGAAGGTGGTTCTAGATGAAAATGGTGATGGGGAGTGGGAGAAGAATTGCCCGCCTGTAGTACCCGATGAGCAGGAGATGAATCTTCGTGCGGAAGCGGCTTGTGTGGTGGAGGGCGAGTTGAGTGATAACACCGCTGAATTCACATTTACGGTTGATTTTGATCCGTCGCCGACCACTGAATCCATCGATCTTGATTATGTGATTGAGCCAAGTGATGGCCTGATTGATCAGGATTATGGCTTCAACCTTCAGCTGTCTGATGGGGTTTCGATCAAGGCAGGTGGAGCCGACGGTGTACTTGAGGTGGAAGAAGGCGTCAGCGATTTCACGATCACCATTACGGCGTCTGCTGCCGACAGCCTCAAAGGCGATGAAGAAATCAGGCTGACCCTCAACGACGGCACCGAAGTGCATCAAGAAACGGCAAGCCTGGCCGAGCTCGACTGTGCTCCTGTTCCTCCTGATGAACTCGGCAAAACCGATGTGGAGTTGTACCTGCTGATGGACAACTCCACCTCGATGCTGCAATCCGATCCGTCGACGGCCCTGGCCGGGCAGGCCAATCGCTTGGAAAGTCAGGACCGCGTTTCCCTGTATGCCTATCAGCAGGCCTTGGAGAAAGCGGGCTATGGCTTTAGCCGCAAGGGCGAAAGTGGGGTGCTCTCCACGGCTGCGTTCAAAGACGCGGTGATCAAGAACTCTGCTGCTGATCTGGCCGAGGTGCTCAACGACTTTGAGGTGATCGTTGATCCCAATTACTCTGGAGAGGCACAGGATCTCACGTTGCATTTGATCAGCTACGGCTATGCCGTGGATTACGGCTCCGTAACGATCACTGCAGACGATCCCAGTGCCGGCAAGCGGGCCGCCGAGGCAATTATCGGCTTGCAGACTCCCGATCAGATCTACGGCAATTCGATCGACGGCAACGCCTTGTGGGCCGAGCGTGGGCTGCCCGCCGTGACCGCGAATGACACGTTCTGGGGAGAGGGGCGCCCCGCTTCCAATCTCTACTCAGGCACAGAAATGCTTGGTGCGCTGGAGGGATTAGAGCATTTGCTGGCGGCCCAGCTAAATCGTTCCGATGCCGATCCAATCACCACTTACATCAACATGACCACCGACGGCCGCCCCGAGCGGCGGGCTTGGTGGGATACGCGCATCGGTTCCGGTTCCGACTCACTCACGGGCCAGCCTGTGCCTCTCCCCGGCAGCCTGGGTGGGGATGCCATCACCACCTCCGGCCTGCTTTACGACATCGATGGTGATGCCACCTTCCTGAACAACAACGCGGGTGAGCAGCAGTGGACTGCGATGCAGAACCGTCTGAATGCAACCCTCGATGCCATCGCGGCGCAGCAAGCCGACCCGGCCAATCGTTTGCAGGTGTCGGTGCTGGGCATGGGTGATGGTAGTGATGCCAATTTCCCAGCGATCTACAGCGATCTCTTTGGGCTTCGTACCTTTAACAACAGCGGTGGTGGTTGGAGTTACGACTACTTCACCAGCTACGCCTTGCCCGACTTCATCGGCTGATCGTTGCATTGGTCCTTCAGCTGCCGCCGCAACCAGTCGGCGGCAGCGCCGGGCTTTTGCTCGCTCCAGTTCTGCAGGTCTCTGGCTTCTTCCTCCAGGGCGTCCACGCGATGAGCGTTGTCGAGCTGATCGGTAAGTTCCGGTTGGCGGCAGTGCTGCAGCCGGTGCATCGCCTCATGCAGCAGCGTGCTTTTGAGCGCAGCATCGTTGCTGTGGTTGTTGCGGCAAAGGCCGATGCGGTTGCGCGCTGGGGCGTAGAACCCATCCAAGCCAGCAGGGCAGTCATCCAGCAGCAGCACCCGCGTTTGGCCGGCGATCTCCATCTGGGCGATCAGCGTGAGGAGGCCCAGGCCGGCCGCTGCACTCAAGACTTCTGGCCCAGCTTCGGCTCGGTGCCATTGATCAGCCGCTGGATGTTGCTGCGGTGTCGCCAGAGCACCAGCAGCATCGCCACCAGGGCCACCACCAGATTGGCCGTGCTGCCAGAACCGGCGGCCATCAGCAGCGGCAGGCTGATCGCCGCTAAAACGCTCGCCAGTGACACGAGTCTGCTCAGGCTGAACACCGCCATGAACACGCCAAAACTGGCCAGCCCCACCGGCCATGCCAAGCCGAGAAACATCCCTAATCCGGTCGCGACGGCTTTGCCGCCCTTGAAACCCAGCCAAACAGGCCAGATATGACCAGCCAGAGCGGTTAGACCTGCTAGCACCTGAATCCAATCGCCGAGGCCAAGAGCGCGGGCCAGCAAGACAGCGGCGGCTCCCTTGCCAACATCGATCAAAAAGACGACCAACGCGGGACCCTTGCCCACTTGCCGGAGCACATTGGTGGCTCCCGTGGAGCCAGAACCGAGTTCGCGCAGGTCAATGCCTTTGAGCCAGCGACCTGCAAGCCAGCCACTGGGGATGGATCCGAGTAGGTAGCCGAGGAGAAGAGAAAAGAAATCCATCAGAGCAGCTCGTTGTCGTCGTCGTAGATCTCACCAGGGCCAGCCGCAAAGGCCATCCACAGCGGAAACTGAAGCACGGGGATGTCGACGACGCGCTCAGCGGCATCGATCACGATCAAAGGAACTTCACCGCGTTCTTCCAGGCGGTCGGCGCGCTCTACCAAGGCATCACCCCGTTCAAACAGCACGATGCCGCTGTTTGGACCAAAGTCTTCTCGGCCTAGGCCAAGGGCATCTTGCAATCCGCGCCGCCATTCGCCGAGTCGCTCTGGTTGCCCGGCCAAAACAAGGGTCTGAAATTGATCGCCATAAAGATCGCTAAGGATGGCGATCAGGGCACTCCCGACTAAAACGTTGCGCGGGCGATTCCCACGGCTGGATTGGGCTCCCCGTCCGCCCTGATTGAAGAACCAGTCCTCAAGAAGGGCGATATCGCTGTGGTCGAGGCTGCGGCGCAGCTTCCAAGGATCGGCATAAAAATCAGGTTGCTCGGCAAACCGCTCGAGGTTGGCGCGAATCAGGGCTTCATCGGGCCGGAAGGTATCGGCGACGGCTGGCGTTGGCTCAGCGATGTGGGCCCCTTCCTGGCTGTTAGTCGCCTGTTGATCGAGAGGGGAAGGCTGCACCACCACCGGCTGAGACACCAGCTCGAGCTGCTCAACCGACTGCGCCATCCCCTGAAGCGCGCCGCTCAGATATTCCTGGAATCCCTTTACGCGCCGCGCAATGGCATCGGACTGACCGACGAAGCTTCCGGCAATCTCCTGCTCAAGCTGCAGTTTGCGTTGGTTGAGGCTGTTGATGTCTTGCTGCAAGGCATCGCGGCGTTGCTGTAGCTCGGTCAGGGCGAGGCTGATCAAGGCTTCTCCAGCGGGGCCTGAAGTCGTTTCTGCAGAGGTGTCGTCAGTAGAGGTCTCCTCAGCAGAGTTGTCGCTCTGTGGTGCTTCTGGTTCAGGTGACGATGTTTCGGCTGTCTCGTCGGAACGCTCCTGGGGCGTCAGATCGGTGTCGTCAGGCATGGTCTGCTCGTCCTTGAACTATTTCAGCTGATCGCGCGACGCAAGTCGAACCTTCTGTCCAAACGTGAGGAAAGCATTTCGTTTTCGTTACGCCAGCGACTGAAGAAAGAGTTCACTCACTCTGGCTCAGGGCTTGGCTTGTTGTAAGGGCCCCACCCGTTGTTCCAGTTGCTCTTGAAGTTCCGCTGGATTGAACAGGATGGGAAGGAAATGAATGCTTTTGGTTTCACGGAAGTAAAACAGTCCGGGTAGCCAAGGTGCGAAGAGACGCCAAGCCATCCATTCACGGAAAGGGAAACGGCGTAACTCTTGTTGTCCGCGCCACACCACCAGATCGTCTTCGCTGAATTCAAGTTTCAGGATGTAGGTCTGCACCAGAAGAAACACACCAAACAACCCCACCACGAGGGTTGGCCAGGGACTGAGGGGTAAGGGCCAAAGGGCTGCACTCAGCAGAAGAATCACCAATGCCAGCCTGGGGCTTGGGCTGATGATCACGCTGTTGGTTTTTGGGGTGGTTGTCATGGGGTTGCGTAATCAGCCGAACAAAATTTGTGTGAGCAAGACATCCATCAGGGCCACGGTGACAAGGATCATGACCACAGCTCCAGTGGTACTGGTGCCAACCTCTTTGGCACCACCTTTGGTGGTCATGCCCCATCCACAGGCAATCACGCCAATTTGAAGCCCAAAAACCAGAGCTTTGATCAGCATGAAGGGCAGATCATCAGGATCTAACCATGTCCTGACGGCGGTCCAAAACACGGCCGGAGGAATGCTGTAAAGGTTAGTGCTGCTGATTTGAGCGCTCCAGATTGCAACCCCAAAAAACAACAGGCATTGCACGGGTGCCATCACCACCATGGCGATGAGGCGCGGCACCACCAAGTACTCCACGGGATCGGTGCGGAGCATCGTGATCGCATCGATCTGCTCGGTGACCTTCATCGTTCCCAATTGGGCGGCATAGGCCGTGGCCACCTTTCCAGTGAGCAGCGTGGCGGTGAGCAGGGGAGCAATCTCCCTGGCGAGGCCAATGGCCAGAACACCCCCCACGGTGGATCCGGCACCCATGCTGTTGAGCTCCGCAGTGATTTGAATGTTGAATACGGTGCCGGCCGCTAAGGCCGTGATGATCACGATCAAAAAGCTTCCAGGCCCCGCTTCTTGGAGCTGATCAAACAGATCAATGGTGTTGATCCGGCCTTTCGTTGTGGCCGAGACAGCTTGTCCGCCGATCAGCAGGCTGCTGCCAAGTCGGTTCAGCCAGCGAGGGGACTTCATTGGGGGGAGATCAGGGAAAAGGCTTAAGCGCTGTGCAGATGAGCGCCGCGATCAGGCCAGCGTCGCATCAACAGAAGCCCGAGCACCACCAACACCGCTGGAATTAAACCCATGCAAAGGCGAATGGCAATCAGGGCTGATTCGGGCTGTTGAACGAAACTTAAGGCGCCATCGCAACTCTTTGTAGAGATGTATCCAGTGAGCGAAAGCAAAGCCCCAAAGACGCTCATGCTCAGTCCAATGATGAATTTTTGTCCAAATACCATCCATGCGGTGTACAGGCCCGCTGGGTGGGTGGGATCCGCGTCGATCGCATCAGGGAGCAGAGACCAGGGGATGAGGTAAGCCGTTGATGCCCCCAATCCCACCAGCATGATCAGGCCGATCACTGGGATTAAGGCAACCATTCCGCTGTTCTCAGGGATCGGGGTGAGGAGCATGGAGAGCAGGCAAGCAGCAATCCAGATGCTCGAACCCCAGCCGAGAGCCGTGATGCGTCCATGGCGGTTGGACAACATGCTCCACAGCTGGAGGCCGATTAATGCCGCAATATTGAAGGCAAGGAGCAGCAGGGTGGCCATTCCAGCGGGAACCTGGATGACTTGGACAAGCCAAATGAGGGCAACGACTTGCATCAGTTGAAGTCCGAACCACAGCAGCAAATAGAGCCCCAGAACGAGAAGGAAACGCGGGTTGGAGCGGATGCGTCTTAATTGCTGAAGTGTGGGCTCTTCGTTGCCACTTGGACGTTGCGCTTTTTTGGCGTAAGGGGCGAGGCCCCAGCAGCAGAGCAGGGTTGCGACCGCTGCGATCGTTCCCGTGATTTGTCCCATCAACAAGTAGCCACCGCCGCCTTCTCTCAAGACCAGATAGGCAACGAGTAACCCCATGGTTCCCGCGGTGATCGATCCGGTGAAGCGGGCCGCATTCAGGCGGGTGCGAATCGCCGTATCCAGGGTGAGTTCTGTGGAGAGCGCGGCATAGGGCAGGTTCACGCTCGTATAAGCCGTCATCAGCAGGATGGCCATCAACACGTAATACGCCGTGCGCTGCAGGGTGCTCCCCTCTGGGACCCACCACATCGCTGCCAGGCTGATCCCTAAAGGCAACGCGGCTGCAAACATCCAAGGAAGTCTTGGGCCCCATCGACTCTGGGTGTGATCGCTCATCCAGCCGATCAGGGGATCATTGATCGCATCCCAGATTTTGATCACGGTGAGCAAGGAGCCGGCAATGAAAGCTGGCAACCCTGCGGCACAGGTAAAAAACGGGAACAGATAAAACCCCAGTGTTGTGGCGGCCAGTCCGGTACCTGCATCCCCAAGCCCGTAAGCGAGCATGAGACGGCGACGGGAGCCCTCGGGGCGAGCTGTTGAAGTCAATCCTGAACAGGGGGGCACGCGGACCGTCATAATGCTTGGGCACGCGACCTAACAGCTGCCTTCTTCTGGCAAGCAGTTCGGACGTACTAGTGCGGGCGTAGTTTAGTGGTAAAACCTCAGCCTTCCAAGCTGATGATGCGGGTTCGATTCCCGCCGCCCGCTTGATTCAAAGACTCAGGCGGTCTGCGTACTCCTGAGCCACCATCACCACCAGGCTGCGCGCCTCCAACGGAACCCCAGAGGGCGTCCAACGTTCGATTTGTGTTGGTAGATCCTCTCCAGCAGGCAATGCTGTGTCGATCAAGCGACACCATGGCGAGGCCGCTTCCGGCAGGTCGAAGTGCATCGACTTGAAGTAGGCGTTGAATCCCATCCACAACACGGCACCTTGGTGTCCTTGCTGCAAGCTCAGCGCTAAGCAGTGGGACCAATTCGCCCAGTCAGGTTTGCTGAGCTCTACCCCGTGCCACTGGCGCCACAGCTTGTCTGAATCTCCTGATCGGAGTGGTTTCTTTTCGTTGTGAGGCTGGATCGGATTGAACAAGCTCGCAAGTTGTTGGCGCACGTCGAGTAAGCGCCGCACGAAGGTCTGTAACTCGTGATCGCAGTGATCGTCTCCCCAGATCATCCAGCTGAGAGGGCTGTCCTGGCACCACGTGTTGTTATTTCCTCCCTGACTGCGCCCGACTTCATCGCCCATCAGCAGCATCGGGACACCACGACTCAGCAGCAAGGTGCTGAGCAGATTGCGTTGTTGGCGCTGACGTAGTGCCTGGATAGCGCGATTGCTGCTCGGCCCTTCGACGCCATGATTCCAGCTGTTGTTGTGGTTCTCACCGTCTCGGTTGTTTTCACCATTGGCCAGATTGTGTTTGTTGTTGAAGCTCACAAGGTCCAAGAGGCTGAAGCCGTCGTGCGCCGTAATCAGGTTCACTGAGCTGCCAAGACTGGCTGCTTTCCCGTTGTACAAATCGGGGCTGCCACGAAAGCGTTGTCCAAGAGCCCAGGTGCTGCCCTCATCTCCTTTCCAGAAACTGCGTAAAGCATCACGGAAGTGTCCGTTCCAGGTGCCAATCCTTTTGGCCGGAAAATCACTCAGCCGGTAAAGCCCACCACAATCCCAGGGTTCGCTCACCAACTTGAGTTCACTCAGCTGCGGATCAGCCTCCATCGCTTCAAACAGGGGAGGGTGTTCCAGCGGTTTCAGCTTCTCTCCACGGCTGAGAGCAATCCCTAAATCGAAGCGGAAGCCGTCAATGCCCAGTTCAATGGCCCAGCAGCGCAGTGATTCGAGGATGAGTTGTCTGGAGAGTGGATCGTTGGCAGCAATGCTGTTGCCACAACCGCTCACATCCATGTACTCACCTGCATCGCTCTGGTGGTAATAGTTGCGATCGGCAAACCCCCTCCAGCTCAGGGTGGGTCCGTTGCGGTTGCCCTCCGTGGTGTGGTTGTAAACCACATCCAAAAGCACCTCAATTCCTGCGTCATGGCAGGCCGCCACCAGTTCACGCACCTGGTCTCGAGCGGAGTGGGGGTCCGCGCCGACCGCGTATTCGTGATGTGGTGCGAACCAACTCAGAGGGCTGTAACCCCAAACGTTGTCACGACCAGCGGGGGCATCGTTGGGATCGAAGGCTTGGATCGGTAGCAGTTCGATCGTGGTGACCCCGATCTCCTTTAGGTAGGGGATCTTGTCGATCACTCCTAAATAAGTTCCGCGTCGATCGCGGCTGATACCGCTGTCGGGGCGTTTGGTGAACCCTCCGATGTGGAGCTCGTAGATCACGGTGTCTTGCCAGCTATGGCGAGGCCGGGGATGGGCTTGGAAATCGAACGGATCTCGCTCGGAAACCACCGATTTCAAGCACCTGTCGGAGTTGGGTGATGTGCCGGTCGCCGCTACACGCTGATAAATTTTCCAGCCATCAATGGCGCGGGCGCAGGGGTCAACAAGCACCTTGGCGGGCCGAAATCCATGGCCACCTGGCTCAATGGGGCCAAACACCCGATAGCAGTAGCAACATCCAGCACCAAGACCTTCGACCTCGACATGCCAATAATTGGCGGAGCGATGCTGCTCCGACAGCTCAATCACCTGTTCGGGTGCCTTTGCCTCAGCATCGGAAAAAATCAGCAATTCGAGCCGATTGGCCGCTGGCGCCGCAACGGAAAAATTCACACCGCGTGGTGTGATCGTGCTGCCTAGGGGCCAGGGATTGCCGCGATGGATCGTGCTCAAAGATCCGCCCGCAGATCGCAGGACGTACTTCCCTCAAAGTAGAGGGTGTGATGGAACTCCACCGAAATGACGATGACCTCGGCTTTGGAGTCAGGCCGACCACCTCAGCAAATCTTGGACAACCTTTGGCTGTTTCCACCCAATCGAGATTGTCGTGGTGGGTCGTCTTGGTGGCTCGATTTGGACCCAGAACCCGTCCTGATTGATTGCCCACCGCTGACCGAGGCCAGCCTTCAAGCCCTGCATGACCTGGCATCTGATCGTTCAGCTCGGATTCTGCTGACGAGTCGCGAGGGGCATGGACGCCTTCGTCGCTTGCAAGAACGATTGGGATGGCCTGTGTTGGTTCAAGAGCAAGAGGCTTACCTATTACCAGGGGTTCAACCCCTTGAGACTTTTGTTGATTCCCACATCACAGCCTCCGGTTTAAGGCTGCTTTGGACGCCTGGACCCACGCCAGGAAGCTGTGTTGTGCACGCTCCAGCCCCTCTGGATGTGCTGTTTTGCGGACGATTGTTAATTCCAGTTCAAGAAGGTGAAATGGCTCCTCTTCGTCATCGACGCACGTTTCATTGGCCGAGGCAGCAGCTCAGCCTTCAGCGTCTGCGCGATTGGATTCCTCCAGAATCAAGTCCAGCACTGGCTTCTGGAGCAGGCCTTGGGGCGCTGCGAGGTGGGCGCTTAGCTCCTTTTGACAGTTGGAGTCCTGCCCAATCAGATCTGCTTCCTCAAGACTGATTGGGTGAATGCGTTGCGGCACAGGGTTTTTCGGTTGCCTCAAGGCGCTGACCTCCATACGATTGGCACGCTCAAGGAAGCCGTGCGGATGTTGACCTCCGCAACGTCAACCACCCCGCTCTCGCTCCATATCACTCCTTCCATGAACAAAGCTGATCTCGTCAACCTCGTTGCTGCTCGCACCGAACTCACCAAAACCGACGTCTCCCTCGTTGTGGACGCCGCTATCGACACCATCATTGATTCCGTTGTCGAAGGGAAAAAAGTTTCCATCCTTGGTTTTGGTTCGTTTGAACCACGCGAGCGTTCTGCTCGTCAGGGCCTGAACCCCAAAACTGGTGAAAAGATCAAAATTCCTGCCAAGCGTGTTCCCGCCTTTACCGCTGGCAAAATGTTCAAAGACCGCGTCCAGGGCTAGATCAAAGAGTCTCTGCTGATCACGGGGTGGTCTTTTGACCACCCTTTTTTGTTGATATGAGCGATCAGCACTATCGATGGCTATCGAGCTTCCCGATCACCTGAGTCGAGTCCTGCAGAACGGCCAGAGACTGCGCCAACAGGGTTACCGGGGTCGCTTTGCTCCCACGCCCTCCGGTCCACTTCACCTCGGCAATGTGAGGACGGCTCTTCTGTCCTGGCTGCATGCCCGAGTCAACAACGGGCAATGGTTGTTGCGGGTCGATGATCTCGATACGCCAAGGATTCGTTCTGGCGCCATTGACTCGGTGCTGCAGGACCTCCGCTGGCTAGGCCTCCACTGGGATGGCCCCCTTGTACGGCAGAGCAGACGACGAGGCCTCTATGGCTCATTCCTTTCAAGCTTGCGGAAGCAGGGTTATCTCTATCCCTGTCGCTGTAGTCGCCGTCAGCTTGACGGTGCAGGCATCTATCCAGGAACGTGCAGGCGGCTCCCACAGGACTGGGGCTTGAGGAATGCGCGATTACCGGCATGGAGATTGCGCGTTGCTGAGCCCTTCTGCGCTCAGGTAGGAGATGTCGTTCTTCGTCGCGCCGATGGAGTCATCGCTTATCACCTGGCGACGTCCATCGATGAGTTGGCGATGGGCATCAGTGAGGTGGTCCGAGGGCAAGATCTGGTGTCGGTCTGTGCCGCCCAGATCGCTGTCATGTCCAGCCTGGGAATGGCCTCCCCGCGCTACGGGCATGTGCCGTTGCTCTGTGATCCGTCCGGCCAAAAACTGTCAAAACGCGAGCATGCGACAGGCGTGAGGTCGCTCCGTGATCGTGGAGATACGGCAGCGCAATTGATTGGCCAATTGGCTTCATCTCTTGGGCTCGTGCCTCCCGAGCATGCGATTTCGGCTGAAGAATTGCTGGAGGAGCTGAGAGAGCGTCAGGACACGCTCATGTCATTGATTGTGGGGGCTGATTCTTCAGGAAAAGTTCGGGATCGCAATTAAGAAAAGGCCTCAAACTAAACGTCTTGAAACGGCAACAGCAACCATGACCTGCAGAAGCTGCGGCGGCAGTGGCATTCAGCGAATCAATGACAAGCGTTTTCGTACTTGTCTGGATTGTTTGGGGCAAGGCGAGCCCACGAAGAGTCAAAATCAAGAGTTAGGCATGTCTCTGCCAGCCCTTGGAATTCAGCACTCCACGGCCCTTCCTGAGCCGGTTAACGCAGTTGTTTCTTCCTCTGTTGCCAAATAAAGAAGGCGGCGGTCACCACGACAGCCAACAAAGGCACAGTGGTGAACAGCAGAAGGGCGACAGCAGTCCAGTCGGTGTACATCCGATCCGAGAAATAGCTGTCGCATCCTCTCAGGAGATCGCCATTTCTGGGGCGATTCTGTTGGTCCTTGGTGGTGCTTTTATCGGTTCCGCTTCTGCTGCTTCGCTTCGGAGCGTTAATCCTGTTGCGTTGGATTGTTTTCGATTCGAGCGAATCGACAGCTGTCAGGAAGCTTTGAACCGTGCTGAACAGCTGCAGCGCAGTGCATCAGCACGTGACCGTTATCCCTGTCAAACCATGCTTTTGGGGCTGCAGTCCGATCTCGTGATGGTGCAGCTACGTGCTGGACGTGGAAAAGACGCTGTCAATTTTTTGACGGCTGTGAATGTTCAGTGTCAGGGCTTTTGAGGCTGGATGCGGTCAAACTGGTTTCAGTTGTTCAGCAGCTCATGCCAATCCAGCGACCTTTTGATGGGCGTTTAAGCGCAGTGGTTCCTCTTCTCATCGGCTGTGTTTCCCTGGTTGGCGTCTCCGTGAAAAGCCAGGTTCGTTTCAATGACTGCCAACCGGTGGCCGGTGGAGGCGTGACCTGCAACACGGTGCCTTACGGGAACACAAGAACGCAGATGATTGATGGTCAATATGGGCTTATGGATCAAGCCAGCCCTGGATGGGCCGAATATGACCCCTACGAAGGGTATGAAGACATGTTCGGTGGCAACCAGACTTGAGGCAATCTTCGTCAGTGACGCCGTGGATCGCCAGCTGAGCGTTCTTGGATATTTCCTGCAAGGTCGTAGGCCTCACGGGATGGATTAGGGGATGCAGGGTCGGGCAGGATCACCCTATGAACTGGGCGGTGAGGGGGCGATTTTGATGATTTCCATGCTTTTCCACAACTTTTCCACAGCCGCTGAATCCGGATTGTTTGGAGTCAGAGCAACGCCGTAGCCCGGGATCGAACGTCCTGCTTCTGTTTTCAGATTGCTTTATTTCGTTGTTTGATGCTGATGGAACCAATTTCATATTGTTTGTACTGCTGTCATAGAAAGGGTTTGTTGCATGTAAGCGGGCTCACATTGTTGTCATCTAAAAGTTGCTTCAATTCATGACTGAACCTGCTCGGTTGGCTTTGATGAGCCTGACCAACGCCATGACGTGAACAAAAATCTGTTTTGGTTTGAAATTAGTGTGGAAAAACAGATGCTGAGAGAGGAATTTGGCGAATCAGCAAGCATCCGTGTTTTTATTCTTCGCCCAGTCTTGAAAATCTCGATGATTTTTCCATCATTTCGCCATCTTTTCGCCATCGCTGTAGGCGATTTGTAAGGCTTTAGCGATTCGCCTGAGGGGGCGGACTCAGCCCAAGCTTTTCTCCATTTTGAAATGCAAGAACGGCACGCCCGCGATCGTGAATGGCTCAGGAGCGATCACCATCCAACCCCGTCGCTCCAGCATGGGCCGACTGAGGAGGCTGGCTTCTGTTTGCAACCGTTTGATTCCCATGCGTTGGGCATCGCATTCAATGGCCTTAAGCAGCGCTGAGCCATGTCCCTGTCGAGACGATCGACCTCGGCAGTACAGCATCGACAGTCGGTTGGAGGGATGGCGGATCGCGAACCCATCATCGACTCCACTGATCCAGCCTTGGCCTTCTTCCAAGGTGCGATCCAAAATTCCTGGGAGCCAAGCGAGGCTTGCCCAAGCGTGTATTTGTTCTGGGCTGTAAACCTGAGCGGCTTGACTATGAATGGCATCCACGAAAATTTCGCGTAGCAAAGGGATGTCAGTGGCTTGGATGGGTCGCATGGCGACGCTTCGCAAAACGTTGCAAAGCGGGTAAAGTGCGTGTACTTATTTGAAGCTGATGAATTCCGTCTCCCAGTCCCAAGAAGATTGGTTCCAGAACGGCTCTTCAGAGCAAAGCAAGTCTGGGCGATTTGTTTCTGCAGAGCTCCTCAATGGACGCTTAGCCATGCTCGGCATTGTGATCGGCGTGCTCACGGAGGCCTTGTCAGGGCATGGCATTCTGAGCCAAATCACATTTGGCGTTTTAGGAATTAACTGATGACTGATTACTCTGTTTGGATTTATGCAATGTTGGCTGTGGGTGCACTCATTACAGCCGCTGTTGTCTTCACCCTTTCTCAGCCAAGTGATTTGCCTTACTTGAAAAAGAAATAGATCGACCTGTTACGTCTACGTCTACCTAGCCCCAGAACGTTGCTGCTGACAGCTTTGGGGTTTCAAAAATTGTGTCGTGTTGAATCTGAAGATGAATGATCGCCACCTTCATCCGGGTGTCATCAATCGCCACGCATCGATTTCGCTTCTGTGAAGACTCGGAAATCGATAGGGTCGTTACACCATTCTGAAACCAGTGGTTTCTAGGGCCGAAGCCACTGGTATTGAGATCTCAGGTGCGGCGCTTTTAAGCGTTCTCAACCGCGCCGAGGTGGATGTTGTTCATGGTGTCAGTGAGATCACCAATGTCGAGCAGACCTTCAGCGCTAAACCAAGGAGCATTGGCCCAGCTGAATCCCTCCCCAAAGGTGTTGTCTGGAGCTACGACATACCAATGACAAGCCGTATCAGGGACGTCTACGGCACATTTCGACCAATCGTTGGACCACTGGGGGACCTGAACCCACATCACAGCCGCAAACAACAGCGAAGCAATCGATCTGAGCATCTCATTCCTAGACGGCTTGACATCGTAATGGGATTTTGTGGATTTAAAACATTCTTGGCATGCCCTATTAATTCCAAAAGCATTCAAAGCCAGTTGCCGCAGTCTTTTCGCTCTTCAGATTGCCTCTGGAAATAGCCGATGGGATGGTGAATCTGATCAGAGAGGTCGAGCTAGCGCTTGGGCGCAAAGCGATCAATTGCAGGCTTGATGACGTATGCGAAACAATTAAATAACATCCTATGGAGTAAGAAAGTCTGTACGTAAATAGATAGCCGTTATTCGTCAGAAGATAGTGGAGATGGATTTACTGCAGGGCTCATTGACTAAGCCTGCGAATATCTGCGCCTCTTCTGTTGTGGTTGGAAAAATATGACCGTTGGTGCTTTGTCCCTATCTGGAGCGTCTCAGCTTCCTTTCCTGGCATGCTTTTCGCGGGCCTGACGTCGCTTCATGGCGTGCAAAAAGCCTTTTTCTAGAGATGTGAGTTTTGGATTGGATTCTCCAATTGCATCGTGGGCGCGTTGCTTCGCGTCATCGATGAATTTATCTCCTTTGTCGAAGCCCATGTCGATCTCACGTTTCGTGCAACGTAGACACGTTGTTTCCGCTTGACATCTTTGTCAGCTAACCCTGTGAATTGCTTGCGACCATTGTCGGGCGTTGTCATCAAAGGGGTTGAGAACAAAATCGAATGGATCGTCAGCTCGTACTTCCAAAGAATGAAAACAGATTTCATTTGCTTGGCGCATCCCTTTTGGTTTGGGGCAGCATCGCTGCCTTGATTGGCTGGGGTGTCATGAGTGCATACCCAGCCCTTTGATGTTGCTTAACAGGTGCTACCTCAGGCGATGACCTGGTTCAGTCACCACTGAGGTTCCCTTGGTTGACCTTGGTTGACCGCTTCACGGTGTAGATCTCAATGCGCTTGAGTATCACCAGGGACGTCTGATCCTTTGTGCTTCGTCGCTTGTAGACCCAACCCTTTATGGCAGAAGACATTCAGCAAACTCATCCGCTTTATGCATCGGATCGGGATATTTTGGACTCTTTGCTTGGTTTTGAAGGAGTTCCTGGCCCCGACCAGCTGACGTCCGCAGCAAGACTTGCGACGCGTTATGGAGACTTTCCTGGGGCTGATGACATCAAGACAGACTTGCAGAAAGTTGTCGCTGCTTGGGGCTTCACTCGCGACACACTTAATCGTCAATGCAGAGAGATCTGGGCCAGCGGTTGGCGTCCAGGTCAAAGTCTCAATGATGAGGTTGGTTCTGGATCGGATGTCAGCGATTCGGATGCCCCATAACGATGTAACCCGCCACTTGATGGCGCATTTTTAAGCTTTTCTCGCTGAAAAGTTGAAAACAATGGATGGAAGAAGGGCTGGTGTTGCGGCATGCCCCTGCGTTGTAAGAGCAGGGATAAGACGTCTTGGGGAGTGGAACGACATCACAATCCAGAAGATTGCTGTTTAGAAAGGATTTGTATTTGGCTGGCCCATGGATCTCATCGCTTTGTTGACGGCTGTTCCAGCAGCTCCCTATGCCTGGTCTCTTGTGCTGGCTGGCGCGGTTGTGATTGTCAGCATTGTTCCTTTAGGTGCGGCGCGCTCCCAGGCTGACTTCACCATGGCTGACATGAATGCGCCAAGGGCGATGTTTGATCGCCTGCCCGCGTGGGGGAAGCGTGCCAGTTGGGCCCATCAGAACAGTTTTGAAGCGTTTGGTCTTCATGCTCCTGCTGCTTTGTTGGCTTTAATCGCCGCTCTTCAAACAGGACCTTTGCCAGGTATTGCGGCCGTTGTGGCCCTCATTCAGCCCATCCTGCGACTTGTTTATATCGGTGCTTACGTCAGCAACATTGCGCCTTTAAGAGGCTTGTGCTGGGCGTCGGCGCTCTTCTGCACAGGCATTTTGTACGTGGAAGGCCTGAAAGCTCTTCTTCAATCGGCCTGACCGCCTCAGCGAGCAGCCCTCAACGGATCGAAACCGATTAATCGAAAAACAGAAGACTGACCACTTTCCCCATGTCTTCTGCACTTCTGCAGCTAGCAAGAAGTGTTTCGCTGTCATGAAACGCGAGACAGATCAATTGGTCACAACGGTTGATGATCTCTTGATTGCAGAGACTGCTGGCGATGGGCAACGGCAGATCGTCATGCTCAGGTTTTTCGATCAGATGGAGAACCTGATCTAGCTGGTCGCGAATTTCCGGGACTTGTCGATCGAGACTCTGGGGGAGCAGCACGGTGAGTCGCTCGCGATCAACGGCTAAGACCCCCCGAATCACGGCTGCATTGACACCCTGAGACCCAGAGGTCAGCAACGTATGCCCCTCTTGTGCCAAGGACCGAGAGATCAGTTCTACGAGATGAATCGCGACGACCGGAACGTGGCGGCTGCCAAGAATGGCAATTCTCCGCTTCCCCTTGTCCTGTAGGAGGGCAAGTTCTTGGGCAAGTGTGTCGACCCTGTCGAGTGCAGGAAGATCAAGAGAGCGGCTCAATGACATCCCACTGGCAGTTTCAAACGCTAGCAGCGCCCCTCGAGAGAGGTGTGCCCAAGTGATCGCTCCGCAAACGCTCAGCTAACGGCACGAAACAATTCGCTCAGCTGGCAGTGCTCTTCAACGAGTCGGAAGGCATAGGTGGCCTTCACTGTTTCGTGGAGACGCACATGTCCGAAGGCCTGTTCAATCACTTCAACCGTGGCCAGCGTGTCGTGCTCAACCTTCAGAAGGGGCACCTCCAATTCATCGGCACGATTGACCAGTTGGGGGAGAGGCTCTCCAGCGCCGGTGAGGATCAGGCACTGCGTTGAGGCCTCGAGTGCTGCCAGCTGAATATCGGTGCGATCAGCGCCTGTCACAACAGCCATGTTGCGCCGACGCCTGAAGAATTCCATTGCTGAATTCACATTCATGGCTCCGATACTCAGGGTCTCAACCAGGAGTTCGAGGCGTTCTTTGCAACAAATCACTCGCGCATCAAGACGTCTCACCAGCTCTCCAACGGTGACGCTGCGTAGAAGGGGAGATCTGGGCATCACCCCGAAGACCTTTAATCCCAGTGCCTGAAGAGCCGGCACCACGTGTTGATTCAATTCCTCGACTTCATCAGGTGTCACCGCATTCAAAACAACACCGGCTAGTCGATCGCCGAGCTGATGCTGGGCTGCGAGGAGGGCATCCACGCTGCGGCTGTCTTGCCACAGATGCACCAGAATCACTGGAGCAGACAGTCCTTCAGCGAGTTGTACGAGGCTGAGCCCATACATCAGACCCTCGTGCAGACTTCCTGCCGCTTCGAGCATGGTGAAGCTGTCTTGATCGTTTTGTAGATCTTTCAACAACATCTCGAGCCCGGTTCCCGCCTCCAAATTGCCCTGTCTCAGACGGGTGTCTGCGGTCTCTGGAGAGAGCAGATGGAGGGATGGAATCAAGCGGGTCTCGTCGAGCCCAAGGGTTGTGCCAACGAAACGCACATCGTCATCAATCAATGGATCGGGCAAAGGAGACCCTTTGGCCGTCCACTCAAGACTTGTGGCGAGTGGTTTGCCAAAGCGCACAGTCCGGCCTTCAGACAGGAGATGGCGGGCTAATCCGAGTACGAGAGCGGATTTGCCGCTGAACGGCTCACAGGATCCGATCAGCAGTGTGTTGCCCATGCAGGAGATCCCGGCGTGTTCAGCAATTTAGAGGTCAAGCCCCGTTGTGCTGTCATCGTTGGGCCGGTGAAGGTGTGAATGGTTTCGTCCAGGTTGCTTCCCCCCCCCTGATCCAAATCCCCTTTCATGGCCAAACAGGCATCTCCCTCCTCCGCTGCTCCCCTGTCCGGGCGTTGGTCCGGGCGAACAGTGGGAATCACTGGAGCGAGTGGTGCGCTGGGCCGTGCCTTAACCCAGGCTTTGATCGCAGAGGGCGCCTGGGTGATTGCTTTCAGTCATCGTCCGCGTCCCCAAGCCCAAGCGTCGCCTGATGACGCTCAAGAGTGGGTTCGTTGGTCTTGCGGAGATGAGCGTCAGCTGGAGCCCATTCTCAAAGGTGTTGATGTGCTGGTTTTGAACCACGGCATCAACCCTGGTGGTGACCAGTGCCCAGACACTCTTTCCAAAGCCCTTGAGGTGAATGCATTCAGCCATTGGCGTTTGATGCAGCAGTTCGAGACCATCGCCGATCAAGATCTCAATCGCGACCAGCCAAGGGAGCTCTGGGTCAACACGTCAGAGGCCGAGATCCAACCGGCCTTGAGCCCTGGCTATGAGTTGAGCAAGCGACTGATCGGTGAGCTGGTCAGCTCGCGTTGGAACAACCGTGACGCGGAGCAGCGTGAGGTATTACGGCTTCGCAAACTGATCCTCGGACCGTTTCGCTCCAATCTCAACCCGATTGGGGTGATGACGTCTGGTTTTGTCGCTAAGCAGGTGCTCTGGCAAGCAAGCCTTGGGGTGAACTTGATCATCGTCACCCCCAACCCTCTTACCTACCTTCTAATGCCCTCCATCGAACTGATTCGGAGGGTTTATTGCCGCGCTTTGAAGATCAATCCCCCCGATCGGTGAGGATCTCGCAACCATCAGAGGTCACCACGATGGTGTGCTCCCACTGAGCGGAAAGACTTCCATCCCTGGTGACGACGGTCCAGCGGTCTTTGAGGGTGCGGCAAGCATTGCTTCCTGCGTTGAGAATGGGCTCAACGGCGAGCGTCATTCCTGGGCGCAATTTGACATTGGGGAGAGCGTCTGTTCGGAAGTTGAACACCGATGGCTCCTCATGGAGATTCCGTCCAACTCCATGGCCGGTGTAATCCTCCACCACGCTGAAGTGATTGGCTTTGACGTGGTCTTCAACGGCTCCAGCGATGTCGAGAAGCGTATTCCCGGCACGGATCTGGGAGAGTCCAGCCATCAGTGATTCCTGAGCGACACGACTGAGCTTTCGTGCTTCTTCCGAGACGTCGCCGACGCAAACGGTGATGCAGCTATCCCCGTGGTAGCCGTCGAAATAGGCCCCCGTATCCACTTTGAGGAGGTCGCCAGCATGGATGACCCGTTTGTTGCTGGGGATGCCATGCACCACCTCGTTGTTGATGCTGGCGCAGATGCTTGCAGGGAAGCCGTGGTAACCCATGAAACTGGGGGTTGCACCCATTTCCCTGATGCGGCGCTCGGCATGGGCGTCGAGATCGCCAGTGGTCTGGCCAGGTTCAACCAGCTCCATGATCTCGCGCAAAACGGTGGCGACGATCGAACTGGCTTTCGCCATGATTTTCAGCTCGCGAGCTGACTTGATTTCCACGCCGCGTCTCTGCTGGATGCGCGGCCCTGTGGCCGTAACGGTGGAAGCTTTTGTGGAGGCGAGGAGGTCAGCGAACAAATTCATCGAGTTTCAGCGTTTCTTGTTTCAGGCCGTTAAAGCAGGCCGCAACAGCGGACGCTCCACAGACAGTCTTCCTGTCACGCTATCAATTGCAATGGAGGGATCGACGGTGGCCCGCTTGTTGGTTCGCGTACGCCAATTGCATCGCTGGGTGGCTCCTCTCGTTGTGCTCCCTTTGCTGGTCACCGTTAGTACCGGAGTGACCTATCGGTTGGCGAAGGACTGGGGGGGGTTGAGTCGTGACCAAGTCCATTGGTTGATGACGATCCATGAGGGCGAGTGGCTGGGGCCTGCCCTCGAACCAGTCGTCGTCCTGCTTAACGCGGTTGGCCTGTTGTGGATGCTGGCGACGGGTTCCTGGCTTCTTCTGCAAAACGTTCGAAGGCAGTGGATTGCGTCTCGGAAGGAGGCTGGGGGTTAAGGTGGTTGTTTGGCGTGTTACCAGGAGCTGGGATGGCAGTGGACCCAATAGAGACGTCTGTGGACGTCGCCACTGAGGCGACCAGCGGTGCAACTGCTGTTGCTGAAAAATCAACGGCGAAAGATTCGAAGAAGATGAGTGCTTCAGCACTGATTAAGGAATTCGAGGACGCTCAGTTGAAGAGTGATCTTCCTGAGATTTACGTCGGCGACACAGTGCGTGTTGGTGTTCGCATCAGCGAGGGCAATAAGGAGCGTGTCCAGCCCTATGAGGGCGTTGTGATCGCTAAGCGCCATGGAAGTCTTAATCAGACGATCACGGTGCGACGCATCTTCCAGGGCATTGGTGTTGAGCGTGTTTTTATGCTCCACAGCCCACAAGTGGCCTCAGTGAAGATTGAGCGTCGCGGTAAAGTAAGGCGTGCGAAGCTCTTTTATCTGCGGGACCGGGTGGGCAAGGCCACTCGCGTGAAGCAGCGCTTCGATCGCTGAGGCTTTCGCTTCAACGAATTAATGCCATCGTTTTTCGATGGCTGAGGGGTTCATCGCCTTGCGCCGTTAGTTCAGTTGGTAGAACGCAGGTCTCCAAAACCTGATGTCGGGGGTTCAAGTCCTCCACGGCGCGTCCGATGACCCCTTACTTGCAGTTTTCCTGATTTCGAGCATGGAGTTGGATCTTCAACCTGGTGATGTGGTCAAAGTGCTCGAATCAGCCGCTCTCGGCTGGGTTCGTGCACGAGTGATTCGCGTTAAATCCGGTGGACGAGTCGTCGTTCAAAGCGACCAAGGCCGTGAATTCACGGCTCGAGGGAATCAAGTGCGTTTGATAGAACCAGCTGGATTCCGACCCTGAGCCGCATTTTGGCTCTGGCTCATCCTTCATCCTCCCCGCAGAGGGAGGATTTTTTTTGTTTGCTTGTGCGCCTTTCTTGCGATGAGTTTGATCTCCCCTCCAGGGTGAAGTGTGTCCATCCATGGCTTGGAGTGTTTCGTGCCTCATTCTCCAATCGTTTGGTGTCGGCTTTGGCCTTTGAAGAGGCTGTGTCTCCCAGACCCTCCAATGGCAGATCACAGGGGGAAGCTCAGAAAACGTTGGTGTCCCTACGAGTGTGTTGACGGAGGGCAGGGCGGCAGTTGATACTGGCCAAGTCGCGTGAGCGGCAAAGGTCACTCTTTGTGGGCAAAGCTCCTTCCATTGAGTTCAGCCTGGGACCGTAGTTCAATCGGTTAGAGCACCGCCCTGTCACGGCGGAAGTTGCGGGTTCGAATCCCGTCGGTCCCGTTTTCATTCTTCCGGCTTAGTGACGGTTCGCGTTCGTCTGGCCCCAAGCCCCACCGGCACGCTTCATATCGGAACAGCTCGCACAGCTGTTTTTAATTGGCTGTTTGCCCGACACCAAAACGGCCAATTTTTGCTGAGAATTGAGGACACCGATAAAGAGCGATCCAAGCCAGAGTTCACACAAAATATTCTTGATGGCTTGCAATGGCTTGGCCTGGACTGGGATGAGGAACCGGTCATCCAAAGCGAGCGGATTGAATCCCATCGACAGGCGATCAGTCAATTGCTCGATCAAGGTCTTGCCTATCGCTGTTATGCCAGCGAGCAAGAATTGGATGCCATGCGTGAAGCGCAGAAGGCTTCAGGGAAGCCACCCCGGTACGACAACCGTCATCGCCATCTCAGTGCTGAACAGGAGGAGGCCTATCGGGCTGAAGGGCGAGAGGCGGTGATCCGTTTTCGCATTGATGACGAAGCCACCATTGCTTGGACCGATATGGTGCGCGGTCCGATGCAATGGCGAGGAGCGGATCTTGGCGGTGACATGGTGATCGCCAGACGCGCTCCTGCCAACACGGTTGGTGACCCCCTCTACAACCTCGTGGTCGTGGTTGATGATGCCGCTATGGCCATCAGCCACGTGATTCGAGGTGAGGATCACATTGCCAATACGGCCAAGCAACTTTTGCTGTATCAGGCGCTTGGGTTGACCTGCCCAACGTTTGCCCATACGCCCTTAATCCTCAATCCAGAGGGGAGAAAGCTGTCGAAGCGTGATGGGGTGACCTCCATTGGTGATTTTCAGGCCATGGGGTACACCGCAGAGGCCTTAGCCAATTACATGACCCTGCTCGGTTGGTCTGTACCGGAAGGAATGGAGGAACGGTTCACGCTTCGAGAAGCAGCCGACGTTTTCAGTTTTGATCGGGTGAACAAAGCAGGAGCCAAATTCGATTGGGACAAGCTCAACTGGCTCAATGCCCAGGTTTTGCATGGTTGCTCGCCTGACGAGCTTCTCGAAGTCCTTGAACCCCGCTGGCGGCAACAAGGTTGGGTTGCTAGCGATCCTGTTTGGGCCAACGACCTAGCTGTTTTGCTTGGACCGTCGCTCACCTTGATTGAAGACGGAGTG
This sequence comes from Synechococcus sp. UW179B, assembly GCF_900474245.1. Lineage (NCBI taxonomy): Bacteria > Bacillati > Cyanobacteriota > Cyanophyceae > Synechococcales > Synechococcaceae > Synechococcus > Synechococcus sp. UW179B. The sequence continues at coordinate 67,894 of NZ_UCNZ01000001.1, forward strand.
ACCCAAGCCCAGCCCTTTTTTGAAGAGCCCCCCTTGGAAGAGGATGGACTGAAGCAACTGGAGCAAGCAGGAGCGCGTCCTGCCCTTCAGGCACTTCTCTCCGCTCTTGAGCTGAATCCATGGGATGGTCTCGATGTTGAGCGCGCCCAAACCTTGCTCAAAGAGGCGGCTGCCACCGCTGATGTCAAGAAGGGCGTCTTGATGAAGAGTCTTAGGGCCGCGTTGCTCGGTCGCCTGCAGGGGCCAGACCTCATCACCACTTGGGCATTACTGGCCAGACTCGGGAACGATCGGCAGCGCTTGCGTCGCTCCCTCTGACGAGGCAGACGCCGTGGGGTCAGAGTCTTCTGGCCCCTCAGCAATCAAGCCAAGAACGCGCGCCAACGGTTGCGCTGTTAGGCCTTGGATGCCAACGGTCATCAAAATTGTGAGGAAGACCAACCCTTGCAGCCGACCTGCACCCAAAATCCCAGCCTGCTCAAGGCGGATCGCAAACAATGAGGCCACCGCTGCTGTGACGATTCCTCTTGGAGCCAGCCAGGCCATAAACAATTTTTGTCGCCACACCAAGGGCAAACCGACTGTGGCCACACTCACGGCGACTGGTCGCACCACAAACATGAGCAGCAAGACACAGCTCACACCGCCCCATCCAAGCGGACTGAGCTCAGCCCAAGACACGTCTGCTGCCAATAACGGAAACAGCATGGTGATGGCGAGTGCAGCTAATTCTCGGATCAGCTCATCGAGCTGACCGGCTTCTTCGGTTGATCGACGACCGACCACGACGCCTGCGGCCACGGATGCCGGTAGCCCTGATTCAGGCAGAAGCCATTCGGCAATCCCAAACATCAGGAACAACGCCCCCAGCGTGAGCTGTAGGCGCAATCCGACGGGTTGCGAAGAATTCAGGCGTCGTAGCCCCTCAGATAAAAGCCAACCAACCGTGACCCCAATGAGCACTCCCCCTCCGAGGCGTGCCAGCAAGCCCTGGGCCAATTCACGCCAGCCGTGCAAGTCGCCTAAGGCGAGTTCCAGGAGCAGCAGGGCCAATACCGCTCCAATGGGCTCGAGCACCAGTCCTTCTGCTTCCAGCACATCTCCCAGGGGATGGGCTAAGCGGATTTGTTTCACGATCGGGGTGACCACGGTGGGCCCGGTGGCCAGCACGATGGCGCTAAAGACTGCAGCCAAGGACCATCCAAGGCCGGCGAGCCAGTGCGCAGCAAGCATTCCCGCACCAAGAGAAATGAAGATTCTCAGGACTGAGATGCGAAGCACGGTGGCTTTAATCGTGTCCCCGGGTAGACGAAGGTTGAGACCTCCGTCAAACAACACCAAGCTCACCAACAGTCCAACGATGGTTTGTAGCCCTTGCCCGAGATCGAGAGGCTCAACGAGCCCTAGGCCAGAGCGCCCAATCAGCAGCCCTGAAAGCAACAGCAAAACCACGCCATTGATATTGGATAAAGCCGCTAGCAGCCTCGCCCCTGCACCCGCAAAGACCGTGATGCCCCAAAGCAGCCCTAAACGCTCAGGCGTCATCGATCAAGGCGTATTGCGGTTCAACCCGCATTCCGATGACGGCATCTGGACGCACGACCAGAAACTCACCGTCTAGTTCACTGAGGGGAACATTCACAAAAGCCCCTTCAGCACTGGCATTAACCAGGCCTTGATACCAATCCTGGAATTGATCAAGTGACGTGAAATGCACCACTTCGGTCTGTCCGCCAGACAGGTGAAGGGAGATCCGATACCGGCGCGGAGTGCGGTTCATCTAGGAACCGTACTGCCCAGGCAACTCTCTGTACATCACGGGGAAGGTAGAGGGGGTGGCGGGGATAGCCCGCTTTGGTCAAGCCAGCCACAAAAGGGGGTGGAAGCTCTCCTCGTTGATCGCTGACGTCGCTCAACATTTTCAAGATCGCCTTATCCCGTTGCTGCAGTCCTCCGCCGACCCCCCATCCCAGCCAAAGATCCCATGCGGGCTGTTGGGCCCACCGCTGGAACCAGCTGCACAAAATCAGATCATTTTCAGCGCCGATTGGCTCGGTGCAACGGCAGAGCTGTGAGGGGGAGGGGGAGATGCGGGCAAACAAATTGAGGACCACAAGATGGTGATACCCCCAGTGGTGGGAAAAGCCTTGAAGCCGTCGCAGGGTTGGGTCGTCTCGCTGTCCATCGGCTCGCGACGGATTCAGTCCAACGAACAGCAGCACCCGCCTCTGTTCCGAGCTGTGATGCCTGGATTGAATGGGCCGATGCAGCAACCAGCGGTAAGCACCGCAAGAACTAAGGGCTGCGTCAGCTTGCCAAGAGTTCAAGGGCCGCCCCAAGAATCCTTTCACTCGCGTGGCCATCGCCAAAGGGATTCACGGCTTTCGCCATGGCGTTGTAGGCCTCGCTGTTCTCCAACAACAGGGAGGCTTCCCGGTGAATCGTGGTTGGATCCGTCCCCACCAATCGTGCTGTTCCGGCCTCAACGGCTTCGGGTCGTTCGGTGGTTTCACGCAGCACCAGAACCGGTTTCCCGAGAGCGGGTGCTTCTTCCTGCAACCCACCGGAGTCTGTGAGTAGAAGCGTGCAGCCCTTCATGGCTGCCACCAAGCGGTCGTAATCCAGAGGCTCTGTCAGCACCACGCGCGGATGCTCCCCTAGCAGGGCCTGCAGAGGTTCACGCACGGTTGGGTTGCGATGCAAAGGCAACAGCAACACGGTGTCGGGATGACTGTCGAGCACACGCAGCATTCCATCCGCGATGTTCTTGAGGCGGTCACCCCAATTTTCGCGACGGTGCACGGTCGCCAAAATCACCCTTTGCGCGTCCCAATCGATGGCGAAGTCGCTCAACGCAGGGGCGCGCTCTGACATTCGCAGCAGGGCATCAATCACCGTGTTGCCTGTAAGCAACACGCGACCAACAACCCCAGACGCTTGGAGGTTGGCTTCTGATTGCTGTGTGGGAGCAAAGTGAAGATGCGAAATCTGAGAAATCAAACGACGGTTGGCTTCTTCTGGAAAAGGATCGAGAAGATTGTCCGTACGCAGTCCGGCCTCGACGTGACCAACGGGAATTTGCTCGTAGAAAGCGGAGAGGGCTGCCGCGAAGGCCGTGGTGGTGTCTCCTTGAACCAGAACAAGCTGTGGAGGAAATGCTTGGAATTCATCTCGCAAGCCCTGCAGCGCTGCACAAGTCACGTGCGTAAGCGTTTGTCGTGGTGCCATCAGATTGAGATCGAGATCGGCACTCAGGCCAAACAAATCCATCACTTGAGACACCATCTCCCGGTGCTGACCTGTCAGCACAACTCGGGTTTCCAAGGCCTCACAGGCTCGGAATTCTTGGATCACAGGCGCCAATTTGATGGCTTCAGGCCTCGTGCCCAAGACGATTGTCACGCGTGGCAGGCGAGCCATAACCATCCAGATTGTGGATTAATCCTACGGGCGATCTGCCCGGGAAGTCTTGGCATCAACTTGCCAGATGACGAACCATCGCGAAGCTGCATACAGCACACACCATCAGCATGAGTCAGCCCGTTTTTCCTCCTGGCATCCCAGCGCGGCCTACATCCACCACGTCCTCCACATCTCCACCCCCACCCCCTCTTCCACCTCCTGCACCAGCTCCGCCGTCATCCGCGTCGCCATCCCCGTCCTTGGAGCAGATCGTTCGCATCGCTCATGAACAGGGGCATTCCGATGTTCACCTTGGGATTGGGGAGAGTCCACGGTTTCGAGCCCGCGGCGAGATCATTCGCTCTGATTGGCCTCCCACCCAACCCAGTGAGTTTCAGGACTGGCTCAGAGAATTGCTCACTCCACAGCAGATCGACCACTTCAGACAGGGCAAAGAGTTCGACGGGGCGCATGCTTTTTCTTTTGTGAGGGTGCGCATCAATTTGTTTGATGCACTGCGGGGCGCGGCGATGGTGTTGCGCCTCATCCCTCAGACAATCCTTTCTCTGGACGACCTCAAGCTGCCGCCCGTTCTGCAAGAGCTTTGCGCTCGTCCGAAAGGATTGTTGCTTGTTACTGGCCCTACCGGCTCAGGTAAAAGCACCACTCTGGCAGCCATGATTGATTGGATTAATCGCAATCAAAGCAGGCATATCCTCACGATTGAAGATCCCATTGAATTTGTGCATGAAAGCCAGAAGTCGTTAATCCGACAGCGAGAAGTAGGGCGTCATACGCTCCAGTTTCATCATGCGTTGAGAGCGGCGCTACGAGAAGATCCAGATGTGATTTTGATTGGGGAAATTCGTGACAAAGAAACGCTAATTACGGCGATGGAAGCGGCTCAGACTGGGCATCTTGTGTTTGGGACCTTGCACACGAACTCGGCGGTTAAAACCGTTGAACGTGTCCTTGGCATGTACCAACCTGAAGAACAAGAAAGTGTTAGGCAGTCTTTTGCAGAATCATTATTGGGGATTATTTCTCAGGGATTAATTAAGAGTGCTGGTGGTAAGCGTGCCGCCTATCACGATCTAATGATTAATACGGATGCCTGTAAGGATTATATTAAAAAAGGTGCCCTCGATGATGTTGAAGACATCATGCGCAGAAGTGATTTCGATGGAATGATGACAGCGAATCAGTCTTTGCAGCGACTTGTGGAGTCTGGCCAAGTTGAAGCTGAGCAGGCGGTTGCTGTGAGTCCTCGTCCGAATGAACTCACGCAGGCGTTAAGAGGTCGGAGTTGAGGTTTTTCAGGCTGCGTTGTTAAACATCCGAACAATCAAAAGTGTTGCCATGCCGATCGAAAGCCCGAGCATGGCAAGACGTCCATTCCAGATTTCAGCCTGAGGGGTAAATCCTCGCTTCCAAGCATTCAATTCGACCGGATCGATGGGCTCTGCCACAACTTTCTGTTGGAGATCAGTGTTAGGAGCCATCAGAAGGATCTCGTGGGACGCCACCTTAAGAGAATAATTTTAAAAAGGGGTTGATGAGCCATACAGGCTTAATGCTTTCTCTAATGGCCATCGCGCTGAGACACCGAGCTCCAGAGAGCTGGGTTCCACGCCTTTTGAGAGTCGACGCAATGCCGCGACGGCAACCATCGCTGCGTTGTCCGTGCAATAGGCCAAAGGCGCGATGTGCACGGACACCCCCTTGCTCTGCCCGGCGCTTTGCATTTGAGAACGCAGCCGCTGGTTGGCGGCAACGCCGCCAACCATGACCAAATGATCAATCCCCTGCTCGAGGCAGCAGCGCAGGCTTCTCTCCACCAACACATCGGCCACGATCTGTTCAAAGCTGGCGGCCAGATCAGCAAGAGGAAGATCCTCAGACTCTCGCTTCAACGCTTCCACATGCCGAAGCACGGCAGTTTTCAAACCGCTGAATGAAAAGTCGTAGGGGTAGAAGCCTCCTCCTGGCTTGGAGACGCGCCCTTTTGGTAGCCGAAATCGTTTGGGATCTCCCTCCAGGGCGATGGCCTGAATCGCGGGACCGCCGGGGTAGCCCAGTCCCATCAGTCGAGCCACTTTGTCGAAGGCTTCGCCGGCCGCATCGTCATGGCTGCGTCCCAGGCGTTTCATGTCTCCATCGAGATCCACGCGAATGAGTTCCGTGTGCCCGCCACTTACGAGCAGCACCAGATAAGGAGCCCGTGGTGGGTGTTCTGCCAGGAACACCGAAGCCAGGTGTGCTTCGAGATGGTGAACGGCCAGGAACGGCTTCTGATGCAGGGCCGCCAGTGTCCGCCCGGTGATCGAGCCCACCATCAGGGCTCCTACAAGGCCAGGTGCGACGGTCGCCGCGATGGCATCAAGGTCGGCAGCAACTAGATCCGCGTCTTTTAAGGCCTGTTCCACGAGGACAGGGAGCGCTTCTACATGCCGGCGCGAGGCAATCTCAGGAACAACCCCACCCCATTGCGCGTGCTCCTCCACCTGGGAGGCGATGCCCTGGGACAACACCGTGAGCTGGTCGCCCTCCTGACGAAGCACCGCCGCGGCTGACTCGTCACAACTTGTTTCGAGGGCAAGCACTATGGGCATGAAGTTGGAGGGGGCTCCCCTACTGTCCGGTTGTGACATCCTGCCGCTTTGGGGCAGGCTCAACAGGAACCGTTCCGATGCGTCGTCTCTTCGCCTTTGCGCTCTCGGCCCTGCTGGTGTTCGGCTTTGCCCCCGTCGCCAAGGCTGATGTAGCGGGTCTGACCCCTTGCGCCGAAAGTGCCCGTTTTCAGCAGCGTGCAAGCGCTGCCGCCACGCCTCAAGCTAAGGCTCGCTTCGAGATGTATAGCGAGGCCGTTTGTGGTGAAGATGGGCTGCCTCACTTGATCGTGGATGGCCGTTGGAGCCATGCCGGTGACTTCGTCTTCCCAGGCCTGATGTTCCTTTACATCACTGGTTGTATTGGCTGGGCGGGTCGTGAGTACCTCAAAGGCACTCGCGGTACCAAGGAGCAGTACATGAAAGAGATTCAGATTGATGTCTCTCTTGCCATCAAGTCCTTGCTGGCCTCAGCTACATGGCCGATCGCTGCTTTCGGTGAATTCACAAGTGGCAAATTGCTTGAAAGCGACGACAAGGTGACCATCTCTCCTCGCTGAACTCGCACCCCGAAGTCCTTCTCTTTCTCACGATGAAGAAATTTCTTACTACTGCACCAGTCGTTGCCGCGATTTGGTTCACGCTCACCGCCGGAATTCTGATCGAGTGGAATCGTTTTTTCCCTGATCTCCTCTTCCACCCCATGGGCTGATCGTTCCGATCTTTTCGGCCGATTCTTTCGTCCGAATTCTTTTGGCGGATTCTTTCGTCCACAAGATCATCAAAAAAGGGGGCCCTTGGGACCCCTTTTTTTATTGGGAGACGGTCAAGTTCATCTGTTTCTCTAACGCGGCTAAAGCTGTTTCAAGATCGTCGTTGACGATCACTGCATCGAATTCTGTTTGAGCTGCTAACTCTTCTTTCGCTCGCTTGAGACGTCGCTGGATCGCCTCTTCTGCTTCCGTTCCGCGACCGCGAATCCGATTCTCAAGCTCTTCAATACTTGGGGGTGCGAGGAAGATTTGCATGGCTTCCGGCAAGCTATTTCGAACCTGCCTGGCCCCCTCCAATTCAATTTCAAGAAGCACGGGAATTCCCTTCGCGACGCGCTCGCTGACGGGTTGCCGAGGTGTGCCGTAGCAGTTTCCAGCGAATTCAGCCCACTCCAGCAATCCACCGCTTTGAACGAGTTCGTTGAACCGTTCTTTGGAGTGGAAAAAATAGTGAATTCCCTCGCGTTCCCCCGTGCGTGGAGAGCGCGTGGTGGCGGACACTGAGAGCCATAGTTCTGGATGACGTTCTCTCAGGCGGGCGACCAAGGTGCCCTTCCCTACGCCGCTGGGGCCGGTGAGCACCGTGGGCCTGGCGATTGATCCAGCAGGAGCCATACGTTGCTTGAGACTGCATCGCAGGGTAGGAAGGCTTCCTGTTCAGCCTGTTTTTCAGGCAATCCATGGCCAGCCAAAGTCCGCAAGTGATGGATCTCACCAGCCTGAGGGCTGTGCTGGCGGATTTACGTGCCCGGTTGCTACCGAGCCGATTTGAGAAGGCGCAACAGCCTGATCCTCAGACGCTTCAGCTCGGATTTCGCACCCTGCGAGGAATGATTTGGTTGGAACTGAGCTGGAAAGCAGAGGTTCCCCGGTTGGTTGAAATCGCGCCGCCACCGAAGCAGGGTGCAGGAAGCACGCTGGCGCAACAGATCCAACATGGGCTCCGCCAACTGGCCTTGACGGAGCTCTATCAGGAAGGGTTTGAACGGGTCGTGCAATTTCAGTTGGCGCCTCGACCTGGACAGCCTCCTCAGCGCACCTTGGTGCTCGAACTGATGGGGCGCCATAGCAATTTGTTGTTGCTCGATGAGCGGCAACGCATCACGGCGATTGCGCGTCAGGTCCGCTCGCATCAGTCGAGAATTAGGCCGATTGGTACGGGAGATGTTTATAGCCCTCCTCCGGCCCTTCAAGGCATGGCTCCCCGGCTGGATGAGCCTCAGCAGCGCTGGAGAGAGCGCTTAAAGCTGTTGCCGCTAAGCCTGGAAAAGGCGATGCGCAGTGCTTACCAGGGCATTAGTCCGGTGCTGGCGAAGCATCTGGCTGACCAGCACGACGATGCAGCCAAAGCGCGATTGGCGACAAGTGTTCATGCGCTGAGCGAGCAGGAGTGGCAGCTGTTGTACCAGCGTTGGCAGTGCTGGTTGAAGGCGCTGGAGACCGGCGCGTTTGAGCTGCAGTTTGATGGGCCCAATTCCTATCGCGTTTGGAATCCTGGCTCTGCATCGTTATCCGAAGGGACGTCGTTAGAGAAGTGTTCAACGGGTGGGGAGCCCCTCAGCCTTCGTTTGGGTCAGTACTACGCCACCGTTCTCCAGCGTCAGAACTTGAATCGCGCCACGCAGGATTTGCAAAAGCAGCTCAAGCAGTTAAGGACCCGTGAGGAGGCTCTTTTGGCCGACCAGAGGGCTGGTTTAGAGGAGACGGGCGGTGCCGATGACTTGCAACAGCAGGGAGATGCGTTGTTGTGCCAGGTGAGTCCGAATCGGGAGACCATCGATCGCGCGCAGAAGTTGTATGGCAGAGCGCGAAAACTGAGACGGGCGGTGCCAGCGCTGGAAGAACGGCTGCAGCATCACCAAAGCCGCTTGGTCTTGCTCGAGGGCAGTGAAAGCTTTCTAGAAGAGCTCATTGGTGCGGATTGGGATGGGTTAGAGGCGCGCACGAAAAGCCTTCTTGATCTGCGAGAAGAGTTGGATGATCTGTTGGCTCCAAAACGGCTTCGCCGCCGCCGCCGTCAGGGATCGCGTCGCGTGGACCCCCAGCCCCTCGAGATCCGCAGCCCCGCAGGCTTGCTGATTCAAGTGGGCCGAAACCATCGTCAAAACGACTGGATCAGCCTCCGGCGGGCACGACCTGGTGACCTTTGGTTTCATGCCCAGGAATGTCCAGGTAGTCACGTTGTGTTGAAGGCTTCAGCTGGTTTTGCGGACGACGACGACGTCAGCCTTGCGGCTGACCTGGCGGCATGGTTTAGCCGCGCGCGGGGAAATCGCCGGGTTGCTGTGGTGAAAGCCCCGGTCGAGCATCTTCAACGGATTGCTGGTGCAGCGCTGGGAACGGTGCAACACAAAGATGGTGAGGTTGTCTGGGCTGAGCCAGATCGAGCCAGACAGCAACTTATCGCCGGCAAGCTCTTAGCCTGAGTACACCCACGTGCAGTCGGACTGATCCCTTCCGAGCCGAACGAAAAAACAGTGCTTCCCGCTCCCGAGCCGATCCGGGTGACCCCTCGGCCTGACCAGCTTCCACCCAACGATGTGGAGATGTCCCTGGTCGATCACCTGGAGGAGCTCCGTCAGCGCGTTTTTCGCAGCCTGATTGCGATTGTGATGGGTGCTTTGGCTTGCCTTGTTGCGGTGAAACCGTTGGTAAGGATCTTGGAGGAACCTGCGGGATCGATCCGATTTCTTCAGTTGGCGCCAGGAGAATTCCTGTTCGTTTCGTTCAAGGTTGCCGGTTACGCAGGACTCACCTTGGCGATTCCTTACGTCTTGTATCAAGGCTTGGCTTTCGTTTTGCCCGGTCTCACGCGCAATGAGCGTCGACTCATCGCTCCCGCTGTGGCGGGCTCAGCGGTGCTGTTTTTTGCAGGAATTGCTTTTTCCTGGTGGGCGCTGATCCCAGCGGCCCTTGGCTTTTTGGTGAGCTACGGGGCTGATGTGGTGGAGCCGATTTGGTCGATCGAGCGCTACCTCGATTTTGTGCTTCTGCTGATGCTCTCCACTGGATTGGCTTTTCAGTTGCCTGTTCTGCAGCTACTGCTTGGCTTGTTTGGGTTGGTCCGTTGGAAGCGGATGCTCTCGGCCTGGCGTTGGGTCGTGTTGCTGGCAGCGCTGGCCGGCGCCGTTTTGACGCCATCCACCGATCCGATCACGATGTCGCTGCTAGCCGGTGCGATCTCAGGCCTGTTCTTCATTGGCGTCGCTCTCGTGGCGGCCGTGGAACGGTTCAAACCAGAAACTCCTCCAGACGCCCCTCCCCCTGCAGCTGCAGGCTGAGGGCTTTGCCCAGTCGAGGACGGTCCCGTGTGTCGTTTAACCACGAACGCACGTCGCCTGCCTGGCCTAAGCGATTCACCACGTCCAGCACTTGGGCTAGATGGGTGCGGTACTCCTCCTCGTCTAAGGGGAAGGATTGCTGCTCCAGATAGGCCCACATCACTTGGAGGTACATCCGCTTTCGCCTTACAACGACTTGCATGTCGTAGCTGGCTTGCCAGCGCTTCCGCAGCAGGTCAACCACCTCGTCGACCGTTAATGGAGGGATGGATTGTTCCAAGGGTGGGTCTACAAGCACGGAAACGGCTGAGTGGATCATCTAAAAGCCCAGTCGTTGCAAAGCGTGACGGGACCTTTACCCTCCATAATGGACCTCATTCAGTGTTGCTTGAGCGTCAGCCATGACTCAGATGCCAGCTAGTGATGTGCCCGGTATGGGCCGTCGGCAGTTCATGAATCTGCTGACCTTCGGATCCGTCACAGGCGTGGCCCTGGGGGCGCTTTATCCGGTGGCGAACTACTTCATCCCGCCCAGGGCTGCCGGGGGCGGTGGTGGAACCAGCGCCAAAGACGAGCTCGGAAATGCAGTCACCGCGAGCGGCTGGTTGAGTGGCCACGCAGAGGGTGATCGCAGTCTTGTCCAAGGCTTGAAAGGTGACCCCACCTACTTGATCGTGGAAGGCCCTGATGCGATCGGGAGCTACGGCATCAACGCCATTTGCACCCACCTGGGTTGTGTTGTCCCCTGGAACAGCGGCGCCAACAAATTCATGTGCCCTTGCCACGGCAGTCAGTACGACGCCACAGGCAAGGTGGTTCGCGGCCCAGCGCCTCTGTCATTGGCCTTGGCCAATGTCAGCGTCGACAACGACAACGTGTTTGTCAGTCAGTGGACTGAAACCGATTTCCGGACGGGCGAAAAGCCCTGGTGGTCCTGATCAGCCCCTTCTCTTTGCTGTCTCTTTCCTCCCTCGCTTTCCCATGCGTCGCCTGCTCTCCTCCACATTTGCCGCACTGATCGTCGGTCTTGCTGTCTTCAGCGCACCCGCTGCAAGTTGGGCCTATCCCTTCTGGGCACAACAAAATTACGATTCTCCCCGGGAGGCCACCGGCAAGATCGTTTGTGCGAATTGCCACTTGGCCCAAAAGCTCACTCAGGCAGAAGTGCCTCAGTCCGTTCTGCCTGACAGCGTCTTCAAGGCCGTTGTCAAGATCCCTTACGACACGGGCGTTCAAGAGCTTGGTGCTGATGGCAGTCAGGTCCCCCTTCAGGTGGGAGCTGTTGTGATGCTTCCTGATGGCTTCACGCTCGCTCCTCAGGATCGCTGGACCGATGAGATCAAGGAGGAAACAGAGGGTGTTTATTTCACCGAGTACAGCGATGACCAACCCAATGTGATTTTGGTGGGTCCCATTCCTGGTGATGAGCACCAGGAGATTGTCTTCCCTGTGCTGGCTCCTGACCCCGCGACGGACAGCAGCATCAGTTTTGGTAAGTACTCCATTCACGTTGGTGGAAACCGTGGCCGCGGCCAGGTGTACCCAACAGGTGAGAAGAGCAACAACACCATCTATACGGCGCCGGCTTCTGGCTCTGTTACTTCCATTGAGCCTGGCGACAATGGGGCCAGCGTGGTCACTGTGAAGTCCGCTGATGGCGCTGAAATCACAGAGACCATTCCAGTGGGTCCCACCCTGCAGGTCTCTGTGGGAGATGTGGTTGAAGCTGGAGCCCCGATCACGAACGATCCCAATGTTGGTGGATTCGGTCAGCTCGATACCGAAGTCGTTCTTCAGAATCCTGTTCGTATCTACGGGATGCTTGCCTTCTTCGCAGCGGTTGCTTTGGCTCAGATCATGCTGGTTCTTAAAAAGAGGCAGATTGAGAAAGTTCAAGCTGCTGAAGGCGTCTGATCAAGGTGATCATTCCCGCTGTCTTCACATCACCTGGGCCCGTGCTTTTTCAGCTCGGGCCTCTTACTTTGCGCTGGTACGGCCTGCTTATTGCCCTGGCCGTACTGATTGGCCTCAATTTATCGAGCTGGTTGGCTAAGCAGAGAAATCTCGAATCGGGATTGATTAGCGACCTTTTGCCGATCCTTGTGTTGGCGGCCATCATCGGCGCGCGTTTTTACTATGTCGCCTTTGAATGGCGCTCCTATCAAAATTCTTGGTGGGACGTGTTTGCGATTTGGCAAGGGGGTATTGCAATCCATGGAGCATTGATTGGAGGCACGATCTCTGTGATTTTGTTCTGTCGTTGGCGGAAAGTTTCCTTTTGGGACCTGCTCGATGTTTTGGTTCCATCAGTCATTCTTGGCCAAACAATCGGACGCTGGGGAAATTTTTTCAATTCAGAAGCCTTTGGGGTTCCAACCCAATTGCCTTGGAAATTGTTCATTCCTTATTCAAGCCGTCCGCCAATATTTGCCGATTCAGAATTTTTTCATCCCACATTCCTTTACGAATCAATTTGGAATCTGGCGATTTTTATTTTGCTGATGACGCTATTTCAATGGGGGAAGAGCGGACGGATTCCACTTCCATCAGGCGCTTTGAGTTGCATGTATCTGCTCTGCTACAGCCTTGGCCGTGTGTGGATTGAAGGCCTGCGCATTGATCCGCTCTGCTTGGGAGGCGTTCCTCCGTTTTGTGATGGAGGCTTGAGGATTGCTCAGTTGATGAGCCTCTCATTGCTGCTGCTTGCGGGCTTTGGTTTGTTTTGGCTATACGGGAAACGAAAGTCATTGCCTGATCCAGGCTTACGCACACCAGGTACTTCATGACCACAGTGTCGATTGTCGGTGCAGGGCCCGGAGCTCCTGATCTCCTTACGCGCCGTGCGGAGAATCGCTTGCAATCTGCTCAGGTTTTGATCTGGACAGATTCGTTGGTGTCGCCTCAGATCGCGGCCTTAGCCCCTGATCATTGCGAAAAGATCCGGAGTAGCACCCTCACGCTTGAAGACGTGCTTCCACTGATGATTGATCGAGCGAAGAAGGGCCTCCAGGTTGTGCGTCTTCATGATGGTGATCCCTGCCTATATGGAGCTCTTTCAGAGCAAATTTGTGGTTTAAACGACGCTGGTATTGCTGTCGATGTGGTTCCGGGCATCAGCGCTTATCAGGCGACCGCTTCGGCCTTAGGGGCTGAACTCACGATCCCTGGTCTTGTCCAGACCATTGTTCTTGGGAGGGCCGGTGGACGCACGGGGGTTCCGGAAACGGAGAGTTTGGAGAATCTCGCCCGCCTCAAAGCATCGCTCTGTCTGTATCTGAGTGCTCGCCATGTTGAAGAGGTGCAAGCAACATTGTTGAAGCATTATTCGCCTGATACACCGGTTGCTATTGGTCACCGTGTGAGTTGGCCTGATGAATGGTTGCAAGTCGTCCCATTGGATCGCATGGCAGCGATCTCTCGCGAGCAAAATCTGATCCGCACCACTCTTTATGTCGTGAGTCCAGCGCTAAAGGCAGGACGGCAGCGCTCCAAGCTTTACTCGCCAGATCATGATCACCTGTTTCGCCCTACTCATTAAGTATCAGGCTTACCCGTTGTGGTTTAAGATTTGCATTCGGGGCGATTAGCACAGTGGTAGCGCACTTCCTTCACACGGAAGGGGTCACTGGTTCGAATCCAGTATCGCCCATTTCAACCTTTTAATTTCAAAATTACCTCACTCATTGATTGGGTGAACAATTGATCTGGCTGACAGTTTGGCGAAACGCAACTAAAATTTTTAAACGGTGAATCCATTGAATGGCTGAGGTTAGGGAAGATATCGATCATTCAGATTTCCGTCAGGACGAACTTGTCTCACTGGGCCGTGTCTTAAAGGAAGAGCGGGAAAGGCAAGGGATAACGTGCCAAGCCTTTGCCGATTCGCTGCGCATGGGCAAAGAGCAGCTTGAAGCTTTAGAGAATGGGGATCGCGACAATCTTCCAGAACCCGTTTTTATTTGCGGAATGCTGCGGCGAGTCGCGCAGAAATTGGGATTGGATCCCGGTCCTCTGGTTCAACAATTCCAAGCTCAGCTCCGTGAGACGAAGGGGGCGCCAGCAAAGCGTGGCAGTTACGAACGCTCCGGCTCTGCCGATGCACCCCAGGGCCAGCAGGACGATGCACAGATGGGTCGCTGGATCAGGAATGCAGCCATTCCTTTGCTTCTCGTTGGGGTAACAGCGATCAGCGCTATTGCTTTTCGCGGCAACCGTCAGCAACCAGCATCAGTGAGCAGCGAGGCAGCAACGGAACAACCTGTGCCTCAGCCGATGGCAGCGAGTGACAACAGTTCAGCTGTGGACGTGGCTGTTGGCATCGATAACAACACTCCAGGATCCGTCGCCCTTGATAGTTCACAACCGAGCTGGGTCTCCGTCCGCAATGGGAGTGGAGAGGTGATCTTTGAGGGCACTCTGAGCGAACTCAAACGGTTTGAGGGCGATCAGGGGCTTGAAGTCTTCGCGGGACGACCCGATTTGGTTCGGTTGCGCTACGGGGATGGCTCACCGAGGGCCTTGGGCAACATCGATCAGTTGCGTTGGTATCCCCTTACCCCTGAACCTTGAGCTTGAGGTTCAATCCGGTGACCTCCTTCAAAATGGGGGCACAGCTTTCCAAGCTCCACTGCTCCACACTCAGATTCTGATCAGCCTGTTCGCCGACGAGCTCCAGGACTAGATCTTCGTTTTGGACGTGGACCTGCAAGGTTTTGACCACCGGCTCTGGACGTCGATCGAGGGCAACCGCCAGCCTGAGCAGTAAGGCCATCTCTGAGACGGTGCGTCGATTTTCACGGCTTTGCAGCGCTTGCCAGGATTCATGCCTCTTTTTGGGAAGGCTGCGGCGGTGATAACGCGCGATGGCAGCCACCATTAAGTGCTCCGCTTCTGAATAGCCAAGCAGTTCTCCATGGCGAATCAGATACCAGGAGTGCTTGTGATAAGCGCTGAGATTGATGTGTTGCCCGCAGGCGTGAAGCATCGCGGCAGCCCAAAGCAAGTCTCGGCCTGAGCCATCATCACGGTGGAGATGGTCTTTGGTGTTGTCATAAAGAGTGAGGGCATGGGAGGCCACACGCTCGGCTCGCGCTTGATTCACGGCAAAACGCTGCACCTGGTGGATCACGGTGCGCTGTCGGATGCTGCTTTGAAAGCTGAAACGGTCTTCCAGAAGGCCGTGACGCAACATCCAATCAACGATCAGGCCTTCGCGAAGCGCTCGCTCACTCAGAACCAGCTCTTTCGCTCCCAACATCTGCATGCTGGTTTGAAGAATCAAGGCCCCTGGAACGATGATTTCTGCGCGCCGATCATTGATGGGTGACAACCCTTTGCGTTGCTCCGGTGTCATCACCACCAAGCGATCAACCACCCGGTCGAGCCGTTGTTTGCTGACGCGATAACCGTGCAGCTTCAGCGGTGGACGATCCTCCTCACTGGCGGCTAGGGCTCCGATGGCCATTGCGGTGCCACTGGTGGCCACCATCACGGGTGTTTCTTCAGGGGTGATCCTGCGCAGCACTTTGTTGACGGCAGGTTCTAGAGACCCTTGGATGAAGGCTTCCAGGAAGGTTCGACGCTGCCGGGGCATCGGGTCATCTTGGATGAAATCACGCTGGAGTCGTACCGCGCCAACCCTTGTACTGGTAAGTGCTCGAGCATCACGACCGTCCGCAAGAATCAACTCTGTGGAGCCGCCTCCGATGTCCAGCACAAGATGCGGACAGTCTCCAAAAGGCATGCCTGAGAGCACCCCTAGGTAGATCAAGCGGGCTTCTTCTGGGCCACTCACGAGATCAACTTCGAGCTCGAGCTGCTCTTGAATCGCTTGCAAAAAGTCCCGACCATTCGGGGCCTCTCGCACCGCGCTGGTGGCTGCGGTCACGATCTGTTCAACCTGATGACTCAGGGCGAGCTCGCGAAAGCGACGAAGCGCTTCGAGCCCGCGTTCAATGGCGGCCTCGGAGAGATTGCCGGTTTCGGGGTCTCGTTCCCCCAACCGTGTGGTGGATTTCTCCGCTAACTCGATGCTGAAGGTTCGCAGCTCAGGATCGACAGAGGCCACCAAGAGGTGGGTGGAATTGGTGCCGATATCGATTGCGGCAATCTTCCGCAAGGCTCGACCGTTTTGAAAGCTCGGCCCTGCTGTCACTTCACGCACCGCGCTGAAAGCCTTACCACTCTGCCTCAAGCAGACAGCGAGAAGCTCTGTTTAAGGTTCCCAAGCCGGAGTTCTTTTGTCAGTCAGCTCCGCTAAGCGCATGTTGTTTCGTCAAACCCTGGCTCCATGGGTGGCCCTGTTGCGTTGGAACAAACCCAGCGGAAGACTGATTTTGCTGATCCCAGCCGGCTGGAGTCTCTGGCTCACGCCGAATGCCCCGCCCTCTCCAGCCCTTGTGCTTTTGATCGTGCTCGGCGGCCTGGCGGTGAGTGGAGCGGGTTGCATCGCCAATGATTTATGGGATCGACGCATCGACCGCTTTGTGGAACGCACGAAGCAGCGTCCGCTTGCGCAAGGAAGTTTGAGCGTTGTCCAGGCCGTTGTTGTGTTGATCGTGCTGTTGATCATCAGTTTGAGCGTGGTGCTGAGCTTGCCGGCTTCCGTGCGCAACCTTTGCCTTGTGTTGGCGTGTTTCGCCCTGCCGCCGATCTTGATCTACCCCTCTGCCAAGCGTTGGTTCGCCTACCCCCAGGCAGTCCTGGCCTTGTGCTGGGGCTTCGCGGTGTTGATCCCTTGGGCCGCTCAAACCGGCGATCTCAATGGCGGTTGGCCCTTGGCAGGTTGTTGGCTTGCCACCCTGCTGTGGACCTTCTCCTTTGACACGGTGTATGCGATGGCGGATCGTCCGGATGACGCCCGGATGGCGTTAAACAGCAGCGCACTGAGCCTCGGTCCGTCCGTCTTGCGCGTCGTGGGGATCACCTATGCGCTCTCGATGCTGGCCCTGGCTGTTGCCGCCGCCTTTGCCGGAATCGGAGTTATTTTCTGGCCGTTCTGGCTGGTGGTGGCCTTTGGGATGCAACGTGCAACGCGAGCCCTCAAAAGTGTCCAGCAACAATCCATGTATGTGTATGGCCTTCATTTCAGTCAGCAGGTGCGCTTGGGCGCGTTGCTGTTGTTGGGTCTCGTTCTCGGGCGGCTGGGCTGATGCACAGCACAGACGGCTCAGACGTGTTGCTTTCCCCTCTTCAACGGGGAGATGAGGTGGCGGTGGTGGCCGCCAGCTCTGCGCTTGACAACACAGACAACCTTTGGCGGGGGATCTCGATTCTGGACAGCTGGGGATTGCGAATCCGTCCGGATGTCATCAGCCAACGGCGCTGGGGCTATCTGGCGGGACGGGATGAGGAACGTCGTCGTGATTTTCAAGCGGTTCCCAATGCCGCCCTCTTGGCCTGTGCACGCGGCGGCTGGGGAGCAGCCAGACTTTTGGAGCAGCCTTTCGCTTGGCAGCCTGGATGGTTGCTGGGCTTCTCGGATGTGACCGCACTGCTCTGCGCTCGTATGGCGGCTGGTGTGTGCGGGGGCGTCCATGGGCCCTTAATCACAACCCTCGCCGATGAACCCGAGTGGAGTCAGCAGCGTTTGCATGATCTGCTCTTTGGCCACGCCCTGCCGGATCTTCAAGGGGTTCCCTGGCGGGGAGGCGTGGCTGTTGGCCCGTTATTGACCCTGAATTTAACGGTGGCGTCCCATTTGATCGGGAGCCCTTTCCTTCCGGATCTGCGTGGTGTTGTGTTGGTGATTGAAGACATCGGCGAAGCTCCCTATCGCCTTGATCGCATGCTCACGCAGTGGCGATTAGCAGGTCTGCTCCAATCGCTCGCCGGTCTTGGCTTCGGTCGATTTCTGGATTGCGATGACGCCTCCGACTCTGCTGGCTTCAGCTTGGAAGAGGTGTTGCGAGAGCGCAGCGATGATTTAGGGATTCCTGTGGTGGGGAACCTGCTGGTGGGGCATGGTCCGGGGGGAAATGCAGCCTTGCCGGTGGGCGCGATCGCGACCCTCGATGGAGATCAGGGGGTCTTGCGCGTGGGCGCTAACCCTGGCGTTCGGCCAGCACGGCTGCAGCCACAGTGAGATCAAAAGGGGTGGTCACTTTGATGTTGGAGGGACCAGCATCAAGCACGTTGACTGGCCATCCCAAACGCTCATAAAGGGAGGCGTCATCGGTAACAGTCCAGCCATTCGCTCGGGCTTCGCGATGACCCTGTCGGAGTTCATCCACTGAAAAAGCTTGCGGAGTCTGGGCCGCCCACAGCTCTGCCCGATTTGGGGTTGCTGTGATCAAGCCTGATTCGTCGACCTTTTTGATCGTGTCGGTGACAGGGGTCGCCGCAATCACAGCCTGGCCGCCGCGAACGGCTTCTGCGCAGCGGTTAAACAGGTCGGGAGTGGCCAGACAGCGGGCCCCGTCATGGATGAGCACATGCTTGGCTGCGGTTGGCAGGCCGGCCAGCCCTCGTTCCACTGACTCTTGACGACTGTCTCCGCCGGCAATCCAAACGACGGGTTTGGGAGCGCCTCCCACGAGATCGAGAATCTCGGACCGGTCAATCTCCTGACCAATGATTCCGATCCAATGGATCGTCTTAGCTGCGAGGGCTGCCTGCAGCGTCCATGCCAGCACGGGTTGTCCAGACAGCGGCAGCAGCAGCTTGTTGCGGGTCGCTCCCATCCGCCGCCCACTACCAGCGGCTGCGATCAACAGATGCATAAGCGACTCCTGTTCCCAGCAACCTGAAACGGCCTCCATACAATCAGCTCGCACCCTTTGTGCTGTTGTTTCATGCGCGTTCTCGTTTTAAGCCCAGGAACAGCTCAACAGCAGCTTGAGCGTATGCCTGCCATAGCAGCCTGTGCCAACGCGCTTGGAGCTTCGATTCAGGTGGCCTGTTCCCCTGCTCACCGATCGCTGTGGACGTTGCTGCCCTCGGTTGAAAAAATCATTCCCTTTGATTTTTCTGCAGCTCAAACCATGGCCGATTGGGCCAATCTCCTTGGCTGCGTCCGAGAACCTGATTTCCAGGTATGCCTCAATTTTGCGGACGGACGTCAGGTCAACCTGATGCTGTCCATGAGCCATATTCCGACGCGGGTTGCAGAGGCTGGATTTGCCTCTACTGCTACAGCGAGCCAGGCTGAGGGCTGGAGTGCGCAGCGCCTCTCTGGATATCTGGCTCCGCTTGGTCTCAGCTTGGATGCCGCAGCCTTTCGGATCAGTTTGCCTGCTGCGCTGATGAGCCAGGCTCGCGAACGGCAGCCGCAGGGAGATGGTCCTCTCTTAATGCTTCAACCAACGGCCATGGCGGGAGACTGGCCCTCAGAACGCTGGAAACAATTACCGCTCACGATCAAAGCCAAGCTTCCTGGGTTGCGAACCATCCATCTCGGAGATGAGAGCTCGCTTTCCGAGAGAGCCGCGCAGATTGCCTGTGCCGACGTGGTGTTGACCAGTTGTCCTGTGACCAGTCTGTTGGCAACATTTTGCGGGGTTCCGTTGGTGGCCCTCGGACTGGCTGACGATCAACTGCCAGAGCGGGATGTGATTCGGCATCTCGGCAATGACGATCTCCGCTCACTCTCAGAAGCGGATGTGTTGGAGGCGATGGGCTTCGGATGAAGAAGCCACGACGGAGGTCGCAACAACGCCGTCGGCTTCAGCCCTATTCCGTTCAGTTTTATCGGCCTCAGCTACGCCAGCTGGCCAGGCCATGGCTTTTACCCGTCCTAGCCCTCGCCATCGTGATCATGGGCGGTGCGATTGGTTATCGGATCACGGAGGGGTGGGACTGGGGTGATTGCTTGTGGATGGTGCTGATCACGATCAGCACCATCGGTTATGGAGAAGTGGAGCCCCTCTCCCAGGCCGGACGGCTGGTGACCGTTTTGATCGTGGCTGGGGGCATCGTGGTGGTGCAGCTCTCGATTCAAAAGATTCTCGGCCTGACAGAATCCGGATACTTCCGTCAGTTGCGGGAGTTGAGGTTTCGCCGAAACCTACGGCGTATGCATAACCATGTGATTCTTTGCGGGTATGGCCGCATTGGCCGGGAGATTGCTGAACAGCTGCTCTTGGAAACCGTTCCTGTGCTTGTTGTGGAGTTGGATTCTGCTCGCCGTCTGGCGGCAGAGGAGCGTGGTTTGCCTGTGCTCCAGGCCGATGCCACCCTCGATGAAACGCTCCTAGAGGCTGGACTTCATCGTTGTCGAAGCCTGGTGGCGGCCTTGCCTAGCGATGCTGCCAATCTGTACGTCACGCTCAGCGCTCGAGGTTTGGAGCCTGGATGCCGGCTCATTGCTCGGGCCGATAGCGAAGAAGCGGCAGCCAAGCTTGAACTGGCGGGAGCCACGGTTGTGGTGAGTCCCTATGTCGCTGGGGGCAGGGTGATGGCAGCAACAGCGCTGAGGCCTTTGGCTGTGGACTTTATGGATATGTTGTCTGGATCGGAATTTGAAATTGAAGAATTTCGGTTAAGTCGTGATCCCTTGCTTGTGGGTCACTTAGCCAGCAAGAGCTTGTCGGAGCTCCAGCTCGGTCGGCGCAGTGGGGCCATGGTGCTGGCCATCCGTGACGGGAGCGCATTAAAGGGAAATCCCAGCGGGGAAGAACGGCTTGGCCCTGGTCAACTTCTTGTGGTGATGGGCAGCCAGAAGCAATTGGAGTTATTCCGCAATCTGCTGGGTGATGCCATCGACACGATTGAGACCATGCGGGGCGTCTAGCTGGCTTTGATGGCTGAAAGGGCTAACGATCCCTACGATCACACGATCGTAAAAAAAAGCGTTCATGGATTCATCCGCTTCTCTTGACGGTCAAACCGCCCTTGTTACCGGTGCAAGTCGTGGCATCGGTCGCGCAGTGGCCTTGGCTTTGGCCGCTGAGGGCGCAGAAGTGGTGGTGAATTACGCCAGTTCACCCGATGCGGCGGAGGCGGTGGTTGCTGAAATTCAGGCCAAGGGCGGCTCCGCCTATGCCCTCCAGGCCGACGTAGCCGACGAGGCTTCGGTGGACGACTTGATTAAAACGGTGTTGAAGCGCAGTGAACGCATCGACGTCCTGGTGAATAACGCGGGGATTACGCGCGACGGCCTGTTGATGAGGATGAAAACTGAGGATTGGCAGGCGGTGATCAATCTCAATCTCACCGGAGTCTTTCTGTGCACGCGGGCTGTGACACGCCCCATGTTGAAGCAGCGCAGTGGTCGCATCATCAACATCACCTCGGTGGTTGGGCTGATGGGCAATGCCGGTCAAGCGAATTACGCAGCAGCCAAAGCCGGCGTGGTGGGACTAACGCGAAGTAGCGCCAAGGAGATGGCAAGCCGTGGAATCACGGTGAATGCGGTGGCACCTGGCTTCATTGCCACCGATATGACGAAAGATCTTGAGGCCGAGGCCATCCTTGCTGCCATTCCTTTGGGCCGGTTTGGGACCCCTGATCAGGTGGCTGGAGCCGTGAGGTTCTTAGCTGCCGATCCTGCGGCCGCTTACATCACCGGGCAGGTGCTGCAGGTGGATGGCGGGATGGTTATGAGTTGAGGATCAGCTTTGGAGGGGCTGCCCAAGCTCCTCTCTCAAGCGACGAATGCGCTGAAGCAACTTCAATCTCCGACTGCGGTCCGTTGCCGTGAGATAAATCCGAAGCGGCACGTAGACCAACGTCATGGTTGCCGCCATGGCAGCCATGAAAACGAAGAACAGCGCTCCGGAATCCTTCATGCCCAAACCTTAACCAGACCTTTTGCGCCGTTGGTCCATGGATTCGGCTTTCCCCACTTCCGAGAGGAGCGGTTGGTCGTAGACGCTGGAAGGGATTGACCCTCGGGTTCCTGACACTATGGCCAAACTTCTCAGCTTCTCGAACGAATCACGTGAGTCCCTCGAGAGAGGCATGAATGCCCTTGCCGATGCCGTTCGGGTCACCATCGGACCTCGTGGCCGCAACGTGGTGCTCGAGAAGTCCTACGGCGCACCTGACATCGTCAATGACGGTGACACGATCGCCAAAGAAATCGAACTTGCTGATCCGTTCGAAAACATCGGAGCCAAGCTGATCCAGCAGGTGGCGTCGAAGACCAAGGACAAAGCTGGCGATGGCACCACAACTGCCACCGTGCTCGCCCAGGCGATGGTTGAGGAGGGGCTTCGCAACACCGCCGCAGGTGCCAGCCCGATCGAACTTCGCCGAGGCATGGAAAAAGCTGTGGCGGCGGTGGTCGCCAGCCTGAATCAGCGCAGTCAGTCCGTGAGCGGCGATGCGATTCGCCAGGTTGCCACGGTTAGCTCAGGCGGTGATGAGGAGGTGGGGCGCATGGTTGCTGAGGCCATGGACAGGGTGAGCTTTGACGGTGTGATCACCGTGGAGGAATCCAAGTCTTTGGCCACTGAGCTCGAAGTCACAGAGGGCATGGCCTTCGATCGTGGCTACAGCTCTCCCTATTTCGTCACCGATGGTGACCGCCAGATCTGTGAATTTGAGAATGCGTTACTGCTCCTCACCGATCGCAAAATCAGCTCGGTGACCGATTTGGTTCCCGTGTTGGAAACGGTTCAGAAATCGGGCTCACCGCTGGTGATCTTGGCCGAAGAAGTGGATGGAGAAGCTCTTGCCACCTTGGTAGTGAACAAAAACAGAGGGGTGCTGCAGGTGGCGGCAGTGCGTGCTCCATCCTTTGGCGAGCGCCGGAAGGCAGCGCTTGCTGACATCGCTGTGCTGACCGGCGGTCAAGTGATCAGCGAAGACAGGGCGATGACCCTCGACAAGGTGACGATGGACGACCTGGGCCGGGCACGCCGGATCACGATCAGCAAGGACAGCACCACGATCGTGGCGAGCGATGACAGCAAAGACGCCGTCAGCGCTCGTGTTGCCTCCATCAAGCGTGAGCTCGACAACACGGATTCGGAATACGACCAGGAGAAACTCAACGAGCGCATCGCCAAGCTCGCTGGAGGAGTCGCCGTTATTAAGGTCGGGGCCCCGACAGAAACGGAGCTCAAGAACCGCAAGCTACGCATTGAGGATGCTTTGAATGCCACCCGTGCAGCGGTCGAGGAAGGCATTGTTGCTGGAGGCGGATCAACCCTTCTGCACATCTCTGCAGAACTCGATGCTCTGACCTCAGGCTTGGAGGGTGATCAAAAGACCGGGGTCGAAATCGTTCAGCGTGCCCTGAGCGCTCCCCTCCGTCAGATCGCTGAAAATGCAGGCTCTAACGGTGACGTTGTGGTGGATCGTGTCCGCAACAGCGGACAGGGATTCAATGCTCTCACCGGAAACTTTGAAGACCTGATGAGTGCCGGGATTCTGGATGCTTCGAAAGTGGTTCGTCTTGCGCTGCAGGACGCGGTTTCGATTGCATCACTGGTGGTGACCACTGAAGTCGTGGTGGCGGACAAGCCTGAGCCCCCTGCACCTGCAGGCGGCGGCGGCGACCCCATGGGCGGCATGGGTGGCATGGGTGGCATGGATCCCATGGGCGGCATGGGCGGCATGGGAATGATGTAATTCCCACCGTGGAATCCCTTTAGTGGGATCCCTTTAAAGGGATCCCACCAGCCTTGCGTGGATGCGACACACGGATAAGGCTTCCCGGGGTGGATGGCTGCACAGTCTCCCCAGCTCTCGATTGAGGGCTTGTAGTTCTGTCATCGGTAACCCTGCGATGGGCAGACCGAAGAAGGCTCCGCTGAGGACGACAGGGAAAGCAACTTTCAGCAACATGCCTGAGTCTTGTGAGACTCACTCATTCTGCCTTTTCAGGGTCCTGTGATAGTCGGCCACTTGAAGGTCGACGCCCGTAATCGCTGTGCCAACGACCACAAGATCGGCTCCATGCTCAAGCGATTTGAGCGCTGAATCAGGCGACTTAATGCCCCCCTCGCAAATCAACGTCACCTGCTCGGGCAGCTGATCCCTTAGAGGAGAGATCAAGCCGAAACCCGGAGGAGTTTGTTGTGCTGTTTGCTCCGTGTATCCATACAGAGTGGTGCCCACCCATTCGCATCCCAGGGATGCTGCGATCAATCCGTTTTCGATGGAGTCCACATCGGCCATGAGTGGAGCTCCTAAGTCATTCTTCGATCGTTGAATGAGCTCGGCGAGGTCCTCCTGCTCTGGCCTTTGGCGCGCTGTGGCATCAAGGGCGATGACGTCGGCACCGGCTGCCCAGACCGCTTGAATGTCCTGCCAACGAGGCGTGATGTAGACGGAGCTCTGCGGGAGCGTTCGCTTCCATAAGCCAATGATCAAAGCGTTAGGGCAGCGGTTGCGTACAGCTCCGATGTGCTCTGGGCTCTCGAGGCGAACACCAGTGGCTCCGTTGCGAAGACTGGCTTCAGCCATGGCCGCAATCACATCGGGATGCCGCATGGGTGATCCTTCCGGAGCCTGAACCGACACGATCAGGCCACCCTTCAGTTGGGCGCGGGATGGGATGGACATCGTCCTCAGGATGCCTGCAGATCTTGGACTGCTGAGGATGCCACCATCCAGCGACGAAAGCGCTGCGCACCGCGGGCAAACGGAGGAGGCGCAATGGCAAGGGGCGGATTTGAAGAACGATCAGCCAGGTCTTCCATCCCCTCAGCCTCGTCAGCTTGCGAGGGACTCGAAAGGGGTGCGACGTGCAGAGCTGGTGTTTCTGTTTCGACCGTTTGATCGCTCACGAGAGAGAGGCCTTGGATCGTTGGCTCTACCTCTACCTCTACCTCTACCTCTACCTCTACCTCTGGCTCTAGCTCTACTTCCACCTCTGGACTCTGAGCTGAGGGGAGTGCCTCCAAGGAGGCTTCATCCGACCGTTTGGGAAGAGAGGTCACCCCATAGCGATGCACCCACTGCAGTTCCAATTGCGCGATGAGGGAGGCTTCTCTTAATTCATTGGCGACCAGCAAGCGACGTTGCAGGTCTAGTTGGCGGGGGTTCAGGGGCTGAAACGAAGAAACAGACACGGAATCAAGAGAGTTTGCGATTGAGCAGTGGTCGGATGAGAAGAAACAGCCCCACGGTGAGCACGGTCAGGACCAAAAGGCAGGTCTGTCCAGTGACGGGTCCATAGGGTGCGTCCAAAAGAACCACCGAAAGATCGAGAGGGCCTGCATAGGCTGCTCGAATGGGTTCTATCGCGAAGGTAAGGGGATTTAGGGCCGCTAGCCAGCCCATCCACACGGGCATAAAGCTCAGAGGTGCCAATGCGGTGCTTGCAAACAGCAGCGGCAGATTGGCGACAAAAATCACCGCAATCAACTCAATGTGACCAGGCAAGGCAAAAGCCAAACCGAGACTTAAGGCCGTTACGGCAAAAACCAACAGCAGCAGGGTGAACAGAACAAGCAGGAGCCCACCAGCTCCAGGCCACCCATAGCCGAGTAAGGCTGCTGTGAGCATGATCGCCAAACTCTGCACGAGGCTCAATGTGGTGATGTAAATCACCGAAGCGAAAACAATGGAACTGCGACTTCTTAATGGCGCCACCAGTAGTCGGTTGAGAAATCCAAATTCGCGGTCAAACATGACCGGAAGTCCGGCATTGAGTGCACCGCTAAACGCTGTGAACACAATCACTCCAGCACCGAGAAAACGCCCGTAGCTCATGCCGCCTGGTAGCAGCCCCTCGGGAGCCTTAGAGAACAAAGCCCCAAATAAAATCAACCAGATCAGTGGCTGCAGAACACCGGCAATCAGCGTGGAGGGACGCCGTTTGAGCTGCACGAACAGGCGACGCGTCAAAGCCGTCGTTTCCTGGATCAGCTCTGTCAAAGCTCCTCGGGAGGACGCTTGATTGGCATCAATCTGCAGATGGGGAGTGGTCATGGGGAGCACTGATGGAAATCTGGAGGTGGAAGCAGGCGGTTAGCGCATGGCTTGCTTGCGTTCTTGCTTGGGATCACGCTGCCCAGCAATGGCCAGCTCGGCGTCCATCAAGGTGCGTCCTGTGGCCTGAAGGTAAACGTCGTCAAGACTGGGTCTGCTTTGGGCAAGGGCAAAGACGGGAAGCCCTGCTTCTTCCAAACAGAGGCGAAGGCGAGGAAGGACCTGTTCCCCATCCACCACAAGGTTGAGGGAGTGGCCCTGCGAGCGATTAATCACAATGTTCTGGACGCCATCAAGGGGTTCAAGGAGGTCACAAATCGTCTCTGCTTCCTGCTCGTTGCTGAACTCACGCACCCGCAAGGTGACGCGATCCCCTCCCAGACGTTTCTTGAGATCGTTTGGTGTGCCTTCAGCAATCACCGTTCCGGCATCAATGATGGCCATTCGATCGGCGAGTGCTTCCACTTCCTCGAGGTAATGGGTGCTCAGCAAGACCGTTGTTCCCTGATCTCTTAGGTCCCGGAGAACGTTCCAGATCACAGCTCGACTTTCGATGTCAAGTCCGACCGTGGGTTCATCGAGAATGAGCAGTTGGGGTCGATGCAAGAGACCTGCCGCGAGATCCAGGCGACGACGCATGCCCCCTGAATAGGTGCCGCATCGCCGGTCGATCCAGGGATCCATGCCCAACATCTCGATCAGTTCGTCGATTCGTTGGTTCCTCTGCTTGGGTCGTAAGTGGTAGAGGTCGCCTTGAAGGGCTAGCAGCTCCCGCCCTGTGAGGATTTTGTCAATCGCCACCTCTTGAGCGACATATCCAATCAGCCGTCGAATCTCGCGTTGGTCTTTCAAGCCATCGAGGCCAGCAATGCGGACATCGCCAAGATCTGGAGCCAGAAGAGTGGCAAGAATTCTCAGGGTTGTGGTCTTGCCAGCACCATTGGGTCCGAGCAGCCCATACAGACATCCTTCAGGGACTTGCAAGCTCAAGTCCCTGAGCGCTGGAATCGTCCCGTAAGACTTTTCCAGGTGATCGAGCACGATCAGGGACATGGAACCGTCCAAAAGCGAGAGTTAAGAATCTAGGAAGCGACAGGAAGAAATCCGCCCGCGAGG
Organism: Synechococcus sp. UW179B; assembly: GCF_900474245.1. Classification (NCBI taxonomy): domain Bacteria; kingdom Bacillati; phylum Cyanobacteriota; class Cyanophyceae; order Synechococcales; family Synechococcaceae; genus Synechococcus; species Synechococcus sp. UW179B. The sequence continues at coordinate 94,897 of NZ_UCNZ01000001.1, forward strand.
ATGTCAACGACGGTCCTGACTTGCAGATCAAACTGAGCGGAACCAGACATCCGGCTCATGACAAGCAACAAACAGATTCCGAACAGATAAAGGATTGACCAACGAAACAATCCCTTGGCGCGATCTCGGTTGTTGGGTTCCGCAGCCAGGCGCTCCACCATCTGCAGAAGGCGACCGTTGAAGGGAAGGATCAAGAGCCCATACAAGGCACCACCTTCCGGTAGGGCCCAAATGCCCAAAAAGCTGAGCAAGATGGTGGCCCATCCATAGCGTCGAATCGCCCTCGTGGTGACCAATGGTCCCTTGACGACAGGGAGCATGGGAATGCCGACGGCTCGATAGTCGTCATGCAAAAGCAGGGCTAGTGCCCAGAAATGGGCTGGAGTCCACACCATCACAAGCGCGAATAGCCACCATCCGCTCAGGCCTATGTGGCCTGTTGCTGCAGCCGCTCCGACCAGGGGTGGGATGGCACCAGCAACACCGCCAACCACAATGTTTTGTGTGGTGCGGGGCTTCAGAAGTGCGGTGTAAAGCAGGACATAGCTGCAGAGTCCTAGGAGAGATAGACCAGCCGCAAGACAGTTCACGCCACTGACGAGAAGCGCTGCTGCAGCAAGCGTGCAGGACACCGCACCAACAAAGGCCGCGGATGGAGATAACCGCCCAGAGGGAAGGGCTCGGCCGCTCGTGCGCAGCATGCGTCCATCCAGCTCCTGCTCCCACAAACAGTTGAGAACTCCAGCGGCGGCAGCGGCCAATGCACCACCACCAAGGGTGCAGGCCAGCCGAGGTGATGAGAGGGGCCAGCCTTCGGTGAGAGCCATTCCTCCCAAGGTGGTGGCGAGCAGGAGTGGGATCAGCCTCGGTTTGGCAACCTCAAGCCAGGGGGGAAGTTTGATTCTCTTGCGAGATGGCACCACTTCATCCCTGGTGAGGGATGGGGGCATTGGAGCAACGGAAGCTGAACTAGCCATGACAGGGCTCCAGGGTTGAAGAATCGCGAGCGATCGTGAGAGGGGAGTCGGGTGCTGACGGGCGTCTCCAGGTGAGAGCCGCGAGGACGGCCACGAGCAGACAGGCAACGAGTTGATGACCCACCGTCACCGCTGGCTGGCTCAGACCAAGCCGCAAGGTGAGAACTCCCAAACCGATTTGGGTAGAGACCAGCAGAGTGGCTGTGATCAGAAGGGGCCATTGCTGACGGGCCCAGCCGCCGGCGATCAGAGCTGTTGCAACGAACAGCAGGACGCAAATCGCTGCTGGGGTTGCGGCACTGCGATGCAAATGAAGCCATTGGCAGGACTGACCTTCCTGCAAGCAACGTTGGGCCGCCCATGAGCTGGCCATCCGCCCTCCGAGCAGGCATTGGCCTGAAACGGCTGCCAGGCTGATTCCGCCGAGAAAGGGCCACCAGCGAGGGGCGGCAGCATCTTTGGATCCGGTGTGCAGCAGCCTTTGGGTGAGTCCGCTCATCACGATGACCAGGGTCAACGCCAGAACGAGATGGGCTGTCACCACCGCTGAGGGGAGCAGTTGAAGCACGGTTAAAGCCCCGAGGCCTCCCTGAAGAACCACTAACAGGACCAAAAGGAAGGACAGAGGCAGGAACCAACGCGGCAATTCCTTCCTCCAGAACCAGGCGGCACCGAGCTGGACGAGCAGGGCGACGCCTACAACAAAGGCATCTAGGCGGTGGAACCACTCCAAGAACACCTTGAGGTTCATCTGGCGTCCAGGCAGAAGGCTCCCGTAACAGAGAGGCCAATCAGGACATGCCAGCCCGGCTTCCATGACACGAGTTGCTCCTCCAATCACCACCAGGGCAATCAGAGCTACGACCAGGTGAGCAGCGAGTTGCGCCAGGCGCAAACGAATCGGAACTGTTGCCGATGAAGTCAACGACTGTTCCTCCTAATCACGCGGTTTATTTTTGGAAACTAGCGATCTGATCTGAAGCGGCACGCTATTTACAGGTCTCCGACATTTTTATGGGCGCCAACATCTCCCTTTGCTGACAACAACGCCCTGAAACAGCTGTGTTAGCAGGAACTACAGGCTGCTTTAACAATCACGGCATGAAGAAGGCACTGGATCTCCATAGTCTTAAGGGACATGTACCAGGAGTTTCGTGCCTATCCCCTCGGCGATTCTCACTCTTGTGCTGGGAATGATCCTTGTGCTGGGTGGATTGTGGATTGGCCAAAACATCAACCTTCTTCCTGTTGATGCCAGCGTCAATGCACCCATTTACGACGAACTGTTTCGTGTTCTGTTCAGCATCGGTACGATTTTGTTTGTAGGAATCGTTGGGCTGGTGGTATTCAGCCTTGTTCGTTTCCGCCGCAAAGCTGGACAGATTGGTGACGGGATTGCACTGGAAGGCAATTTGCCGCTGGAGATTTTTTGGACGGCTGTTCCAGCCATCGTTGTCCTGTTCGTGGGTTTATTCAGCTACGACATCTACGAACGAATGGGGGGAATGGTTCCCCTTGGTCATGGGGGGCACGGTGACTCTCAAGCGACGGAAGAAAGGGTTTGGGGAGGAATTGGCACAGCAGGGGCGATGCAAGCGAGTTCTGAAATGGCGGGAGCGCCTCTTCCTGTTGAGGTTACGGCGATGCAATTTGCCTTCCTCTTCCACTATCCCGAAGGCGACATTATTTCAGGAGAATTGCATGTTCCATCAGGACGACCTATTTCATTGAAAATGGAGGCTAAAGATGTGATCCATGCATTCTGGGTCCCAGAATTCAGGCTCAAGCAGGACATCATTCCAGGCCAGCCAACTTTGCTCAATTTCACTCCCACCCGTCCAGGGCGTTACCCAGTGGTTTGCGCAGAACTTTGCGGCCCTTATCACGGTGGAATGCGCTCCACAGTGGTGGTTGAGTCGGCCGACGACTACGACGCCTGGTTCCAAGCCAATCGCAAGCTCCCTGTATCTGAGGCATGACACTTACTCTTCCCCAGCAAAGCAAACCCCCCTCCTTGCAACCAACTGGGTGGCTTCGCTACCTCAGTTTTAGCGTCGATCACAAAGTGATCGGGCTTCAATATTTGGTGTGTGGCTTTGCTTTTTACCTGATCGGTGGTGCCCTGGCTGGCGCTATTCGCACAGAGCTGACAAGCCCGGTAGCTGATTTTATGCCCCGGGATGTTTACAACCAGGTCCTTACCCTGCACGGCACTGTGATGATCTTTCTCTGGATTGTCCCGGTGGTGAATGGTGCGTTTGGCAATTATCTGATTCCGTTCTATGTGGGGGCCAGGGACATGGCTTTCCCAAGGCTGAATGCTGTTGCTTTTTGGTTGATTCCCCCTGCTGGTCTACTTCTGATCACCAGTTACTTTATTACCGGTGCGGCACAGTCAGGCTGGACAGCCTATCCACCCCTCAGTCTGACGACTCCTGCGAGTGGCCAGATTATTTGGATCCTGAGCGTTCTATTGCTTGGGGGAAGTTCCATCTTTGGCGGAATTAATTTCATTGCCACCATTCTGAAATTGCGTCGGCCTGGATTGAAGCTGATGCAATTGCCGATGTACTGCTGGGCAATGCTTGGAACAAGCATTCTCGTTGTTTTATCCACGCCCGTTCTCGCAGGTACCTTGATTCTTCTGAGCTTCGATATCGTTGCTCATACGGGATTCTTTAATCCAGGCATGGGTGGAAACGTTGTTGTTTATCAACACCTCTTCTGGTTTTACTCGCATCCAGCCGTCTACATCATGGTGTTGCCGGCTTTTGGTTTGGTGAGTGAAATCCTTCCGATTCATTGCCGGAAGCCTCTTTTTGGGTACACAACGATGGTGTATTCGATTATGGCAATCGTGGTTCTTGGGCTTGTTGTTTGGGCCCATCACATGTTTACCAGCGGCACGCCTCCATGGATGCGCCTGTTTTTCACCATTGCCACGGCCTTTATTGCCGTTCCCACCGGAATTAAATTCTTTAACTGGTTAGCCACTTTGTGGGGAGGAAAAATCAGTCTTAACAGCGCTGTTCTTTTCTCTTGCGGTTTTATTATCAACTTTGTGTTAGGCGGGATTACTGGCGTAGCGCTTGCGCAAGTGCCTTTTGACGTTCATGTTCATGACACCTATTTCGTGGTCGCCCACTTCCACTACATCGTGTATGGGGGTTCGGTTTTTGTGATCTTCGCGTCTGTGTATCACTGGTTTCCAAAAGTCACCGGGAGGATGCTGGATGAAAATCTCGGACGTTTTCATTTCTTGTTGACGTTTATTGGATTCAATCTTTGCTTTGCTCCCCAGCATTGGCTTGGTCTCAACGGCATGCCCAGGCGTGTTGCTGAATACGACCCCCAATTTGCGTTTGTGAATCAGATCAGCAGTGTTGGCGCCCTGCTGATGGCCCTCAGCACCTTGCCCTTCCTCTGGAACGTGTTCGTGAGTGCACGCTCAGGCCAAATTGCTGGAGACAACCCTTGGCGGGCCTTGACCCCTGAATGGTTAACCAGCTCTCCGCCTCCTGTAGAGAACTGGAAAGGTGAGCCTCCTTTGGTCACTCACCCCTATGGATATGGAATCCCAGCGGACAAGATCGACTTGAAAGACGCCAGTGGCAGTGATTTATGGAGCAGCGGCCGATGACTTCCCTTTCCCCCCAAGACCAAGCTGTTGAGATTCAGGAGCATCACGAAGAAAGCCATCCCGACCACCGCATGTTTGGCCTAGCCACCTTCTTGGTGGCTGACGCGATGACATTTGCAGGCTTTTTCGCTGCCTATCTCACGTTTAAGGCTGTTAATCCTCTCCTGCCTGGTGCTGTCTATGAGTTGGAACTTCCGCTTCCAACCCTGAACACCATTCTCCTGCTTGTCAGTAGCGCCACCTTCCATCGCGCTGGTGTCAATCTGCGCCGAAGTGAGATGCAACGTTGCCGAAGCTGGTTACTGCTGACAGCAGCTCTGGGCTTGGCCTTTTTGGTGAGTCAGATGGTGGAGTATTTCACCTTGCCATTTGGCTTGACTGACAACCTCTATGCCAGCACTTTCTACGCTCTCACTGGCTTCCATGGGTTGCATGTGACCCTGGGCGCACTGATGATTTTGATCGTGTGGTGGCAATGTCGGACTCCTGAGGGACGCGTCAGCGCTGATAATCACTTCCCCTTGGAAGCCGCAGAGCTCTATTGGCACTTTGTTGACGGCATCTGGGTGGTCTTATTTGTGATTCTCTATCTCATCTGAGCCAGCTTGGTCGCTCTTGCCTCTCATGTTATTTCGATACTTTTGTTGCTTTGTATGAGCGTTATGGTCAGAATTAAATCAAATTTCTTGAGTTAGATGCTCACTGGCCAGGAATTGCTGAACAGGGCCCGGTCACTCAGCAATCGCTCTGAAGACGAAATTGCCCGTGGATGCGGGTATGTCGGCCCCAGTGGTCGCGTTCTCCGCAAGGGCTTTTACAAAGCCCTAGTGGAAGCGAAGGGCTACAAGCTTCCCTCCTCCAGTTCTGGTGGTGGGGGTGGAACGAGAGGTCGCCAAGCCGAATTCAAGACCCGGGTTCACGGCAATGGAAATCTGCTGATCGGTCATGCCTACACCCGTCGCCTTGGCCTAGAACCCGGCCAAGAGTTTCGGATTGAATTGCGTCAAGACTCCCGTTCCATCTGGCTTCTGCCAATGAACAACGAGGAGCTCAAGGTTGCAGAGGTGAGTGCTGATCAAGCTGCAAAAAAAGACCCAGGTTGATGAAACCCGGGCCCTTGCGCTCACTGGCCTAAAGACCCTGGCTGCGTGGTGATCACGCAGCAGCTGGTGGATCTTGATCGTTGTGAATGGTGGAGCTCAAGGCAATCAGATCAATGCCGCTGAATAGCAAGCTGATACCTACCAGCATTCCCAGTACCCAAACCAAGTTCCAGGAATTCAGAGTCACGATCAGCAGGCCAAGGATGAAGGTGATCACGCCATTGGCAACGGCCCAGCCCGCTCCAGGACGGTTGCTATGAGCAAGGCCGTTGAAAAAGGCCACAACACCCTCGACAAGAAAGACGATTCCGACCACTAGCGATAAGGAAATGACTTGATCCTTTAGCGCTGCAGCGCTGTTGAAACTGCTGAACATCGATGCACCCGCAACGATGAACAGGGTGGAGACAACTAAACGCCAGAAGCAAATCCAGCGGCCCATGCGTTTGGAACGGGCCAGATTGCTGATCCACCCCACGACGCCTCCAACGAGAAAGACAACGGCGATCACTCCGGTGACCCATACGGATGCGATCACTGGAAAGATCAAGGCAATGATGCCCAAGATGATCAGCAGAATGCCTTCAGCGATGGCGAAAGCTTTAAAAGTCCCGAGGGAATCGGGACGATCGTCAGCGGTCATGAACGTTGCAAAAGAGATACTCACGAAAGGTATTGATTCCCCGAGGCTCTAACCGGTTTTTGTGATGTTCCCTCAGCTTCAAGCCTCAGATCTAACCCTCAGCTCCAACCGTGGGAGGCGAGCCACTCAGAGCTCATAGAACTTTGATTGCCCCCGGCGGATGGAGCTCCTTCCCGCGAGTGGTCGAGCAGGCGTTCCGTGTAGCGAGCAAGCAGATCGATTTCTAAATTCACCTCATCCCCGGGTGCGAGATCGCGCAAGGCTGTGGCCATCCAGGTGTGAGGAATCACGGCGATCCAAAATCGTGCGCCTGCATCCGAACACCCTGCCACCGTGAGGCTGATGCCATTCACGGCCACACTGGCTTTCTCACAGATGTAGCGGCCATAGGCGGCATCTCTCCAGCGCAACTCGAGATTCCAGGATTGGCTGAGGGCTTCGATGGCTAGCACCTCACCGATGCTGTCGACATGACCACTCACCAGATGCCCGCCAAGGCGATCGGACAGGCGTAGGGCTGGTTCGAGATTGACCGACCCGCCTGTTGAGGCCTTGCGTCCGAGTGTGCTTCGTTGCAGCGTTTCCTCGCTGACATTGGCAATGAACCCATCGCCCACCAGTGCCGCCACCGTGAGACAGACGCCATCAACGGCCACGCTGTCCCCAAGCTGAAGGGGCGCGAATGGAGTGCAGCCACTCACGACGAGGCCACTGCCGCGGCGCTCAATCCGACCAACAGCTTGCACCAGACCCGTGAACATGCTGCGCCTTCAGCGTGTGTTCACTGGTCATAATCGAGGAAGGGGGGGAGAGCCGTCGATGGTGGAAATGAGCGTGATCGGCATTGCGCTAGATGCCGCCAGTCGAAGTCCGATCGTTCTGCTTCGCGATCCCTCTCGACGGCGCCAAGTGCCGATCTGGATCGATCAGGCCCAGGCCCACAACATCATGGCTGGATTGAATGGAGAGCCCTCACCTCGCCCCTTAAGCCATGACTTGATGGTGAGCTTGTTGGCTGCGGGTGAACTGCATCTCGAACGGGTCATCATCCATGCGATTGAAGACAGCACCTTTCGCGCTGTGTTGAAACTCAGCCACGACGCATCATTCGATGAGATGGAAGACCTCAGCGAAGATTCCAGAGAAGATTCCGCAGACTGTGAGCCGATCGAAGAGCAGCAGACAGGGGAGGATCTCCTGAACATCGATGCCAGGCCCAGTGATGCCATTGCGCTTGCTATCCGAACTGGCAGCAGCATTTGGATGTTGGAGGAAGTCGTTGCTGAAGCCTCGATCGCTGTGGATGCAGAAGCGGATGCAGAGGATCGAAATGAGTTTCGTCGATTTTTAGATCAGGTCAGCCCTGCCGCTATGGTCCGCCACCTTCAGTCCAGACAACCCAAGGACGAGGAAACGAACGACGACACTCCTCTGGAATGACCACAGAGCCTTTGGATGGTGCTGGGGTTCGTCGTGCTTTTGGTACGGGTCCAGCGGTGAGCTTGTTCACCCTGGGGACGATGCGTGCTTTGCAAGATCGTGCCCAAATGGTTGCCGTCTTGCGGGCAGCCCATGCCGCTGGGATCAATCACTTGGAGACGGCACCCGCCTATGGCCCTGCTGAAACCTTTTTGGGGCAGGCTTTGGATCAGCTGGCTCAGGAAGGGATCGTTCCTGAAGGGGGGTGGTTAATCACCAGCAAACTCCTTCCAGGCCTGTCTTTGGAACAAGGGAAACGCGCCTTATCTGCGTGCCTTGAACGGTTGGGACGCCCCTTTCTGCATGGCTTGGCAGTTCATGGTCTGAATCGAGAGGAACACCTTCATTGGGCGGTTGAAGGAGAGGGAGCAAGGCTCTTGGACTGGGCGTTGAAATCAGGGCTTGTGGGTCAAGTTGGCTTCAGCAGCCATGGCTCCAATGCACTGATCGCTCGTGCGATCTCAACGGGGAGGTTTCGGTTTTGCAGCCTGCATCTCCATCTCTTGGATCCAGCCCGGCTTCCCTTGGCGTTGGAAGCGCTGGATGCAGGGATGGGAGTGATGGCGATCTCCCCCGCCGATAAGGGGGGCCGTTTGCAGGCGCCAAGCTCACGGCTGAAGGCCGATTGCCAGCCTTGGGACCCCCTTGCTCTTGCTTACCGCTACCTCTTAGCTGCCGGAATTAGCACCCTGACGGTTGGGGCCAGCCGCCCGAGCGATCTCAACCTGGCCGCCTCCATGGCCAGCAGTGATGGGGCGCTCACCCCTGCAGAGCAGACGGCTGTGATTCGTCTCGAGCAGTTGCGGGAGGAGCGGCTTGGAGACACGCTTTGCCATCAATGCCGTTCCTGTCTCCCCTGTCCGAAGGAGGTGCCCATTCCCGAGTTGTTGCGACTGCGCAACCTCCGACTTGCTCACGACCTGCAGGAGTTCACAGAAGAGCGTTACAACTTGATTGGGCGCGCTGGCCACTGGTGGGAGGAGGTCAACGCCGAAGGCTGTGAGACCTGCGGGGATTGCCTGCCCCGTTGTCCCCATCAACTGGCGATTCCTGATCTCTTGGCGGAGACCCATCAGCTCTTGGCCGCGGCCCCTCGACGACGTCTATGGGGTTAAGGCCTGCCACTTGGCTTTCAACGCTTCCTGCTCTGACGGATCCAGAGGGGCAAGATTCCAGCAGCGTTGCCAGATCTCCTCGGAGGGAAGAACCAGGGCGCGAAGCCGTTTTGGCACCCGCGACATGGCAGTACTGAGTTGGAAACGAGCTAGGGGCGGAACCCAGCCTGCCGAGAGCATCCGACTCAGAAGTGGTTCTTCCCAGGCTTTCTTGACCCAGTCCTGAGGGAGGGGCTCTTTGCTTGAACGAGGGCGCAGCATCACGGTCCAGTTCAGGGGTGCACCCTGTGCAGGCAGCACTGCATGCAGCCTTTGGTCCCGAAGCAGTGCTGCCATGCAGCGTTGGAGAGGCAGCACGGCCACTTGTGCATCGCCTTGCAGCAACCAGTTGAGGGCATGGCGATCATCAAAACTGATCGCTGCGTGTTTGAGGCTTCGCAGGGCATCAGGGCTCTGCATGTGCTCTGCCAGCGACATCACCAGCCGCGGGCTCGACGGCAACAGAACGTTGCCTTTCAGTTCAGGCTGGAGCAGAACATCCCAGCTGTTGGCTGCTTGGCGTTTGAGGGCTGGCTCTCCTCGAAACAACATCACCCAGGGGCTGACGCCCACGGGAAAAATTTTGCCTTTCCAGTCGCTCGGTAATTCAGACAGAAACCGCTCTGATGCCGGTCCTATTTGCGCTTGAAGAGGGGCGGCATCAATGGCTTGAAACGATCCCGGATCCAGACGTGATAACCAACCATCCCCAATGGTGAGCAGATCGGTGGACGACAGCCAGGGAGGGTCGGAGCTGTTGATCGCTTCCAGCTCTGCAATGCGCCAGGGCGCCTTGAGTTGCTTTTGCCACAGGGCAGGCAGGCTCTTCTTCGGGGCCCGCAAGAGGGGCGAATCATTCGACCGCGCACAGCCTGTGAGCCAGGACAGTCCGGCAATCAAGCCGGCCTGAAGCAGCTGTCGCCGGCGAAAGGAAACGGGCTGAGCAGATGGGCCGATCATTCTCAAACCTTACGGGGCGGGATCCCTTGGAGATTCCTGCTGTTTGCGCTCGGATTCGAGCAATTGATCCATGGCGTTGTCGCACGCCTGGCTGATGCGCTCCAAGGACAGTCCACGCAGCTGCGCTAGCAAGGCGAGACCTCCGGCACCCACGCCCTCTTTCACGTGTCCGAGCTCGTAATCACGCAGCGCGAGGTGTCGACTGCCCTGAAAGCGCAGGCCACTCGCCAACGCACAGATGGAAACATCGAAATGATTTTCCAGTAATGCCAGCAGCTCGACCAGGGATGCGCGTTTGCTCCCGCTGGGCGGGAGCACTTCTCCAGCCAACCAGGCCGTTGTGCCAATCAGCACTTGCTTGGAAAGCAAGCGACGCTGTTTGCTCGACACCATGTTGAGAGCGAGTGCCAGCACCGCCGCCATTTGACTGCCCCCAGCCAAGAGGAGGGGTTGACGGCTCTTGAGCGATCCGATCAGTAACCCGGCCGCAAAGGCCTGAAAAGGATCTCCCACGGCAGCTAAGAGCTCCTGAGCGGAAGGCGTGGCGCTGAGCTCTGCCGATTGCAGCCCCTGACGCACCAGGTCTCGTTTTAAGGCCATTGGTGGATGGATGGCACTCCCGCTGATCAGGTCATGGGCGGGAATGCCAAGACCGCAAAGAACAGCTAACGCTGTGGTGGTCCCTCCGGGGACACATTCAGCAAGCACGAGCGGGTGGCGCAAACGTTCACCGAACCGTTGGCCTTGGTTGAGCAGCTGCAGAACTCTCTGAGGTGTCATGGCATGCCCGCTGCTGATGCATGCGGCTGGACCAAGCTCAGGCTTCTCAAAGCGCAGATGCGCGAAGGGAGGCGTCTTGGACAGTCCGATCGAACCCACCCAGGGCTGAATCTTGACCGCCTCCGCAGCCACCCAACTGATCAACGCTGGTGAGACGCCGGCCGGAAGGGGCGGCAATGGCCAGCGAGGCCGATGTGAGGGCCCATAAAGCAGCAATTCAGCGTCAGCAATCGCGGTGTAGCGGCGTGATTCCGAGGTGGCACCCGCGGCAGAGATGCCCTCCACCTCTGCGGTCAACGTGGAGGACAGCAGGAGTAAAAGATCAGGAGCGGGTTCGGGATCAGACCAAAAGCGGTGGATAGCACCCGACCAAAACTCGGATGCTGGACCGGAAAGGCGGGTGCATCCCGCTGGGTGCTCAAAGAGGGTCGAGGGCGACCAGGCCATGGAGCAGGGGAGGAGGTTCAGGAATCGGAGCTTGGAGACGGGGAAAGATCCAGTAGGCCAAAGCGTGGAGAGCCAGCACATAAACGAGCTGCTGCACTACGACGAGCGTGATGGCCATGGCTTGCACCAACAGCAGATCAGGAGCGAGGGGCAGCTGCAGCAACTCGAGGACACGATCGAGCAGTCCGGCTCCGGCTCTGGTGATCACCACCCAAAGGTTCTCGCCCACCATCAGGGACAGCGCGACCACCCTCACGAGAAATCCAGCAGCTCCAATGACGACACCAAGCCCCCAGCTGATCCACCAGCTCACCTTTTTCTGCCAGCACCACCCGAGCCAGAGCGACAGCATTCCGTAGGGAAACAGCATCAGCGGCCCGCGCAGAGGCCCCATCAGCACCACCAGCAGCAGAATCGCTACGACGACGCCCTCAAGCCCAGCCCGACTGCCCCGACGCACGAGCAGCAGCGCCAGGGGCAGAGGGAGGGCAAGACGGAACAGGGCTCCACCGATCGGCAGGTAATACAGAGCCAGCCAAATCAAGGCTGCCGCCGCCGCGAGGTAAGAGGCCTCCATCATGCGTAGAGCCTGTCGACGGCTGAGTTGCGGTTCCATCACGTTTAAGGCTGTCCTGGGCTGTCGCTAGCGGCTTTTTTTGAGGTTTGAAGCGAAGGGATTTTCTCAATCGTTTCGACTTCGAAGCCAATTCCGGCGCGGCGTAAGGCATCCGTGACACTTTCCGCTGGTGCTGCAGGATCAGCGGCAGCCAATCGAATCGTGATGCGATAGGGCCGAGGCTCGGCGGGTATCGGGTTGGTTTGGACGTTGGTCTTTCCCTGCGGAGTCTTCGCTTCCGAAGGACCTGTCTCCTCGTCTTCCGGCTCCGATGTTTTCGCTTCGGATGCTTGCTCTTCAGACGTTTTCGCAGCTGTCGCCTTGTTCTTGACGGGCTGGTCTTCAGCTCTCTCCGGTTCCTTTACTGCGGAGGTTGTTTCCTGCTCCACATTGGAACTTGCTGTCTCCTCGGCCGCGGCGGGTGCGCCTGGTGAATCGAAGCTATCGGCAAGCCTCTCCCCAAAGGTGGTACCTGAGCAGGCCTGCAAGGCAAGCAGCAGCGGCATCAGCAACCACCGCGCGCGCATTAAGCGTCACCAGGACGGATGACGCGCACGGCACTCGCGCGAAGACGCCCGGTTTTGGTCGTCGCCGGCGCTTTACGGGCAGCAGGTTTGGCGGTCTTGGCTTTGGCGGTGCTTTTGGCCTTGGTGGTGGTTTTGGCCGTTGAGGTTTTGCGTCGTGACGTTTTTTTGGTAGCGGCTTTGGCGTCGAGGAGTTCGATGGCCTCCTTCAAGGTGATGTCGTCGGCGCCCTTGCCTTCCGGCAATGACGCATTCACTTTTCCCTGCTTCACGTAAAGGCCGTAGGGGCCATCAAAGACCTGCACGGTCTCTTCGCTTCCCTCCGGTTTTCCAAGATCCTTGAGCGCCGTCCTTCCCCCGCGTCCACGTTTTGGCATGGCGAGCAGTTCCAGGGCTCGGCTCAGCCCAACGGCGAGCACGTCGTCATCGCCCTTGAGGGAGCGGTAGTCCTTTTCGCCTTTCCCCTTGTCCCAAACCACGTAGGGGCCAAAGCGACCCAAGCCAGCCTGAACCTTGCCGCTCTCTGGATGTTCGCCCAGGAGACGGGGCAAGCGCAGGAGTCCGAGCGCATCATCCAACTTCAGATCTTCGGGCTTCACCCCTTTCGGCAAGGAGGCCCGTTTCGGCTTGGGATTCTCATCGCTGACCTGACCTTTCTGCACGTAAGGCCCGTATTGGCCGAAGAGCAGGTAAACCAGATCGCCCGTTTCTGGATCCTCGCCGAGTGCTTCTGGACCATCGGCTTTGTGCTTCAGGATCAGCTCTGCTTGTTCGTGATCCAGTTCTCCTGGGGTCACGTCCATAGGCAGGTTCGCCTTGATCAGCTCCTCTTCTCCGTCGTCACCAACGCGTTTGGATTCGAGATAAGCGCCGTATCGCCCGATCCTGACCACGCAAGGCAAGCCTTCGAGGTCGATCGTGCGTGATGCTCCCGGGTCGATGTCTCCCTCGCGTTTTTGGACCAAGGACTCCAGTCCTTCGTCGCCTTTGAAAAATCCATCCAAGTAGGGCAGCCATTGCACTTTCCCGGTGGAGATTTCATCCAGCGTGGTTTCCATGCGGGCCGTAAACCCGGTATCCACCAGATCAGGAAAATGCTCTTCCAGCAGAGCGGTTACGGCAAAGGCTGTGAAACTTGGGGTGAGCGAATTGTTGTTGAGCGAGGAATAGCCTCGATCCACGATCGTGCCGATGATGCTGGCGTAGGTGGAGGGACGACCGATGCCCTCTTTCTCCAGCATTTTCACGAGGGAGGCCTCGCTGAAACGAGCAGGCGGCTGGGTTTGGTGTCCGAGCGCTTCGACGTCATGAACCTTGGGTGAGTCCCCAATTTTCAGGGCCGGCAACAACACTTCCTGGCCTTCTAACGCCGCATCAGGATCGTCGCTGCCCTCGACGTAGGCGCGGAAAAAGCCAGGGAAATCAATGCGTTTTCCACTGGAGCGGAACACGGCTTCTCCCACGGTGAGGTCCACCGCGAGCATGGTGAGCCGGGCTTCGGCCATTTGGCTCGCGACTGTGCGCTTCCAAATCAGCTCATACAACGACAGATCACGCCCTTCGAGGCCTGTTTCGGACGGAGCGCGGAAGCTCTCACCTGAAGGTCGGATCGCCTCATGGGCTTCCTGGGCATTGCGTGACTTGGTGCTGAACTGCCTGGGCCCCTTGCTCAGATACTCCTTGCCGTAGCGCGATTCCACACAGCTGCGCGCCGCCGTAATGGCTTGATCGGAGAGATGCACCGAATCGGTGCGCATGTAGGTGATGAAACCGCGTTCGTAGAGGCCCTGAGCGCAGCGCATCGTCTCTCTCGCGGAGAGACGCAATTTGCGATTCGATTCCTGCTGCAGGGTGCTGGTTGTGAACGGCGGAACGGGCCTGCGCACCGTGGGCTTTTCCTCGACCGAGGAGACGGTCCAGTCCGACGATTTCAGGGCAAGCGACAGGGAGCGAGCGTCGTCTTCGCTCAGGAGGCGCACCTTGCTGCCCTGTTTGAGGCCGCCGGTGCTTTCATCAAAGTCAGTGCCGGTGGCGACTTTCGTCCCGCCGAGGTGGGTGAGCTTGGCATCAAAGCGGAGGCTCTGCTGCTCGAGCGCAGCTTTCAGATCCCAGTAGCTGCCACTGCGAAAGGCGCGTCTTGCTCGCTCTCGCTGTACGAGCAGTCGGACAGCGACGGATTGAACACGTCCGGCCGAAAGCCCCCAAGCAACTTTCTTCCACAACAGGGGCGAGAGGGTGTACCCCACCAATCGGTCGAGAATTCTTCTGGTTTCCTGGGCATGCACCAGCTCCATATCCAGCTCACGCGTGTCATCGAGTGCCCTGGAAATCGCTTCTTTCGTGATCTCGTGAAACACCATTCGTTTCACGGGGACCTTGGGTGACAACAGCTGGAGCAGGTGCCAACTGATGCTTTCACCTTCGCGATCTTCGTCCGTTGCCAGCAGCAGTTCATCAACGCCCTTCAGGGCGTCTTTGAGCTCGCGCACAATTTTTTTCTTGTCCTTCGGGACCACATAAAGAGGTTCAAAGTTCGCCTCTGTGTTGACTCCGAGGTTGGCCCACTTCTGACCTTTTTGAGCTGCGGGGATCTCACTTGCGTTGTTCGGCAGATCCCGCACATGGCCCATCGAAGCTTCCACCCGATAGCCCTTGGGGAGGAATCCACGGATGGTGCGCGCCTTTGTGGGGCTTTCAACGATGACCAGGGTGTTCGCCACGGGGGGTCGGTAACCGTCCCCTTCTTTATCGCACCGCCGAGCTTTCTGCAGCGAAATCAGCGAATTCACTCAGGGAAGAGCAGGAGCGCAGTTACAGTCCCTCTAATTGGTTTTACCAGACTCGCCATGTCCGAGTTGGGTGCTCTGCTTCTCTCCACCCAGGCCGTGGCAGCTCCTGGAGAGCTGCTCAATCTCGCTTTGCATGCCGGCACGGTGGGGCCTGAGGCCGCTGTTTTGGTGGCCATGATTGCCACGTTGTTGGTGGATCTAGCGGGGGAAAAAGTTTCAGTTCGCTGGGTTCCACCCATCTGCTACGCGGGGTTGGGGACGGCTTTGGTTCTGCTGGCCCTGCAGTGGAATCAACCCCTTGAACCTTCGTTTTTAGGGGCGTTTCTTTCCGACCACCTCGCGATTGCGTTCCGGGCTGTTGTTGCCCTCTCCACCCTGCTGTCGCTCCTGATCAGCTGGCGATACGCCGAGCAAAGTGGCACGCCCGTTGGGGAATATGCAGCCATCCTGCTGGCCGCCACCTTGGGCGGAATGTTCCTTTGCGGTGCCACAGATCTGGTGAGCGTTTTCGTGTCTCTCGAGACGCTGTCCGTGGCCAGTTACCTGTTGTCCGGGTACATGAAGCGTGATGCGCGAAGTTCTGAAGCGGCGCTCAAATATCTCCTGGTGGGTTCTGCGGCGGCGGCTGTGTTCCTTTACGGAGCGTCGCTGCTGTACGGCCTGAGTGGCTCAACCAGCTTGGAAGTGATCGGTACGGCTCTGGTGACCAGCCCCACCCCATTGGCCGCTCTTGCGCTGGTGTTTGTGCTCGCCACGGTGGCTTTCAAGATTGCAGCTGTTCCTTTCCACCAGTGGACGCCTGATGTTTACGAGGGATCACCCACCCCGGTTGTGGCCTTCTTGTCCGTGGGCTCGAAGGCTGCAGGTTTTGCCCTAGCCCTGCGACTTCTCGTTGGCTGTTTTGGAACTTTCGACACGCAATGGAAACTCCTCTTCACCGTTTTGGCGATCCTCAGCATGACGCTGGGCAACGTGGTGGCCCTAGCCCAGACCTCCATGAAGAGGATGCTGGCGTACAGCTCGATTGGGCAGGCCGGATTCGTGATGATCGGTCTGGTGTGCGGCACGGAAGACGGCTTCGCCGCCATGGTGCTTTACATGGCCACCTATCTGTTTATGAACCTTGGTGCATTCGCTTGCATCATCCTGTTCTCGATCAGAACGGGAAGCGACCGAATTTCTGACTATGCCGGTCTTTATCAGAAAGATCCCTTAATCACGCTTGGTCTGAGTCTCTGCCTCCTATCCCTTGGTGGCATTCCACCAATGCTTGGTTTCTTCGGGAAGATTTATTTGTTTTTTGCGGGCTGGGCGGACCACCAGTACGTCTTGGTTGTGGTTGGCCTCGTGACTTCGGTGATTTCGATCTACTACTACATCGGGGTCATCAAGATGATGGTGGTGAAGGAGCCTCAAGAGGCTTCAGACGTTGTGAAGGCCTATCCACCGATTAACTGGAGCACGATCGGACTTCCACCGTTGAGGGTGGCGCTCGTGCTCTGTGTCGTGGTGACAGCAGTGGGCGGAATCTTGTCCAACCCTCTGTTCGAATGGGCTAGCAGCACGGTGGCTGGCACCCCTTTGTTGCAGCAGGCGATTGCTAACTCCTCGGGAGCGTCCCTTGGCTGATCTCTTGGATGATGCCCGTCCATCGGTGGCTCAGCTTCGAGATGTCAGCAAGGTCTATGGATCTGGAGAAACGGAGGTCAAAGCTCTCAATGGGCTTGATCTGGATGTGCTGCGGGGTGATTACTTGGCCGTGATGGGTGCGAGTGGATCGGGCAAGAGCACGGCGATGAATGTTCTGGGCTGCCTGGACCGACCCACCAGCGGCTCCTACTGCCTCAATGGGAGTGCTGTGGAGCGGCTTGATGACGATGCGTTGGCCGATCTGCGCAATAAGGAACTGGGTTTTGTCTTTCAGCAGTTCCATCTCCTCCCCCATGCGACAGCACTGGAGAATGTGATGCTGCCAATGATCTATGCCGGCCTCCCTCCATCGGAGCGGGAGAAAAGGGCTAGGGCAGCCCTGCAACAGGTTGGCCTTGGGCAAAGGATGGAGAATCGCCCCAACCAACTGTCGGGTGGTCAGCAGCAGCGGGTGGCTATCGCCAGAGCAATCATCAACAAGCCAGCGCTCCTCCTCGCTGATGAACCCACAGGGGCCTTGGATTCACGCACGACGAACGACGTTTTGAACTTGTTTGATGAGTTGCACGCTCAAGGCATCACGATCGTTCTCGTCACCCATGAAGACGATGTGGCAGCGCGTGCTCAGACTGTGATTCACTTTCGCGACGGTAAGGTCGAGCGCGTGGCAGAAAACCGCGTTAACCCAGGCCTTCAAACGCCTTCCCCTCAGTAAATGGATAAAAGCTTGATAATGGCCCAGTTGCCAGAACCCTCTGATCAAACGATTCGAATTCTGCTTGTGGATGACGAAGTCCGCTTGACGGAGTTGTTGAGATTGGAGTTGGACGTTGAAGGATATGAGGTTGAGGTCGCAGCTGATGGCGCGACCGGATTGATCAAAGCCAGAAGTCAACCCGAGCCTGATCTCATTGTTCTGGATTGGAACCTTCCAGATTTTTCAGGCGTAGATATTTGCCAGCGAATTCGCAGCAGTGGAGTAACGACTCCAATCTTGATGTTAACGGGGCACGATGATATTTCTGATCGCGTTAAAGCCCTGGATGCTGGAGTTGATGACTATTTGGTAAAACCTTTTTCAATTGAAGAATTGATGGCTCGCTTGAGAGCGATGCAGCGCAGAGCTCAAGGCTTCTCAGGATCCGGAAAAGGCAGAGATGCCGAGTCCACATTCTTGTCTGTTGGAGGTTTGACGCTGAATACCCAGACAAGGGATGTGCATCGTTCTGGGCAAAGGATTCAGCTTTCGGTGAAAGAATATGAGTTGCTTTGTTTCTTGATGCGTGGCAGTGGAAAGGTGTTGGAAAGATCTGAAATTATGAAGGGTGTTTGGGGAGATGATTTTTATGGAGATGACAATTTGCTCGACGTTTATATACGTTACTTAAGGCAAAAAGTAGAAAGCAAAGATCTTCCGGCTTTGATTCACACGCTCCGCGGTGTTGGATTTATTTTAAGAGACGAAAGTCATTCCTCAGATTCATAAAAATTTCAGGCTTTATTCCTTTCGAGACTGTTCATCAGTTGCCCCACGAGCAAGGAAACGGCATCAGTGCCAGACGCTGCGATTGGGTTGAGATCGAGTTCGCCGGGATCTTTGGCTACCCAGCCATTTCCTTGTTTCATTCTCAGTTCGAAATGAAGATGAGGTCCTGTGCTGAGGCCGGTGCTTCCGACCCTTCCAATCACCTCACCTTGTTGGACCTTTTGCCCGGATTTCACGTAGATCTCTGAAAGATGCCCGTAGAGCGTGCGCCGTGTGGGGGACGTGTGCTCCAGTTCCACAGCAATGCCATACCCCCCGGCGAGTCCGCTACTCATCACCGTGCCTGAGAGGGCCGCAATCACAGGAGTGCCTTCTGGGGCGGCCAGGTCTTTTCCTGCATGCATCAACCATTGGCCGATCACGGGATGCTGGCGCATTCCGAATTCACTTGTGGTGATGGCAGAGCCGATGATGGGAAAGAGCAGGCGCTGATCACCATTGCCAGCGATCGCAAGAGGTCTGGGCGAAACGGAGAAGACGGATTCCAAGCGAAAGCCATGTCCGGCTCCTGCAAGAAGTGCAGAA
The DNA here is from genome assembly GCF_900474245.1 of Synechococcus sp. UW179B. Lineage (NCBI taxonomy): Bacteria > Bacillati > Cyanobacteriota > Cyanophyceae > Synechococcales > Synechococcaceae > Synechococcus > Synechococcus sp. UW179B. Next base: position 113,730 of record NZ_UCNZ01000001.1, read on the forward strand.
ACCGGCACGGCGATGGGCGCGAGGCGCCGATTCGTTTGGCTGAAGGTTGCGCGATTGGAACGCCCACGAAAGGCGACGCCAGTGGCGCATTCACGCTTGGACAGAGCGCCACTACGACAGGCTTGTTGAAAGCGCGGCACATCGATGGGCTTGGCAACGGCTCCTCTTTCCAGCGTTCGCCGCTCCTGGGGCGTAATGATTTGGTTGCGTTCGAGGGACTCCAGCGAGCGATCAAAGCGTTGGGGTGGCTTGACGCGACGTTCAGCGGGAGGAAGGAGGGGCGCTTGTGGTATGGGAAGGGCTTGAGGGGTCTGAGGAGCAGAGGGCAGGGTCAGCAGCAAGGGAGCAGTAAGCCAGCGCAGAACCACTTCGTTTCAAACGTCTTATCTGGCGAGATTGTAGAGATTGTCAAGGGTGCCATCAGGCCAGCGGGTCCAGCTGGCGGTCCGGGTTCCTTGGCCAAGTTGCAGTGCTCCATTCGAGGCCAATCCTTGAATGTCCCAGGTCTCCCCGCTCTGAGGATCCTGAACCTGATGGGCCCAAAGGCGGTTTTCGATGCCACGGCGCACAACCTCTGGACGGTTTGCCAGGGTCTGGACGCGGCCCAATGCTCTTAACACCTCCACCGTCCAAAAATCGCGTCGTGCACGACCAGGCGGTAGGAGTTCGCGCAGGGCAACAGCCCCCATGGGACTGGGATTGGCCACATTCAAGCCGATGCCGATGCGCACCATGCGCAAGCGGCCTCCACGAAACACCAGTCGAGGAAGCATTCCAGCCAGTTTGCGCGAATCGATTAGGAGATCGTTGGGCCACTTGATTCGCACGGGGAGCCCCTCTTGCTCCAGGCGTTCAGCCAAGGCCAGTGCCACGATCAGCCCGAGCATGTCGGCATGGCCGCCGCTTGCATCCCAGGGAAGGGCGGCACTGATCCACACCCCTCCACGGGCTGCCTCCCAGCGCCGGCCGCGCTGCCCCTGCCCTCTGGTTTGATGATCGGCCAGAACAGCTCGAGGCCATTCTCCGCGCCAGGGCACCGCTTGAAGCCAGTGGTTCAACTCCAGTTCGGTGCTGGCACAAACTGGTTTGCATTGGAGCCTCCAAGCCGCAGCTTGATGTCTGCGAAGGCGATGGAGTAACCCTCCTCCGCCACGCAGCTGATGGTTCAGCACTGCTGCTGCCACCAAGGAGCGAGTCGTGCGACGGTCGCTTCAAGTTCGTCAGCTGGACGGACCAAGGCAAGGCGTAGCCAATCACGCCCCGCTTCTCCAAACCCGGAGCCAGGTGTGACCACAACCCCGCAATGTTCCAGAAGTTGAGTGGCCATCTGCTCGTCTCCCCATCCTTTTGAGCGGGCCCAGGCCGGGAGGGGCATCCAGAGATAAAGGGCCATCGTTGGCAATGGGATCGACCATCCAAGAGCAGCCAGTGCAGCGCGCGTGCGATCGCGCCGTTCTCGATAGATGGGCAGGAGATTGGCTGGCCAATCAGCGTGCTCCGAGAGGGCCACAACAGCTCCCTGCTGCAGCGCCTGACATTGATTGAAATCGATCACGCTTTTGGCCTGCCGCAAGGCCGTAATCAGAGGTTCGGCTCCGATGGCGAATGCCAGACGAAACCCGCCCAAGCACCATCCCTTGGACAGCGAAAAGAATTCGATCCCGCGTTCGCGCCAGTGGGGACAACGCAAAAGGGACGGTGCTTCTCCCTCAAGCGCTAGGTCTAGATAGGGATTGTCGTGGGCGATGACTAGATCATGGTGGTGGCCTTGATGCATCGCTTCATCAAGCCAGGATTGTTCGCCAACGCAGGCTGTGGGGTTATGGGGAAAACCCAGAATCAATAAACGCAGTTGATCCCACTGACTCTCTGTAATCGCTTTGAAGTCCGGTGCCCAACCTCGCTCCGGCGTGAGGGGCAGGGTCTGGATCGAGGCATCGGCTAATTCAAGGCCTCCGCGATGGGAGGGGTAAGACGGATCAAGAATCAGGGCTTGATCCCCTGGATCCAACACCGTCAGGGGTAAATGGGCGGTTCCCTCTTGAGATCCAACCAGGAGAAGAACCTCTCGCTCAGGATCCACAGCCACACCCAGACGCTGCTCACACCAGGCCGCGGCGGCCTCTCGAAACGAGGCCGTTGCCGCGTGCAAACAGTACGCCGCGCTTCTGGGCTCCTGGAGAAGGTCCCCCATGGCCTGGACGGCGGCCGGAGGGGGAAGCAGATCGGTGCATCCCAGGGAAAGGTCGATCAGCGGTTGCTGTTGTTGGGCGTCCCCGAGCTGGTACGAGCGCTTGCGCTGATCGTTGCGATCAAACACGCCGCTGCCGAGCCGGGCCAGACGCTTAGAGGTGAGCATCCAGGAAGGCTTGCAGCTGAGGACGGGCAATGGCCCCTTCGTGTCGAGCGATCTCCTGGCCGTTGCGGAACAGGATCAGGGTTGGAATGCCTTGAACCTTGAAGCCATCGCGGGTGATCGGATTGCCATCCACTTCAAGTTTTCCAACCAAAAGGCGTTCGGGGTAGGTCTCAGCAGCCCAGTCCATCAACGGTGCCATCAACCGGCAGGGGCCACACCATGGGGCCCAGAAGTCAACCAAAACGGTCGTGGATGCAGCCAACACCTCCTGCTCGAACGCTGCATCTGTGAAGTCGGAAACAGCTGAAGACACGGGCGATTTTGGAACTGAATGAATCCTATGGACTCGGCCGCTGAAGGCGTTGATTCATCACAGTTTGTCGATAGATCGCCGCAGCTCCTCCAGATCGGCATCCACCTCTTCCACCTTCACGGGTTTCACCTCGGAGTCTGCTGCGGGCAGAGCGGCAGCCTCTGCGCCTCCCTCCACCTGCTTTCTCAGAGCGGCAAGTTCGTCGTCCACATCGTCGCCACCTTCAAGCGCCGCGAACTGGCTATCAAGGTCCGCGCCGGCGAGTTCAGCGGCCGCTTGGCTGCTGGCTTCCAGAGATTGAACCTTGTCTTCCATGCGCTCGAAGGCAGCCATGGCTGAGTTCGTTCCCATGCTGCCAACAGCGCTCTGGAGCTGCTGTTGGGCCTGGGCGGCTTGAGCCCGGGCTTTAAGCATGTCTTTCTTGGTTCGAGCCTCGGCAATCTTTCCCTCTAGAGCGACCAAGCTTTTCTTGAGGGTTTCCACTTGAGCCCCTTGGGCCTGAACTTGGCTGCCAAGAGATGTGGCCGTTTCTTGGAAGGTTTTGCGACGCGTCAGGGCTTCGCGTGCCAGGTCATCCTCGTTTTTCTTGAGGGCAAGTTCGGCGCGCTCGTACCAGGTACGGGCTTGAGACTCGGCCTGCTCTGCTTGGTTCTTGAGCCGTTTTTGACTGGCGATCGCCATGGCAACAGCCTGTCGGAGCTTGACCAGGTCGTCTTGCATGTCGGAGACGGCTTGATCGAGGATCTTGACGGGATCCTCCGCTTTGCTAACGAGATCATTGAGGTTGGCGCGCAGCAGACGGCTAAGCCGGTCGAAGAAACCCATGAATCGGTGCGAGCACTGCCAGAGATTAGCGAGCTGGAGCACCTTCCCCCACTAAGGTCCAATTTCCTGGGATGACGTGATGGGACGAGCACCTCGATCCCAACGGCGCCGATTTGGTCGGGGAGAGGTGTTGGTGCCGCCGCCACCGCCGCCGGTTCAGCCCCTTGTGGAGTGCCTCGACTCCCTACGCAGCACTTGGAGAAGGGAGGGTTCGCTGGCTGCGCTTTGGCAGGACTGGCCCCAATTGGCGGGGCGTCCCCTGGCCGATCACTGCAGGCCTTTGAATTTGAGCCATGGGGTTCTCACGGTGGGGGCTCGTCACCCGCAATGGCGGCAGGCTTTGCAGTACAGCAAGCCTCAACTTTTGGCGGCCGTGCGCAGTGCGGGCCATGCCGTGCGTGATCTGAGGATCCAGCAACACCACCCCTCTCCTGCGGCAGATTTAGAAAGCGAGGAGAGTGTTTGGGCTCGCCATCCAAGTCGGATCGATGTGCATGGAATGGACTCATGCCCTTGCTGCCAAAGCCCAGCCCCTGCAGGAGAGATGGCGCTCTGGGGTCACTGCGGATTTTGTCGACGATTGAAGTTGTCAGAGTCGCTCGTAAGCGGTCAGTAACGTTCAGGACGAGGCTGTTCCCATGTTGGATGAGTCCCTTTGGCATGGAGCTTTAAAGCTCTTTTATCCAATGTCCTCCTGTCGAATCGAAGAACTTGATAAATTCCAAATTGTCCGAGGGGCTCTGGATTGAGGCCCCTCCAATGTTTCTTTTTCATTGTTTGTGAATCGATAACAATTAGTGCCGACGGCGAACTTCCTTTCTTGCTGATTGGGACCCCTTGCCATCCCTGTCTTTTCTCCTTGCTGAAGCGATCTGCAAGGTTGATGAAGGCGTTTGTAGATGTTCCTTCGTAAACCACAACCTGATCTGTGTAGAAGTGCAAAGACGGTTTCATCACCCCAACCATCGCTATGGGTTCATCAGGTCGTTGATGGTGCAACACAGTTGCGGCTACATCACGGATTGGAAGCTGACGCACGCGATCGCCTAAGCCAATCATTGGGATGAGGGCAATGAGCTGGAACACCACCAGCGGTCCCTGGACGGCAAGGAGGCGACCGGAGGCCTTCTGCCTGATCATCCAGAGCCCTAAAACGACAGCGACCGAAAAGCACACCGCTGCCCTGAGCACCAAGCGGCTTGCGAGCAGTTCGGCAGGCAGCGTGGGCATCTCGGGATCATCGATGAGGGGAACCCAGATCGAGGAACTCCAGAACCCCACCGCGAAAACAAACGTGAGCAAGATGGTGGCGCCCCAGGCCCAATCCAAAGGGCGGCGGATTTGTTGTCCCGAGGACCTTGCTGCGAGGGCGATGAGAATGGCAGCAGCCGGAGTGGCCGGTAACCAGTAGCTCGGAAGCTTCGTTGCCGCTGTGGTGAACAGCAGGAGGATGGAGAGAAGCCAGCAGCTTGCAAAACTCTGGAGAGACAGGGTTGTGGTGGGTTGGCTGGATGAAAACGCCCGCTTGAGATTGGAAGGATGCAGAGTTTGCGCCAGCCCAAGGAGCAACAGGGGGGTGAAGGGCAGGGATGCCACAACCAAAATCACCCCAAAGAACCACCAGGGTTGAAGGTGGCTATTCACGACTGACGTGAAGCGTTGCAGGTTGTGATAGCCAAAAAAACTGTCCCAAAAAGGTTGGCCTTCGACCAGCAGTTCTGCGACGTACCAAGGGAGGCTGATCAACGCGGTGATCGCGAGGCCGCGGATCGGTTTGATGCAGCGCCACAGGCCCTTGAGGTCTCGGCGCATCAGCGCAAAAAGGGTCAGGGTCATGCCACTGAGGACGACGGCGACAGGCCCTTTTGTGAGAACGGCTGTGGCGAGCAGAACCCAGGCAAGCCACCATCGTCGTGAGTGGCCACTGGCGTAACAACGCCACTGGTAAAGAAGGCTGAGGGCGAGGGTGCCGCTGAGTAGGGCATCACTGACGGCGGTACGACTCCACAGCTGCACCAAGGGAGAGAGCGCAAAGGCCAGTGCTGCTGCAACCGCAGTGCGGCGTGGATGGCTGTCCTCTGCGCTTGGGTGCACCATCAAGGTGTCCCCAAGCATCAGCATGGTGGCCACACTCGCGAGGGCAGAGGGAAGCCTTCCCGCCCAGGTGCCGAGTGGATCCCAGAGCTCATTGGCGGGGAGCGAGTACCCCAGACCCATGAGCCAATACACCAGGGGCGGTTTGTCGAATCGGGGTAATCCATTGACCCGAGGCGTTAACCAGTCACCCGTGCGTGCCATGGCACGACCCGCGGCTGCAAACAGCGGCGGGGTCTCATCGACAAGACCGGTGGCCCCCAGTTGCCAACAGCCCAAGGCAAGGCCAAGCGCCAAGATCAGCAGCAGCCCTCGGCTGCGCTGTCGTGGCGAGATCCGTGCGTCGGTGGGGGCGTTGATTATCGACATGGGGCGATCGTGCCATTTCCTGCAGAGAGGCCCTGCCTGATCCAAGCCTCTACGCGTTGCGCAAACACTGTGTGGCTGGCGTTTTGCTCCACCCAACGGCGACAAACTTGTCGATCGATTTGATCGACCTTGCGGCAGGCCATTGTGAGGGCCTCGAGATCATCCGGTGGCACCAGCCATCCCGTGATGCCGTCTTGAATCAGCTCGCCAGGACCGCCGCGGTCATAGGCCACAACAGGGACTCCGCAGGCCATGGCCTCAACCACCACGTTGCCGTAGGCCTCATTCCACTTGGGCGTATTCAGGAGAGCGCGGCAGCATCCAAGCTCCTGCTGAAGGCGGTGTGTTGGCTGAAAACCACGCCAATCAAGGGTTCCGGGAGGCACGGCTGCTTCGACCGCTTGCGCATAGCCAGCATCTTCGACCAAGCCCCACACCAGAAGCGTTTCTCCAAGAGCTGCGGCAACGGCTGCGGCATCTTCGAGACCTTTTTCAGGCGCGATGCGACCGGCCCAACCCAGTGGGCCATCGAGGTTCAACTGCAATTGGTAACGGGTGAGGTCAAAGCCATTGCCCACGATGGAGGGTGGACTGGTCAGGGAAAAATCACCCGCCTGTCGCTGGGTATGGAAGGACATTCGCCTCTGGTCCCAGCGGGCGAGTTGAGAGATGACCTCATCCATCGCCCGCGAGACAGAACCCATGCTCACGAGATGAAATAACGAGGACTTCGCATGGGGAGTGAGCCAGAGCGGTAACCAGTCGTAGCTGAAGTTGATGACCGCATCGGCGTCTTCGCTTAAGGACAACGCCAGGTCCCATAGATGGGGAAGCACGCCATCGCATGGAATTTGAACGGAAGAAGCTCTTTCGGCATGTTGCCAGCTGGGTTGGTCGCTGCCCCCTGCGGTGTGCAGGAGGAGTCCAGGGCAGTCGTCAGGGGCAACCGAACCCTCTGGGGCGACCAGGGTGATCCGATGTCCCCTTGCGGCAAGACCGCGCAACAACGAGGTGAGCGTCAGTTCCACACCGCCACCGCGTCCACTGCCCAAGTGACCGATGGGTGTGCTGACAAGAACTAAATCAAGGGGAGGGGTGCTCATGCGCCGAGATCGCTTTGCTGGGGGTCATTCACGAGAGCAACCGGCTCCCAGAGTCGTTTGCGTTGGCTCACCAGCACGACGGAAATCAGGACCAAAACCACAGCTAACCATTGCAGGGTGTTGAGTCGTTCTTGCAACAGCAGCCCCCCAGACGCCAGCGCAAACACGGGTGTAAGAAATCCCAGTGTGGTGAACCCTGTGAGGTCCTCACGATTGGCAAACCAGAAAAAGAGTGCGTAGGCCACGGCACTCCCCATCAGCGATGCATAGGCCATCTGCGTCCAAGCCAACGCGGACCAAGAAGGAATCAAGGGGAACGCTCCGTCGAGGCCATGCCAAACCAGCAAGGGGAGTCCCCCCAGGAGCATGTGCCATCCCGTAACGGCTACAGGATCACTGTTTCGGCAGGCGAATCGACTCAGAACAGTGCCGACAGCCATCGCAATGGCAGCCGCCAACATCCAACCAGTTCCAGCCTGCCAACCGGATTGAAAGGACACCCCCTCACCCAAGAGCCACCAGTGCTGCAGAAGCGGTTGGGGGACACCTAGACAGACAATTCCCATCAGGCCGAGAACCAATCCCATCCAACCGATGGGATTGATCGTTTCGGCAAAGAGCCAGCGGGCAAGCAGGGCAACCATCAAGGGCTGTGAATCAATCAGCACGGAACCGAGGCCAGCGCCCGTGCCTTCGAGTCCGCGGGCAAGACAGATCTGAAAGAGCAGGGCATCAACCAGGGTGAACAGGAGAAACCAACCCCGATCCCCAGGATCAATCGCTAAGGAACGCCCGAGGAGCGGAACAAAGGCGATCACAACGATTCCAGCCGGCAGCAGCCTCAAGCAGGAGACCAGAATCGGCCCTCCCGTGCTGACCAGAGGAGCCATGGCTGTCATGGCCGTTCCCCAGAGGGCGAACGGAAGGACCATCAGCAGCCCTCGGCGGAGAGATCCCATGGGGTGCTGCGAACAGGCTCCTTTTTAAGATCTAAACGTGTTTGATTGATCGTCATGATCTGGCCCTGGCGCCGCAAGTCCCGGCGAACGATGGCGAGGATCGCCATTGAGGGGGCGATCACTGGCTCCACGCGCCGTCGCGTCCTTAAAGCTCTGAAGGAGGTTCAGGAGCGGGAATTCCCTGCACTCTTGCTGCGGATTGATAGTCCTGGAGGGACTGTTGGCGACAGTCAGGAGATTCATGCTGCCTTGCTCAGGCTGCGGGAAAAAGGCTGTCACGTTGTTGCCAGCTTCGGAAATATCTCTGCTTCTGGTGGGGTTTATGTGGGTGTTGCTGCAGAAACGATCGTGTCCAATCCAGGCACGATCACCGGTTCTATCGGTGTGATTCTTCGCGGCAACAACCTGTCCAAATTGCTGGATCGTGTTGGTGTCAAATTTGAAACGGTGAAGAGCGGTGCTTTCAAAGACATCCTTTCTCCGGATCGTGCCCTTGGACCAGAAGAACGTGAGCTGCTGCAAGCCTTGATTGACAGCAGCTACGAGCAATTTGTGGCGGCCGTCGCCGAAGGACGAAAGCTGGATCCAAGCCGAGTCCGCGAGTTTGCTGACGGTCGGGTGTTCAGCGGTGCGCAGGCCAAAGATCTTGGGCTTGTGGATGAATTGGGGGACGAAGAGCGCGCAAGAGTGCTTGCGGCACAGTTGGCTGATCTGGATGAAGAGCGCTGCCGCGTGGTGACCCTTGGAAAACCTCGCAAGCCCTTGTTGCAAGGGTTGTCAGGGTCCCATTTGCTTGTACGCATACAGGAGCTCGTTACGGTTGAAATGGAGCTCAGCGGTCAACCTTTGTGGTTGTTTCGGCCATGACCTTGGGGAGCGGCTTGGCATTGCGTGGTCTGCGAGGTGCGACCACCTGCAGTGCCAACACAGTTGTTGCGATCGAGCAGGCGGTCTCTGAACTGATGGATGCCCTGGTGGAACACAACGCTCTGAAGCCGGAATGCATCGTTTCGATCACGTTTTCGGTGACAACCGATCTGGATGCCTGTTTCCCAGCGGCCATCGCACGTCGTCGTGAAGGTTGGGATGGGGTGGCACTGATCGACTGTCAACAGATGGCTGTTGAGGGGGACCTGGCCAGGTGCATTCGTCTTTTGGCCCACACCTGGATGCCAGAAGATCAGGAGCTTCGCCACGCCTACCTAGGGGAAGCCAGCCGCCTCAGGCCAGATAGATCCAGTCACAACTGACAGATGCCGCGCCGGCCCTTCGGACCCCTTGCCGCTGCCTGTCCTTAGGACAATCATGGGACCTAACCATTGCGGTGGTTGTTTTCACCAGGTGAACGAATGGACCTTCTGCCCACGACCCAGACCCGCCGCCTCGCTGTGATTGCGGGGGTCATCGGTTGCGGAGTTGTTGCTTCCGCTTCTGTGGTCGAGATGCTCCAACCCGTTGCTGTTCAAGCTCAGAACACTCCTTCCTTGATGGAGTTTCGCTGGGAAAGCGATAACAACTATCGCAAGTTGTACTACGTCCAAACCAGCACCCGCACGCGCGAGCGCTCGGATTACTACTTGATGCTTCGGCCGAAAGATCGCAAAACCGCGATCCTGAAGCTCACCATCACCATTCCTGATTACTTCAACGCAAAGATCCGCCCCAACAAGTTGAAGCTCTGCAAGATGAAGAAGGGCGGCATGCTCAGCAGAAGCCGTTGCGAAGAGATCATTCCAGCCGTTTTCGAGGTCAGCGAGAACCAAACTGCAATCGAGGTTTTCCCCGAAACTCCCATCCCAACCGAAGACACCTACGCCGTGTCCATGACGATCTTTAATCCCAATAAAGCTGGAATGTTTCAGCTCAATGCTCTGGCCCAGGCGCCTGGGGATGTTCCTGTGGCCGGCTATTTGGGGAGCTGGAACTTCAGTATCGACTAAGCATTGGCTGATAAGCTCTTCTACTGATGAAAGGCTGGGCGCCAGAGTGAATCCATGACCAAACGAACTTTTGGTGGCACCAGCCGTAAGCGGAAACGCGTTTCCGGTTTCCGTGTTCGCATGCGCTCTCACACTGGCCGTCGCGTGATTCGGACCCGTCGCAAGCGTGGACGTTCACGCTTGGCTGCTTGAGCTTGATCAGCAACGCTTAACCCCTTTAGGGGGTGACGTTTGAACGAATTCGATGGTGCTTCCGACGTCCATGCGATTGCGCGGTCACCGCTGTTTCGATCATCTGCATCGCAGGGGTCAGCGCTTCCACGGCTCGTTGATGACCCTGCGTAAAGCCTCGGCGATGCCGAGGCTTCTGCGTAGGGAGTGTCGCCCTGTCGAGGAGAAGGGAGCAACGGCGGTGTGTCGATGCGCTGTGGTCGTCAGTAGCAAGGTCAGCAAACGGGCCGTCGTCCGCAATCGGCTCAGACGCCTGCTGCATGACCACTTGCGTGAACATTTTGAGCAGTCGTTTCAGCACGCCAACACCTGGGTTTTGATCAGTCTTAAACCCGGCGCAGAGGCCAAAGATGCCCCCGTCCTGGAAGAATGCGACAGATTGCTCCAACAAGCGGGGTATTAGCCATGCCAACGTCCATCCAAGAAGAGACCTTCTACGAAGGGGGTCCAGCTCGCGGCGATTTGATTTTTAATCTGTTGCTTGGGCTGACACTGATCGGTCTGCCCTTTGCGGTTGGAGCGATTGTTCGCGCGGTTTGGTTGCGTTTCAACATCACCACCCGTCGAATTTCGGTCACTGGCGGCTGGATGGGACGGGATCGCAGTCAGGTGGTCTTCAGTCAGGTGCGTGAAGTCCGCAGCGTGTCCCGCGGCTTTGGCGCCTGGGGAGACATGGTTCTTGTCTTGACAGACGGATCACGTCTGGAGCTGCGCTCCGTCCCACGGTTCCGGGAGCTCGAGGCTTTCATCGAAGAGCGCATCCGTGCCCGACGTGACAATGCGAGTGCGAAGGAGGAAGACAACAAGGGCTTCGCGGCCTGAGTTAGGTGTTCGCCTCAAGCGAATTTCCACAGAAGCCCTTGTGCTGTTGCACACTGGCAACAACATTCATCAATCACTCGGAACGCCATTGTGATCGGGTACATCTCCGACAATCTGTTGCTGCCAATCCTGGATTTTTTCTACGGATTGGTTCCAAGCTATGGCTTGGCGATCGTGGCCCTCACGGTGGTGATTCGCCTGGCTTTGTTTCCTCTCAGCGCAGGCTCGATTCGTAGCGCCCGGCGCATGCGCATCGCCCAGCCTGTGATGCAGAAGCGTCAGGCTGAGATCAAGGCCCGCTACGCAAGCGATCCCCAAAAGCAACAAGCCGAACTCGGAAAGTTGATGAAGGAGTTCGGCAGTCCTCTGGCGGGCTGCTTGCCACTGCTCGTTCAGATGCCCATCTTGTTTGCGCTGTTTGCGACGTTGCGGGGATCACCCTTCGCGGATGTGCCTTACACCCTCAATCTCAAGGTGCTTCCCGCCGATCAGATTGCCGCTGTTGAGCCCAAGCCTTTCACCAGCGCCAGCCATTCGATCTTCATTACAGAAACGAATCACGTCCCCATCATCGCGAGCCTTCCCGGCGGCACCAAGATCGGGGCTGGAGACTCCGCCACGATTCAGCTCGAGACGCGCAGTGGAGAGAGTTTCCGCGATGTGATTTCGGGTGTTGATAACGGTCAAAGATTCCTTCCCAATTGGACGGTCACCAAGGGAGAGGGCGTTGTCAGCGTGAGTGAGACGGGAACGATTACGGCTCTCACGACCGGCGATGCAACGGTTGAAGGAAAAATCACCGGTTTGGCCGCCCGCAGCGGCTTCTTGTTCATCAAGGCCCTCGGTCAGGTTGGTTTTTACACCGAGGGGGCGATCAATTGGGACATTGCCATCCTGATTGGTGCCTTCGGTCTCAGCCTGTTTGCGTCTCAGCTTCTCTCCGGCATGGGGATGCCCGCCAACCCCCAGCAGTCAACGGCTAACAAGATCACTCCAGTGATGATCACGGGGATGTTCCTGTTCTTCCCACTCCCTGCTGGTGTTTTGCTCTACATGGTGATCGCCAATATTTTCCAAGCCCTGCAAACGTTCCTGCTTACGCGTGAGGCTCTGCCTGACAACCTTCAGTCGATCCTTGATGATCAAAGACTGAAGAATTCCCAGCCTGCAGCGGCCTCTGCGGGTGGTGGCTCCAGCTCTGGTCGGATGCCCTTCGAGCCCAAAGGCGGAAACAAATGATTCCTGGGCTCGAGCCCGTTCCCCTTCGCGAGCTGCAAGCTCTTGGGTCTGTTCGTGATTGGGAATTCGAGGGCCAACTGGATGAGCTTCCCTCCCTAACCCCTGTTCGCGGCAATCTGCAGGCCGAGCACCGCGGCAACATTCTCGAGGTTTCCGGTTCGGCTCAGACCATCGTTTGCCTTTGTTGCGATCGCTGTCTGAAGCAGTTCAACCGCAAGTTGTCCACGCAGGTGAATGAGCTGATCTGGCTTGGCGATCCTGAAGCTGCAGAGGCGATGGCTGAGCAGGGCCTCGATGCGTCTTCAGTGGATGGACTTGTCGAAAGCCTTGATCCAAGGGGCAGCTTTGAACCAGAGCGATGGGTGTTCGAGCAATTGAGTCTTCAAATTCCAGCCGTCAATTTTTGCGGTGATGACTGTTCAGGCATGCCTCAAGCGGCCAACCAAGAGCCCCCTGCTTCGCTGTCGGCCGCGGCCGATCCGCGCTGGCAGGCACTGTTGAACCTGCGCGCTGACGTCGGCGAGGAGTCGGAGGTATCCCGTGACTGAACAGTGGGCCCAAGAACTCGATCTGCTCATTCGCGCCGGCACTCCTCTGATCTGGATTCGCAGCCACGAGGAGGAGCGCGTTGAATCTCTTTTGAGTCAAGCGGCCGAACGCTTGCCAGGCCGGCGACTGGCGTCATGGGACTTTGTGAGTGGCCTTTCAGGTGTCCTTGGCAGCGAGGGACTCGGAGCTCGTCAGCCGATGGTTGTTCTGCAGTGGTTGCAGGATCTCGATGGCAACAGTCCCACGCTGTTTCTGCTCAAGGATGTGCATCGCTTTTGCGATGACCCGGGGATCGCCCGCATGCTGCGCAATCTCACGAGTTTGTTGCGTGGACGCCCTCATACCCTTGTGCTCGGTTGTGGCAGCTGGACGCCGCCCCCAGATTTAGAAGAAGCCCTCACCCTGCTCGACCTGCCCCTTCCCCAAGAACAGGAGTTGATGACCCTGCTTGGCAATATTTCGAAGGCAACAGGATCGCCCCTCAATAGCGAGGTGCTTGAGGAGCTCACCCATGCCTGCTGTGGATTGAGTGAATCACGGGTGCGTCACGTGGCGGCGAAGGCGTTGGCTCAGCGCGGCGAGCTCGGCCGCCAGGACCTTGCTGATGTGCTGGAGGAGAAGCGTCTCGCCCTGGCGCGTAGCGAAGTGCTGGAGTTCTGTCCTACCGACGCCACCCCCTCCGATATTGGTGGGCTGGAAGCTCTCAAGCAGTGGCTCGAGCAGCGCCACCGTGCCTTCAGTGATGAGGCCAGGCGCTTTGGCTTGCCCCTCCCTCGGGGTGTGCTCTTGGTAGGGCCGCAGGGAACAGGTAAGTCGCTTACGGCGCGAGTGATCGCCCACAGCTGGTCCATGCCCCTCCTGCGTTTGGATGTGGGTCGGCTTTTTGCCGGACTCGTTGGCGCGAGCGAAGCACGCACGCGCGAAATGATTCAAAGGGCTGAAGCGATGGCTCCCTGTGTGCTTTGGATTGATGAAATCGACAAAGGATTTGGCAGTGACGGCCGCAGCGATGGCGGAACCAGTCAGCGGGTCTTGGCCACCGTTCTGACCTGGATGGCGGAGAAAACATCTCCAGTGTTTGTGGTGGCCACCGCCAATGGAGTGGATCGGCTGCCCGCTGAACTGCTCAGAAAGGGCCGCTTCGATGAGATTTTTCTCCTCGATATGCCCGCTCGCTCTGAACGTCAGAGCATCATGGAATTGCACATCGGTCGCAGACGGCCAGGGCTGCGCCTTCCCGTTGAAACCGTCGTCGACCGGACGGAGGGGTACTCCGGAGCAGAGCTCGAGCAAACGGTGATTGAAGCCATGCACCTGGCCTTTGCGGAAGGCCGTGAATTGGCGGAGTCCGATTTGATTCAAGCTGCGGCTCAACTGGTTCCTCTGTCGCGTACCGCCAAAGAACAATTGGAAGGTCTGAAGCAATGGGCGAGTAGCGGCCGGGCGCGTCCAGCTTCATTGCGACTGGTAACGAACCCTGACAGGGCGTAACGAACCAGGGGCATGGGCCCAGACAAGGTTTGGCGACCTCCGTATGTTTCGTCAATAGCGCCCCTTTGTCCGTGAATCGTTTTTCGGATCTCACCACCCAACTCGCTGCTGCCTGTCTTGGTGCCGGTGTGATTACAACCGTTGCGGTCGCTCAGGGGCAGAATCCGATTACAGCCCTCGGCATCACCTTGTTCTCGGCTGTTGCCGCGGTGATGGTTGGACAGGTTCTCTAGGAACGTTGATCATTTGATCTGAACCGAGACGTAGGCTTTTCAGCCTGCCCTCTTCAGAACTTCCGTGCTTGACCAGCGCCTGGTGCGTGACAACCCCGAACTGATTTCCCGTGAGTTGGGACGGAGGGGGATGGATGTTGATCTCACAGGTCTTCAGCTGATTGCACAGCAGCAACGCGATCTCGAGGAGCGTCGCAGCAGCCTTCAAGCCGAGGGCAACCGCATTGGCAAACAGGTTGGTCAGCGCCTTCAAGCCGGGGCCGATCCAAAAGGGACTGAAGTTGCTGAACTTCGCCTGCAAGGCAACCAAATCAAGCAGAAGGTTGCCGTGATCGAGGATGAGGAGAAGCAACTCACGGCACGGTTGCGTGAGGAACTCCTTAGCTACCCGAATCTGCCGTCAGAGGCGTGTCCAGACGGTCGCAGCGAAGACGACAACAAAGAGGTTCGTCGCTGGGGTGATCCCCGGGTTGAAGACGGACTGATTGAGCATTGGCAAATCGCCGACCAGCTGTCTTTGCTCGATACGGAGCGGTCTGTCCGAATTGCCCAAAGTCGCTTTGTGACCTTGTTTGGGCAAGGCGCTCGGCTGGAGCGAGCGCTCATCAACTTCATGCTGGACCTGCACACGGGGAAGGGCTACCGCGAAGTGCTTCCTCCGGTTTTGGTCAACAGCGCCAGCCTGATGGGATCAGGTCAACTGCCCAAATTTGCTGAAGAAAGCTTCCGTTGCGCGGAGGATGACCTCTGGTTGACACCCACCGCAGAGGTTCCGCTCACCTCGCTGCATCGCGACGAAATCATTCCTTCGGATCAATTGCCCCTGCGCTACGTGGCCTATAGCCCCTGCTTTCGCAGGGAAGCCGGTAGCTATGGACGGGATACGCGGGGGCTGATTCGCTTGCATCAGTTCAACAAAGTTGAGCTGTATTGGTTCGTTCATCCCGAGCGCTCTGAAGAAGCGCACGCCCAAATCACCGCCGACGCCGAAGCCGTGCTTCAGGCTCTGGAGCTGCCCTATCGCGTGCTTGAGCTCTGTACGGGGGATCTGGGTTTCTCCGCCGCCCGCACCTATGACCTCGAAGTTTGGTTGGCAGGTGCAGGTGCGTTTCGGGAAATCTCCAGCTGCAGTGTCTGTTCCGATTTCCAGGCTCGTCGTTCCTCCATCCGCACGAAAGATGGCAAGACCACACGGTTGGTTCACACGCTCAATGGCAGTGGCCTTGCGATTGGCCGCACCATGGCGGCTCTGCTTGAGAACGGGCAACAGCCAGACGGGAGCGTGAAGCTTCCCCAGGCTTTGGTTCCGTACTTCGGTTGCGATCGTCTCCAGCCAGAATGAATCGATTAATGGATCCGATATGAACGTTCTGGCAGCACTGTTGGTTCTGGGGCTGCTGATCGTGATCCATGAGGCTGGTCACTTTCTTGCGGCCAGATTTCAGGGCATCCGCGTGAATGGATTTTCGATTGGATTTGGACCTGCCTTATGGAAACTCGAGCGTGGAGGTGTTACCTATGCCTTGCGCGCCCTTCCTCTTGGTGGCTTCGTGTCCTTCCCCGACGACGAGGAAGACAGTCCCATTCCTGCGGATGACCCTGACCTTCTTCGCAACCGCCCGATCCCACAGAGAGCCCTGGTCATTAGTGCAGGGGTGCTGGCCAATTTGTTGCTGGCTTGGCTGGTTCTCGTCGGCCATACCGCTCTGGTAGGAGTGCCAGGCGATCCTGACCCTGGGGTGATGGTGATGGCTGTTCAGCCGGGTGAACCCGCTGAGAAAGCAGGCTTGCAACCCGGTGATCAAATTTTGAGCATCGAGGGATTGTCCCTGGGTCGTGGCGAGAAGGCCGTGAAAGACGCCGTGACGCCCGTTCGCGATAACCCCTCTCGAGCTCTTTCCCTTGAGGTGCAGCGAAATGGATCGCTTCGAGTGATTGCGCTCACTCCGGAGGACCATCAAGGCCAAGGACGCATCGGTGCCCAGCTCCAGGCCAACTTCAGTGGATCCACGCGCGCTGTCCATGGCTTGGGTGAAGCGATCGCAAGTGGATCAGAGCAGTTCTCTGGACTGTTGCAACGCACGGTGTCCGGATATGGAGCCTTGTTCACTGATTTTGGAACGACAGCTCAGCAGGTGAGTGGGCCGGTCAAGATCGTGGAGATGGGCGCCCAACTCTCCAGTCAGGGCGGAAGTGGCCTCGCCCTGTTCATGGCGTTGATTTCGATCAACCTCGCGGTGCTCAATGCCCTCCCATTGCCCCTTCTTGATGGAGGGCAGTTGGTGTTCATCCTTTTGGAGGGAGTGCGCGGACGGCCGATCCCAGAGCGCTTTCAGCTGATTGTGATGCAATCCAGTTTTTTGCTCGTGGTTGGCCTGAGTGTGCTTCTGATCGTGCGCGATACCAGTCAACTCACGGTTGTTCAGCGCTTGCTTGGTCAATGAACAGATAGAGTGAGGGATCAAGACGTCCGATCTGAACTCGCTGCATGGCCAAGAAGTCGATGATTGCCCGCGATGTGAAGCGGAAAAAGATAGTTGAGCGCTTTTCGGAAAGGCGCGCAGCCCTGATGGCTGCGTTTCATGCGGCTAAGGATCCTATGGAGCGTCTTGAGATCCATCGCAAGATTCAAGGGTTACCTCGTAACAGCGCCCCCAACCGTGTGCGCAATCGCTGCTGGGCAACTGGCAAGCCCCGTGGCGTGTATCGCGATTTTGGCCTGTGTCGTAACCAGCTCCGTGAGCGTGCACACAAGGGTGAACTTCCCGGTGTTGTGAAGTCCAGCTGGTGATTGGAGTTCACTCTCTTCCAATCGATTCGACGAAGAGGTGAGTCATCACCTCTTTTTTTTTGAGCTTTTTTATGGCGACGGATCTGTTGGATTTTGTGGATCTAACCGGGTAACCCCAGCAATGGGTTCCGCCCAAATGTAAGAATCAGAATTGACAGAAAGACATAAACCAACGTGCAAGGTCAGACGCAGTCGATCTCCTTTGACGGTCGGGAGATACGGCTGACCACTGGGCGGTATGCCCCTCAAGCCGGCGGCTCGGTGATGATTGAGTGCGGGGATACCTCCGTATTGGTCACGGCTACACGCTCCACAGGTCGAGACGGAATTGATTTTCTTCCGCTGATCTGTGATTACGAAGAGCGTCTCTACGCAGCAGGCAGGATTCCTGGAAGTTTTATGCGGCGTGAGAGTCGCCCCCCTGAGCGAGCCACGCTGATTTGCCGACTCATCGATCGGCCGATGCGTCCGTTGTTTCCAAGTTGGCTGCGGGACGATTTGCAGATCGTTGCAACCTGCATGTCTCTGGATGAACGGGTTCCAGCTGATGTCCTCGCCGTGACGGGTGCCTCCATGGCCACCCTGCTGGCAAAGATTCCCTTCTATGGGCCGATGGCCGCTGTTCGCGTCGCTCTGCTCGGTGATGATTTTGTCCTTAATCCCAGCTATCGGGAGATTGAGCGTGGCGATCTAGACCTCGTTGTCGCTGGCACTCCTCAAGGTGTGGTGATGGTGGAAGCCGGCGCGAATCAGCTCCCTGAGGGAGATGTGATTGAAGCGATCGACTTTGGTTATGAAGCCGTCTCTGAGTTGATCAAAGCTCAGCAATCCATCCTGAAAGAGGCTGGGATCGAGCAAGTGATTCCAGAGGCTCCTGAGCAAGACAAAACGCTGCCGGTCTATTTAGAGAAAGCTTGCAGCAAGGCGATTGGTGAGGTGCTCGGCCAGTTTGAGCAGACCAAGGCTGAGCGTGACGAAAAGCTGGATGCCATTCGCAGCACAACGGCGGAAACGATTCAGGGTCTCAAGGACTCTGATCCCGTCCGCGTCGCGGTGAGTGCCAACGGCAAGGCCCTACCGAACAGTTTCAAAGCGCTCACCAAAACCTTGATGCGCCAGCAGATCCTTAAGGACGGCAAACGGGTGGATGGTCGCAACCTTGATCAGGTGCGTCCGATCAGCGCCGCTGCGGGAGTGCTTCCGAAGCGCGTGCATGGCTCCGGTTTATTTCAGCGCGGTCTCACCCAGGTGCTGTCGACCGCAACCCTCGGCACCCCAAGTGATGCCCAGGAGATGGATGATCTCAATCCAAGCAACGAAAAAACCTACCTTCACCACTACAACTTCCCGGCTTACTCCGTCGGTGAGACCCGTCCCATGCGCTCTCCTGGACGCCGCGAGATTGGTCACGGTGCCTTGGCCGAGCGCGCCATCGTGCCCGTCCTTCCTGCGAAAGACACCTTCCCCTACGTGGTGCGTGTTGTTAGCGAAGTGTTGAGCTCCAACGGCTCCACTTCGATGGGTTCCGTCTGTGGAAGCACATTGGCTCTGATGGATGCCGGCGTTCCTCTCAAGGCTCCTGTGAGTGGTGCGGCCATGGGCCTGATTAAGGAGGGTGATGAGGTCAAAATCCTCACTGATATCCAAGGCATTGAAGACTTCCTTGGCGACATGGACTTCAAAGTGGCGGGTACTGATAAGGGGATTACTGCTCTGCAGATGGATATGAAGATCACGGGTCTCCCTGTGAGCACCGTGGCTGATGCGGTGAATCAGGCTCGCCCTGCACGTCTTCACATCCTCGAAAAGATGATGGAGGCGATTGAAAGCCCACGGGAGGGTCTCTCTCCTCACGCCCCTCGTTTGCTGAGTTTCCGCATTGATCCTGAGTTGATCGGTACTGTGATCGGCCCTGGTGGTCGCACCATCAAGAACATCACGGAGCGAACCAACACCAAGATCGACATTGAGGACAGTGGCATTGTCACCATTGCCTCCCATGACGGTGCTGCGGCAGAGGAAGCTCAGAAGATCATTGAAGGCCTCACCCGCAAGGTGAATGAGGGCGAAGTGTTCACGGGCTCCATTACCCGCATCATTCCGATCGGAGCTTTTGTGGAAATTCTTCCCGGCAAAGAAGGCATGATTCACATCTCACAGCTTTCTGAGGCACGGGTCGAAAAGGTTGAAGATGTGGTGAAGGTGGGAGATGAAGTCACGGTGCGCGTGCGTGAAATTGACAATCGCGGCCGTATCAATCTCACCCTGCGTGGCGTTCCTCAGAACGGCGAGTCTCCTGACTCACAACCCGCTCCGACACCCGTAGCGCCCCTCTCCTGAGAGGCGCCCGCCCAGGCTCAGACCTGAAAACCGGGATCAATTACTTCCATGGCCTGTGCCCCTTTCTTACACAAAGTGGCATGGGCTTTTCCATGGCTAGCGATCAAACAGCCTGCCTGGCGAACATCGCCGGTGTTGTAGGTGAGCTCTCTGCCGTCTGCATGGGTGAAGACACCTCCAGCTGCGAGTAGCACGGCTTCTGGAGCGGCCATATCCCAATCTTTCGGTGCACTTTTCCCAGAGAGGGAAATGTATAAATCGGTTTCGCCGCGAAGGATGGTGGCCACTTTGCAGCCAACACTGCCCACGGCCTTGGAGTCGCCAAGTTCCAGGGCGGTAATCAACTGCTCAAGTCGCTGATCTCTGTGACTGCGGCTTGCCACCAAGATGAGCTCATGGGTGACTTTTCGCTCACTGAAACGAACCGGCGATCGTTCTCCGGAGCGGTTTTCGCACCATGTCCCCTCACCCACGACACCAATCCAAAGCTCTTCCGCCTCTGGAAGCAGCACCACCCCAAGCACTGGCCGCTGCTGATGCACCAAGGCCAGATGCACGGCGTATTCCCCTGTGCCTTGGAGGAAATCCTTGGTCCCATCGAGTGGGTCCAAAATCCATAGCCAATCCGCCGCCAAGGGTTGCCCCTCCGTCAGTTGTTCTTTGGCTGTTTCCTCACTGAGAAGGGTCCAAGCGGCGCTGGGGAAGGATTGTTTTAAGCCATCCAGGAGCCATTGATTGACGGCAAGATCAGCGGCGGACACGGGACCTTCTCCGCCGTTGTCAACGCTCAGGGCTTTCGAAAAACCGTGGGGTGGTTGTTCTCCACGGGCATAGGCGCGCAGGATGTCGGCAGCCCCCCAGCTGAGGGGGCGAAGAACCTTTAAAACATCTTCCAGGTTGATACCGGCAAGAAGGGTCGGCGAGCTCGGCATCATGGTTTGATCTGGGCGGAGCCATTGTGAAGCAACGCGCTGAACCTGAGGCTGGCGTCCTTTATGTCGTAGGGACTCCGATTGGCCATCTCGGTGACCTGTCGCCTCGTGCGCGTGATCTGTTGATCGCTGTGGACACCATTGCTTGCGAGGACACGCGGCACAGCGGACAGCTGCTGAGCCGTATCGGTTCAGAGGCTCGACGGTGTTCCTTCCATCAGCACAACACCCGCACGCGGATTCCCCAGTTGTTGCTGGAATTGGAAGAGGGCCGCAGCGTGGCGGTGATCAGTGATGCCGGTTTGCCAGGAATTAGTGATCCTGGGCAGGACTTGGTCGCTGCTGCGCGTGCGTCTGGCTGTGAGGTGATTTCTATTCCTGGCCCTTGCGCGGCGACGACGGCGCTGGTGAGCAGCGGGCTTCCTACCGACCGGTTTTGTTTCGAGGGGTTTCTTCCGTCCAAAGGCAGAGAACGCCGGGACCGACTGGCCCTCATCGCAACGGAGCAGCGCACCAGCGTGATTTATGAGGCCCCTCATCGTTTGTGCCAACTGCTGGAAGAGTTGTTTGAGCTTTGCGGTGAGGAGCGACTGTTACAAGTGGCTCGAGAACTCACGAAGCGGCATGAGCAACAGGTGGGGCCAACCGTTGGCGCGGCGCGGATGCATTTTCAAGAGCACCCCCCCCAGGGGGAATGCACTGTGGTGTTGGGAGGAGCCCCACCCTTCGAGATCGAAGCCTTAAGCGACACGCAGTGCTGTGAGCAGTTGTTGGCACTCACCGCCGAGGGGATGAGTGCCAAGGATGCGGCCAAGCTGTTGTCCAGTCGGATTGGACGTTCGAAACGGGAGCTTTATGCGTTACTTCACGCAGTGAGCGAACCGTCAGACTGATCAAGTCAAAAGCGATTGCGATGCTGATCCGGCTACGACTGCTGCTGTTGAGTTTGGGGAGTGGGCTAACGCTGCTGTTAGTGCTCTGCCTTGGTGCACAAAATCTGAATGATCGCTATCGCCTCAACCTTGGCGTTGGTCGGTCTGCCCCCCTTCCCTCCGGCTTCATTGTTGGCGTCAGCTTGGTGCTCGGAATCATCAGCGGTGGCAGTGTGGCTGCGGTGTTGGCGCCAGCGCCTGATTCAGACCCAGACCGCTGAATCAGGACTTGAGTGAAAAGAGGGATCCCTCAACCACTAAATGCGTGATGCCACGAGCAAGCAGGTAGGACGATGTTTGCTCAAAGACTTGGGTGTCTGGCACTTTGATCACCCGCTGACTGCGGCCGCATTGGCGTTTGGCAGCACGTGGACTTGCATAGAGGCATAAAGCCTGGCGTTGCTGCTCTAAGGGGTCACTGAGGCCCAATTCAGGGAACTCACTGAGTGGCCGAGGATCAAGCTCCACCGTTTTGTCGACAAGCATGTAGACGCTGTCTGGCAAAAGTTCAGAGGCAAAGGGCCGGCAAATCACTTCTTGGGTGGTGACCTGGGGAAGGTCCACCGGGAGCACGGCTATCTCATGGAAAACATTTTCGTCGTCCGTGTTGAAGGTCTCGTTGTCGTCGAGATCGGCGCCACCGAAATCTTCGGCATCATCGAGCGCGAGGATTTGGCCATCACCATCTCCATTGCCATCTTCATCTTCAACAGCATCGCCATCAGCTTCACTCCCCACGCTTTCTTCGCTGCCCTCCGCGTTGGTGCTTGGTGCTGAGTCAGGCGCGCTGCTTTCTGAAGCAGAGCTCTCTAAACCCGTCCCTTTGGCAGCACGCTGGATTTTGAGCTCGGCGTATTCATCAGCGCTTAACAAAGACCGAACGGTGCGATTCACCGTGTTTGCGCTGCATCCGAAGGCTGCCGCGATATGAGCGCTTGTTTCTCCAGCGCGGTACCGCTCCACAATTTCCTGCTTGTGGCTGTCGTTAAGCCGGCTGGGGGCCATCGTCTGTACCGCACAGCTTTCAAGCTTAAGCGGGGTGGTGTACGCCAACTGTCAAAATGGCCTGATGCTCCCTTAGCTCAGCTGGATAGAGCAACTGCCTTCTAAGCAGTCGGTCGCTGGTTCGAATCCAGCAGGGGGCGTTATGGCTTGAGGGGATTCAGCAAAAGCTGAGTCTCTTTTTTATTCCCAAGCGCGGTGTGAAGCGTTTCCCTCTGGCTGGTTTTGGGCGCTGCGATCTTGACGCCCTCCTTGGTTACAATCTCGACGACCTAGTTCATGTCATCCCAGCCAGGTTGGCCGATCATGACGTAGCGACAGAGATCGCCATTAGGCGTTGGCGCATGAGCAGTACCGGCTTTCACTAAATAGGATTCGCCAGTGGCAACGATGGTTGGATGTCCACCAATATTCAGGTTAGATCTCCCTCTAAAACCACATAGTTTTCATTCCAGTCGTGGGTGTGAGGGGGCTGTCTAATGCCACCAGGTGTCGCAAACTCAGCAACGCTGTATTTGCCATCGGTCTGGTCTGCCGTTAGGCGAAGGGTGATTGAATCACCAAGCACATTGCAAACCCCAGGCTTTTTGTTGAAGAGGCCAAACATCTAATTAGAAATAAATGCTGACTTGTTCACCTTCTGTGACGACGCCAAGGATTTGTGTGTCTAAAAGTACGTTCTAAGCAGCCCGCCAAGCGCTTCTTCCTGAGTCAGCCGTAGTTGGCCTGGCGAATCATCTCAAAATCGATCCCCACAACTTTCGTTAGAACGAAGTAGAGACCCCATGCTGCGACGTTGGCTCCGATGACCCAGGCAAAAGTCGTTCGTTTGGCCTTTCTGCTGTCTTCGTCCATGCGTCAACGTCTCTTGATCTTGAGGCTACGGAAGGAGGGGACTCCATGTTGGGTTTTCCCTGGGCTGGGCACATGCGGAAGCGCTGATTGACACCCATAAGATTGATGGCCTAACGCAAGCCGATCTGGTCTTGGCCGCAAAGCTGAATGGAAGTGACGTTTAGACGCTTCCATTCATAAAGCTATCTCTGCTTCAACAAATGCACTCAAAAAGTACGAGTTTGGCATCACATCGAGGATGCTTGGCTTCCGCCTTAATGTCCGATCAGGGTGCAGCTTGGCGCGTTGATCAATCCATGAGCGGCCTTGCGTGTGTCGTCCATTGGCTGAAGCACGGTGCTTAGCGTTTCGCTATCACGGAATGCTTCAAGAATCAGGACGCTTCCATAAAACACGATTTGGAAGTTCCAGGACTCGAAGCCAGGGAGAGTGAAGTTCATGGAAGCGAGATGGGTTCGATGGATTCACCATCTCTCGAATCCATGGCTTCTGTGATGACAGGTATCAAGCTCTGCTGTGATGTTGCTCACGTTGCTTTTCATCCTTTCACCCATGTCAATGTCGATGCGAGTGTCTTCTGTTGTATGAAATGCCTCTTGCTGCTTGTTTCGCTGATGGGAACATCAGCCCTTGCTCAGAATTTTCAAACGATTGATCGCGTTGATGGTTGGTTGATTGAGCGCAAGGTGGATCGTGAACAAAATCATGTTTGCCGTGCATCGTTGCCTGGTGGTGGATCGTGGTTCTCTGCCCGGGTTCGTCTGGATCTCAATCACGCACTCGTGGTTCCAAAAGGATTGACCACACCCAATACGGCATCGGTTGATTCGGCGCGTAAGGCGCTGCATCTGTGCCGATCCAGTCTTCTCTACTTCTAAGCAGATCTGCGCTGAATTAGCTGGGGCCTTCGTGGGGCCTTCGTGGGGGCTGGGTGCTCTGAAAGCGCTGTATTGGTTCTCAGGATTTCCCAAAGATCTTCTCCAGAGCATGACGTTCGTTTTGGAGTGAATTGGCTCCCCTTGGTTTTGAATCGCCGATGGGTCTTGGCTGCCGTGGACGATTTAAAAAGACCTTGCTGAGCCACCAAACCTGAAGGCCAAGAAACAGAACAGCCACCAGCCCCAGTGCAATTGCGCCCTGCATTAGTAGTGCTTGCCCCGGTTCTCAATGGCATCCCGTTTAAAGCACTCCAACTCCTCAGGCGTATGAAGCGGAGACTTCTGCGTTTTGCCTGTCAGTCGCTTAAGAAGCCGTAGAAGACGTTTCATTTCGTCAGTTTGGCTCGGGCCGTGAATATTGGGTCTGTGCTGATCACGACTTGCAGTGTTTTACCACTGCGGTTCCACAGAGCAGGGTCAAGGTTATGTCTCAAGACAGGCGCTTGAAACGTGGGCCGTTACCCCATGGACCAAGCCAGAGATACCGCTCTGTCACTTGTTTGAGAGTGCCCCATTCCTGTCAGCCCATTGGTCATCTGCACACGTTGGGTGCCATGACCTCCCATACAACCCAGGTCACCAGTCCAACCCACCAGCCAGATAGCTCCAAAACCATCTTGAATGCCAGGCTCCAACTGGACCTTGGCGTACTGGCTGGGTCTCTCCTCATGAATTTGGCAAGCCACTGTCTTGCTGTAGCGGCGCACAACATCCTGTGCACTTAGCCCTGGCTCGTTGGCCATCACCACTCGCATTGGAGCGATGGCAGAAAGCACAGCTGCCAAGATCGCAGTTTTGGTTCCCATCAACGAGCAGCAACAGCTTTCTCTATGTAGCAATCATTCTCAGGGCTGTTTCAGGACAGAGTTGGCGGGTCCAGCTTGCCTCTAGGGCGCGTACAAAGCCAACGTCTTATTGATTTCCTTCTTTATTCCGTCTAGCCCTGGTTTTATTGCAAAGGTTGCTCGTTTAAAGATGTGCGTGTCAGCTAACGAGCCTAGCTGGAAGGAAAATGTCCCTGAGGTTCTCCATTCGTCGATCGAAATTGAGCTGATCAGGCATTTAGTCACCGGAACCAATGGCATGTTTGGAGCCGCTGTTTAGGAACAGGAAATGCCGAAGCACACTTAAAAAGTGGTGAAAACTTTGTTGATATTAAGTTGCCACGCTATGGTAATTAAAATGGATGTAATTATGGATCTCCGTACGGCAGGAGTTGTTATCCAGATCCTTAAATTGATGGCTGTGTCGGACGGGAATATGGCACCTGAGGAGCAGGAGCTCTTGGAATCTCTTAGTAAGCGTTATCTCAAAGAAGCCGCCATTCCCTCTTGGGCCGCAGCTTTCAGCCATCCCAATGATTTGGAGGTTTTGGCGGAGGAGATCCCTGAAGAATGTAGAGCTCTCACGGCAAAATTGTCCTACATGGTGATTGCCTCCTCTCGGGATGCTTACCAATTCACGGTTAACTCCGATGAGGAAAAGGCTTTTGCCCGTCTTTGTGACACTCTTGCCCTTGATCAAGACACCCAGAACGAGCTGATTGTGGAGGCGAAAAATGAGCTCGCTAAGCGTCCAGGCCTCTGGGAAGTCCTGTCTTCAAGTTTTTCTTCTCCATTCAGAATGGGCGATTCCCCAGGCCCATGAAGATCGCGATGGATTTTGTCCAGGCTCCCTTTCATTCAGCGGCTGCCCTGCCGTAGCCCTTCCTCCAGATTGACTCTCGGCGTCACCAGGGTTTTCATGACGCCAGGTGTGCGGAGACGCTCCTCCTGTTGAAGACGCGCTGCATCTGCTGGGGAGGTGGCCGCAACGGCTCTCAAATGGCGATCGACTGACAAGAGGACAATCGGCTAGGTGGCCCAGTCTGCCAAGCGAAATCCAGAAAGCAAGGCTTTCTCAGCCGCAAAAGTCTCGCTGTGGAGGGGCGTGAAGCCTGCGTGCCGGCGACGGAGGCTGAACCACTTTTATTTCGCTAGAGATAAATAGAAACATTGCGCGGGGACCTAAAAGTGCTCACTGTTAAGCGTTTTTCATGAAATTGAGTAAACAGGCCGCTCATAATGACCAGATTGATAGTTTTCTAAATATTGGAGCTTCAGATTCCCTTTAGATTCTTTGGAGCGTTGCTGGTGGGTTCCTCCCTCCTTTCTATGGCAAGTTCGAAAAAAGAGTTGGCACTGCTTGGAAGCACGTTCCTTTTTGGTTATGGGGCTTTAGAGCTTGCGCTGCGTTTCGGTGGTTACTAAGACCACCCTGCAGCCCCAATCGCTTCATGGCTTCACGCGTTGACTGGGCTCTCTTTTTGTCGAGACCCCCTTATTCGATTCGTTCAATAGCGTCTGTAAGAACTAGCTAGAAGGCGGAGCTGACTCGCTCGCGACCGACTGTGTGGCGGCTGCATTCTTCTTCCTGAAAGATGTTGCCGACTAGAATCAAAAGAAAAGGATCCGTGAATAAAGCTGCCGCGCTCCCCCTTCTTTTTCTTTTTGCTCAGCCGCTGAGCGCGCATGCGACAGAGCTATATGGTCAGGAGTTTTTTCAAAGTCCTCCCAGAAATATTTCGATCCACAATTCATATTCCAATGCCTATCAGAGGTCTTATCCCGTTATTTCATTAGAGCTACCCGCAGATGCTGGGGCGAATCTCAAAAGAATTGCCTTGTCGCAAATTAATGGCACTGAGAAGTGGAAATGGCGGGGTAAGGATCTCTCTGTTTATTCTGGCTTTTATGATATGCGTAAGCGTGGAGAAAAGGGTCTTGCAAGTCTCCAGTCCAATGATGAGAGTGGAATCACTGAGATTATCTTCAGTCCCTCCATTAAGCCTGGTGAGATTGTTAGTGTTGTGATCCCAAGTATTAATCCTAGGCAGGGAGTTTACGAGTGGTCGGCAAGTTTTTATCCCGAATCTCCTTCCCTACCGCCCTCGCAAACGCTTGGCCCAGTCCTGCGTTTGGACATTTATAGATCAAACATTCGCTTCTAATCGTAATTGCAGTTGATCTCTTTGATGGAGTGCTGATTCCTTTGCAAAAATCTGCTAGCGGTTGGATTGGTATGGGGCTGGCTGGGAATTTTAGGGAGTCTGCCCTTGTCTCTAAAAAGATTCAATATGGTTTAGGCGTGGCCTAATCAAGAGCTTTTATGACTTCTAGTCGAATCACACAGCTCCTTTTGGCGGCTCTGGTTATTACGCAAGTGCCCAATTGCATCAGTTTCATTCAGGCTCTCAATCGCTATGAGTCGCCTGAGGCTGCGCTTAGGGTTTGCAATCAATGGGCGGAGAGTGCCGGCCAATACACCGTGAAAAGAACAGGGATTTGGACCAGTTACGCGCAGTCTCCAGTGCGCTTGTGCCATAAGGAGGGCGATCACTACGTTGGATCTGAGATCCCTCTGGATGGAGCCAAGGAGATTGGTCAACGCCCTGGTGACCCCAAAGGTTTTCTTTTTGACAGTGTCCCTAAAGCCGAGGATTCAGGGAAGCGTTGGGGTTTTAGGCGCAACAAGTGGTCAATCACCATTCCTCTCTGAAGTAACGATCCCGTTGCTCAGCAGAAACCCAAGGTCTGGCAGGGCTTGGGAAGGGCTTGACCAACCGATGCAGACGCCCTAGAACGCGAGCAGTGGTTCAGGCGTACTAGTGAGTATTGATCACCCTCTCCAGGGCAAGAGTCCGTTTGCGAGCCAGGATATTCCCGCATTTTTGAGCGTTAGTTCTGGTGACTTTGTCATCGTGCAGGCGGAGAGGCGGGTGGCTCAAAAAGTCGATGACAATTGGTGGATGGGACAGGTGGTGTTCTGTGAGGGGGGAGCTAGGGATCCGATGGTGAACACAATGTTTCAAGTTTCAGATGTCGATGATGGCGTGATTCATTGGGTGAACGGTGATGAGGTCACGCACATTGTCCGATCACTGGATGGTCTGCAGCTGATGGCATAAATCACGAGTTTTTGATGGTAAGGGCCTTGCGGATGCCTTTCTTAAGCAAGAGGCTTCACTCTGGTTTAAGATTTTATTGGCAATAGTTGATGACAAATTGAGTGGTGCTATTCGTTGTAGAGATGAGTAAGCGAGGCGCTAATCAAAGGTGTGAAGAGTTTTCTCTTTAGGCCTTCTTTCTTGGAATTTTATTGCTTTTTCTCTCAAGGTTGAGATGAATCCCCTTCTTGTTCATGCTGTCAGGGTCAGTCTTTGAGGCCCCAGGCTTCTTGCAGGTCCACCAGCTGTTGATTGGCAACCCTGAAATAGTCGATGGCGAGTAGGTCCTGCATGCATTCCCGTCCGCGCCGCAGGGCGTGGGCGACTCGCTCCGGCGTGCCCGCGCTAGAGATTTGGTGCGGATGGCTGCCGGCGACGACACTGTCAAAGAGTCCTCCCTCGTACATCGCCATCACGCCTAAAAACCAGAGCGTTGAGCCCGGGACGCTGCTGCTGGCAGCTCCAAATGCGGCGTTCTCTACCTCGCCGATGACATCCACGTTGTATCCACCCAGGACGTGAAGCCAATCGTGATGCGCAAGGGCGGCATTGGCACCGCCGAGCTCCCCAGGGATGGTGAAGCCATGGCTCTGATAGTGCTGCCAAACAGCAGCTCCTAAGGTGGCTGCCGGTAGCTGGGCAAGGGAGCGCCATTGAGCGGCCAGCTCGGGATCTTCCTTCACCGTGAAGGTCCATGCTTGCGACCCGTGCTTCTCGAGTAGTCCTTCAAATTCGGCTTTTTGCATGTCCTCTTCTCCCATCCAGAACAGCCGATAAAAATCACTCCGGCCTCTGCCACGCTCAGGCCGCGGATTTGTTCGAAGTTGATCTCCACTTCCAGAAGTTCACGGAAGATCAAAGAAAGGAAGTGGGGCTAGAACGCGGAACACCACCCACTGGGGAGTCGTATGGCACCGACAACAGCGGCTGCAAGTTCTTCGGCTTGTGCGATGGAGGTATGAGCGAGAAATATGCGGCCGAAACTCCCTGTTGGTTCACTACTTTGACTGGAGAGGGCAGAGCACTCAGGAATGGAACAGGGAAAACAAGCTGAGATCTGATTCCCCTCAATACGGCTTGCTAATTGCAATGATTCCGGATTGAGCATGGTCAACGTAGCTTTGCCATCCGGTCGACGCTAGAGCCGATGACCTCAACAACGAACGCTTCCATGCCGTCGTGATCGATGCCAGGATTGAGTCGAAAGAGGAACGCATTCACCCAGGCCGTTTCTTTGTTGTTGATTTCATGGCCCCGGTCAATAAATCCTGGCTTTTGCCGAAAGAGATGCAGTAGCACCTCCAGCACATCTTGGGATGAGAGATTTTCGGGATCGATGAAAGGTAAGTTTTCCCTCACGTCCATCAATGAAATCGAGGCCGAATAGTCGAAGTCCTTTGATATCACTTCAGATGGAGAGGCGTTGATTCTTGAAGATCGTAGCGATCGCTCCCTCTCAGCCAACACTGGAGCTCGATGGCTGGATCGCCAACCAGCACTACTTTGTGTTGAGGACCTTCCAACCTAAGTAGCCGGCACCGCCAAGGAAAATGATCGGAAGGATGGCTTTGATGAATCCCAAAGCCACCCAAACCACCAAGAGCCCGGCACCGATCCCGAGACCGGTCTTCTTAACCAGCGCTTGGCTTTCGTCAGTCATCGTTTCCCATTTGGGTAATGGCATGTCTGCATCTGCTGTGTCTTCCCTTTATGCCCCAATCTTTGCTTGGTGTCATGTTTTTTGCGCAAACCGGCGTGAACGTCATTAATGTTTAGCGCTGGTGCTAGGCAAGATCAGATGGGTCAATCCATTAAAATGAGATGCAAATTGACTGTATTGTAGATCTTGTAAATCAAGATATTTAAAGATGGGGATTTATGTTAAAAGTGGCAAGTCAATAGAATCCAGTGGATGCTGATCAGGAAATGGAAAAAATTTGATTCCAGGTGATTTGCTTCGCAGCGTCGATAACGTGTTTGGGAATGATTGTTGTAGCGATTCTAATTGGTAAAGAAAGACTGTTTGAAGGATTGGAGCAGCATTTGCTGCTGGTTACCCAGCCGCTCGATTAAAGCCAAAATGAGAACTTGTCTGGGCTTCTATTTCTTGACGCATTCGCGAAATAGCTTCTCTTGCGAAGGCCTTTTCATTTTCTTGGGCTGTGATGATGGCTTTGGTGATTTCACGAAGTTTGCCGATGTCGTCGCAAGCATCAATCTCTCTAAAAGCCGCTTCGAGCTGGAACTTTTGTTCAATCGACAAGCGATGATTGGTCATTGGCTCGATCAGGCTTAGAAAAATCTATTGGGTTTTGTTCCTTAACGGCTGTTCGGTTAGAGGTACGGTTTGAAGGTTTCACTCCTCCCTGTTTCAATGGTGCTTCGGCCTTTTCACCATCAAAGTGGATTTCGACGTTGAGAGGGTGGCTTAGGGTCATTAGCAGCGACATCAACATCAGCACCTTGCGAAGAGATTCGGAGTGATATGAATTTTGAGCTCAACGGGACAACGATCTATCTCGATCGTCCTAGTGATCGAGCTGTTGTTCAACGCGTAGCGATTCATATGCAGCGTCGCATTCTTGAAGATGATTGGAGGCCCTATGCCTCGAAGGCTGAGGCCTTACGAGCTTGGGCCAAACTCGGAGGAATTCGCTTGAAAGTGCTTCAAGCCTTGGATTTGGTCGAGTAGGTGATTGGCCATGGGCATGATTCATGGCTTTCTAGTGGATATCTCATCCTTTGCTCAGTTGGCACCATCAATGAGCGAGATGATAAAAAAAACGGAGAGAAGCCATGATTTGTCCACGTTATGGATCGTCTGCCTGTGGTCCCAAGTGTTGCTTAGCAACAGCAGAAGTCTTTTCTATGTACACGCAGAGTGAACCTGGCTTTATGAGCTTTTGTCCAGTTGCTTCCCGCTTGAGTGAGTGGATCGTGGATGACAAGTCTTGGAGGCATGCAGCTATCAAAACCTGATGGTGGCTGAAATCTTCACTGCAGACACGCCATTTCCAATCTCGTTGGTTTTGTTTT